>JAAYLH010000104.1 GCA_012521995.1 Bacteroidales bacterium | reverse complement strand
ACGCGCAGGCAGGCGTTATAGACTTCTTTCTGGCGTTTGGAAAAGCGGCCGTTGACGGGGAAGGTACGGGTCATGTCGCCCGCATAATTTGCATATTCGGCCCCGGTGTCGAGCAGGAGCAGGTCGCCATCGCGGCATTCCTGGTTGTTGGCCACATAGTGGAGCACGCAGGCATTGGCGCCCGAGGCCACGATGGGGTAAAAGGAATGGCCGGTAGCCCGGTTGCGGATGTATTCGTGGGCCACCTCGGCTTCTACCTCATATTCCATCACGCCGGGTTTTACAAACTTCAGCACCCTCAGGTAAGCCCCGGTGGTGATGTCAATGGCCTTTTGCATCAGCTCGAGTTCGCCGGGCGATTTGACCAGGCGCTGGGCGGTGATGATGGGGTTGGCCCTGCGGTAATGATGGAGGGGGTAGCGTTTCATCAGGTCGTGGGCAAAGCGGAGGCTGCGGTAGTTGTGCTCGCCGGGGTAGCGGGGATTCTCGATGGTGTTGAGGTAAACTTGCTCGGCATAGACCATGGCCTCCTTCATCATCCCTTCAAAGGCCGGCAGCCAATGCACCGAAGAGATGCCCGAGGCCTGGGTGGCCTCCTCCTTCGTGTACTTATGCCCTTCCCAAATGGCGATGTGCTCGTTGGTTTCAAGCAGGAAGAGCACCTCGCGCAGGGCAGGATTGGGGCTGTCGGGGAACAGCATCAGCATGCTCTTTTCCTGGTCAATGCCCGTAAGGTAAAAGAAATCGGGGTGCTGCCGGAAAGGAAAAAACTGGTCAGCACTGCGGGGCTGTTCGTCATTAGAAAAGATTAATGCTACCGAACCTGGTGCCAGTTTATTTACAAAGTTCTTTCGGTTATCTGAAAAGATTTGGTTGTCAATGGGCAAGTATTTCATAAGCAGGGAATAAAGGAAGCCTTAAAATTACTGATTTATTGTTATTTAAAAAGAATTCAAATTAGCGAATTGTTTGCAAAAAATGCTTCTATAATCTACATTTGTTTACCCTTCCACAATTGTCGTACTTTCACGGCCGTGGAAGCGGGCCAAAAAAGCGTCGTTCTTACAAATTAACTAAAAATTGCCTGAACCAGCTACAGGATTTTTAATTATTTAACGCTTTGGGCCTGTCAGGGGGCAAAAAAATGGTTTCCAGGCTTTTTAAAAAATAGTGCATTTCAAACCCAGTGAATCCAAACAACCAGAACACACATGAAACAATCGAATTTTAAGCTATCATCCTTGAGCCATAAGACCATTCTGGCTCTTGCAGGCTTGTTCCTGATGCTGTTTCTATGCACGCACCTGCTGACCAACCTGTTGCTGTTGGCGGGCGACAGCCGGGCCTTTGATGCTGCTGTGGCCTTCCTCAGCAGCAACCCCATCATCAAGGTGGTTGAGTATGTCCTCTTTGCGGGATTCATCATCCACATCCTGATGGGGGTTATTGTCTGGATCAATAACTCGCGGGCGCGCCCCGTGAAGTATTATGTGGCCCAGGGCTCGGAGACCTCCTTCTTCTCTAAGTTCATGATACACACGGGCTTGATCATCTTTACCTTCCTGGTTATCCATCTGATTAACTTCTTTTTCATCAAGCTGGGATGGGTTGCTTTGCCCGATTATGCCAAAGACACCCACGATTTCTATTCGATGGCGGTGGTGCTTTTCAAGGAACCGCTGTACGTGATCCTTTACCTGGTCAGCTTTGTATTTCTGGGTTTCCACCTCAAGCACGCCTTCCAGTCAGCATTCCAGACTCTGGGCCTGAACCACGACAAGTACTTCCCTGCCATTAAGGTCATCGGGACGATCTACGCCCTGGTGATCAGCATAGGGTTTAGCATCATCCCCATTTATTTCCTGTTCTTCCATTAAGAAACCACATCCGAAAACCTGTCAGCTATGATAAAGCTTGATTCGAAAATACCCGAGGGACCCATAGCCGAAAAGTGGAGCAAACACAAGACTTCGCTTCGTTTGGTGAACCCTGCCAATAAGAAAAAACTGGAGGTCATTGTCGTAGGCAGTGGTCTGGCCGGGGCCTCAGCTGCCAGTGCGCTGGGCGAGCTGGGCTACAAGGTGAAAGTGTTCTGTTTTCAGGACACCCCCCGCCGGGCGCATTCGGTAGCGGCCCAGGGGGGCATCAATGCCGCCAAGAATTACAAGAACGACGGCGATTCTGTTTACCGCCTGTTCCTGGATATGATCAAGGGGGGTGATTACCGTGCCCGTGAGGCCAACGTTTACCGCGCTGCCGAGGTCAGCAACCTGGTCATTGACCATTTCACTGCCCTGGGGGTACCCTTTGCGCGCGACTATGGCGGAGCGCTCGACAACCGCTCGTTTGGGGGGGTTCAGGTCTCGCGCACCTTTTATGCCAAGGGGCAAACCGGCCAGCAATGCCTGTTGGGGACCTATTCCTCGCTGAGTCGGCAGATCGCAAAGGGGCGGGTGACCATGTATTCGCGCCGCGATATGCTCGACGTGGTGGTCATCGATGGCAAGGCCAGGGGCATCATCACCCGCAACCTCGTCACAGGAGCAATTGAAAGGCATGGCGCCCACGCCGTGGTGCTGGCCACAGGGGGCTATGGCACGGTGTTTTACCTGTCGACCCTTGCCCTGGGCAGCAATGCCACGGCAGCCTGGAGCGCCCACAAAAAAGGCGCCCTGTTTGCCAACCCCAGTTTCATCCAGATCCACCCCACCAGCATCCCCGTGCTCAACGACTATCAGTGCAAGCTTACGCTGATGTCGGAATCCCTGCGAAACGACGGACGGGTATGGGTGCCCAAGGGACAGGCCGACAAACGGCACCCCAACAGCATCCCTGAAGAGGAGCGCGACTATTACCTCGAGCGCCGCTATCCTGCCTTTGGCAACCTGGTGCCGCGCGATGTGGCTTCCAGGGCCGCCAAGGAACGCTGCGATGCCGGCTACGGGGTAGGCGATACCGGGCTCTCGGTTTATCTCGACTTCAAGGATGCCATCGCAAAGCAGGGCAAGAAAGCCATCGAAGACAAATATGGCAACCTGTTTGAGATGTATGAAAAGATCACCGGCATCAACCCCTACAATGAACCCATGCGCATATATCCGGCAGGGCATTACACCATGGGCGGCCTGTGGGTCGATTACAACCTGATGACTACCATTCCGGGGCTGTATGCCATTGGCGAAAGCAACTTCTCGGACCATGGCGCCAACCGCCTGGGGGCCAGCTCACTGATGCAGTGCTCGGGCGATGGTTACTTCATCTTGCCTTATACCATCAGCGATTACCTGGCCGACGAGATCCGCAGCCCAAAAACGGATATCAAACACCCTGAATTTGACCAGGCCGAAAAAGAGGTGAAGGAACGTATCAACCGCCTGATGTCGGTAAATGGAACCCAGACTGCCTCTTCCTTCCATAAGCGGCTGGGCAAGATCCTCTGGGACCACTGCGGGATGTTTCGCACTGCCGAAGGCCTGAAGAAAGGCAGGGTGCTGCTCGATCAGCTGGAAGAGGAGTTCTGGAAAGAGATAAAGATCCCCGGGGATGCCAACGAGCTGAACCAGGAGCTGGAGAAAGCCCTGAAGGTTGCCGACTTTTTTGAGGTGGGGCGGCTGATGATGGAAGATGCCCTGGACCGCAATGAAAGCTGCGGGGCGCATTTCCGCGAGGAGTACCAAACAGAGCAGGGCGAGGCCAAACGCGACGATGCCAATTATGCCTACGTGGCAGCCTGGGAATACCAGGGGCATGCCCAAAAGCCCCTCCTGCACATGGAACCCCTGAAGTTCGAGTTTGTGGAACTCAAGGAACGGAGTTATAAATAAGTCTTTAACCGATTGAAGCCATGGATATTAAACTGAAAATATGGCGTCAGAAAAACGCCAGCACCAAGGGAAGGTTCGAAGATTACGAACTCAGGGATGTTTCGCCCGAAATGTCCTTTCTGGAAATGCTCGATTACCTCAACAAGCAGCTCATCGAAGGGGGAAAAGAGCCTGTCACGTTTGAACACGACTGCCGGGAGGGCATCTGCGGCACCTGCGGGCTGTACATTAACGGCCGGCCGCACGGGCCCCAGCAACACACCACCACCTGCGAATTGCATATGCGGGCCTTTAAGGACGGCGAAACCATTGTGGTAGAGCCCTGGCGTTCCAAGGCTTTCCCCATCATCAAGGACCTGGCGGTGGACCGCAGTGCTTTCGACAAGATCATGAACGCAGGAGGCTTTGTGAACATCGACACAGGTTCAGCGCCTGAGGCCAACAACATCCCCATCAATAAAAAGATCTCCGACCGCGCCTTCGATGCGGCAGTATGCATTGGATGCGGGGCCTGTGTGGCAGCCTGCAAGAACTCTTCGGCCATGCTCTTTGTGGCTGCCAAGGTGTCGCAATTTGCCCTCCTGCCACAGGGCAAGGTGGAAGCTGCCGAACGCGTGCAGCGAATGGTAGAGAAGATGGACGAGCTGGGCTTTGGCTTTTGCTCGAATACCTACGCCTGTGAATTCGACTGCCCCAAAGGCATTTCTGTTGAATTCATTGCCCAGATGAACAGGGAATTCCTCTCAGCCAAGCTGTGTGCGCATAAGGGCCATTAAACAAGTTGTTAAAAATTCTAAAAAGCGCTAAACACCCGTTTAGCGCTTATTTTTGGTTTTCTCCAATCCTGTCAATGATTTTCAGTTGTTTATCCCATAAACATCTAAGAAAAATAATTCCAAAGGCTAGGATATTTCAAAATATATTTATATATTTGTCACATCTGGTAAATTAGTATTCACTTAAAAAAACAAATAAACATTATGGCAACCCAGAAACTTGATCCCAAGAAATTGGAAGAAGCAGCTAGCAAGCTTAGGGCAATTGCGCACCCCATGCGCATTGCAATCATTGGCCTGCTTGAAAGAAAAAACCAAATGAATGTCACCGAGATATACGAGACCCTCAAGATTGAGCAAGCCTCGGCCTCGCATCACCTGAACATTTTGAAGACCAAAGGCGTACTGGATTCACGCCGGGCAGGGAAAAATACATTCTATTTCCTCAAACCGCATGCTTTGGAACAAATCATTGATTGTATTAACCGTTGCCACTAATCCCCTGGTTCAGGATTCTTTTATTAAGCTGCCCTTTGGCAGCTTTTTTTTTGCAGCTCAATTACAGGATTCAGGAGAATAATGCAATAAATTTTCCGAAAAACACTTAGGATTATTTTAGGATTTTATTACCTTTGCCTGTTAGACTGCAATAAAAAACGCCTTGTGATGAAAAAAACAATTTTGGTCGCAATCCTTTCTTAGTAAAGAAATTATTTTCCTATTTAAAAAAAAGGAAAGACGACCGGAAGTTAGAAAGTTTCATTTAGGCAGTTTAAAATACAGCAGTCATTAAAACGTTTCCCTCAAAGGGAGGCTTTCCAAAAGGAAGGTTTAAAGTTTTCGGCAAAACAATTGAAAAAAACCCGAACTTTGGTATAATTGTTGTTAAATAATGTTTTCAGTTAACTAATTACTTTTCTTAAACACAAAATTTGAATGCTATGAAAAAGGTTTCTTTTCTTTTTTGCATTCTGGTGTTCAGCACCACCATGCTTTTTGGACAAGCCACAGGCCCTAAGTTTGAATACAGTGAACAATCCGTTGACCTTGGCACCTATTATACCGACAGTCTGGATATAATCTCCATTGAAGTGGAGTTCGAAAACACCGGTGATCAGCCCTTGATTGTCAGTTCGGTTCGTGGCTGCTGCGGCACCCGAATCGTCAACTGGACCAAAGAGCCCATCAAGCCGGGCGAAAAAGGCGTTATCAATGCTCAATTCAGGCCCGCTCCACGGGTGCACAACATCAGCCGTACCATCACTGCCATGTCGAATGACCCTGCAGGGCAAAAGATATTCCGCATTCGTGGTAAGGTGGAAGAGCGTGCAGGTTTTCAGCCCGAGCCAGCCGCCAAAGCGCCTGCAGCAAGGTAAAAGAAAACAGCTTTTTGAGGGTTTCCCTCCCATAAGCAATAAGATCTCTGCCTCCCATAGCCTGGAAGGCAGGGATTCTTTATTATTTTGAGTGGGAAAAGCTAAACTTTTCTCACTGGTCTTGCGTTTAAGGATATAAACCCAAAATTGATGAAAGTTCTGCTATGGATTGCCCGCATGCTCTTCGGGCTGGTGTTTATCTTCTCAGGTTTTGTGAAAGCCATCGACCCCCTGGGATCCACCTATAAGTTTCAAGACTATTTCCTCTCCTTTGGCCTGGAATGGCTGTTTCCCTTTGCCCTGGTGCTTGCCATCATCCTGAGCACCCTTGAGTTTATGATCGGGCTAAACACCCTGCTGGGCATTAAAATGAAGGTCACTGCCTGGGGCGGGCTGTTGTTCATGCTGTTCTTCACCCCCCTGACCTTATATGTGGCCCTTTACGACCCCGTGCCCGACTGCGGTTGCTTCGGCGATGCCCTGGTGATCAGCAACTGGCAGACCTTTTACAAAAACATTGTCTTCCTGGCTGCTGCCATCCTCATATTCATATACCGCAAAAAGATAAAACCCCTCTGGTCAGAGCGCAAGGACTGGTACCTCTCGGGCGTGGTAGCCCTGATTGGGGTACTGATTTCTGTTTATTGCCTGCGCAACCTCCCACTGATTGATTTCCGGCCTTGGAAGGTGGGCAATAACATGATAGAACTGATGACTCCCGAACCCGAAGAAGCCAACATCTACCTCACCTTTGAAAACCAACAAACAGGGGAAACTAAAGAATACCCAGCCACGGATTACCCCTGGGACGATGAGGAATGGAGCAAGGTCTGGAAGTTTAAAAATCAGCGTAGCGAAGTCATCAAAGCTTACGTACCTGCACCCATTGATGGTTTCGCCATCCACGATGAGTATGGCGATGATTTCAGCGAGATCTACATTGGCAATCCCGATTACCAGTTCTTGCTGATTGTGTATGACCTGGAGCGGGCCAACACCAAAGCCTTTGCTAAAAGGATCAACCCCATTGCCGCTGCGGCAGAAGCTGAGGGGCACTCTTTCATCGCCCTGACAGGCACGCCTTACGACTACATTGACCCCTTCAGGCACGAACACCAGACTCCTTTCCGGTTTTATAACGCCGACGGGACAATGCTAAAAACCATCATCCGCTCAAATCCCGGGCTGGTATTGATGAAGGATGGCATAGTACTGGGCAAGTGGGCACACCGAAACATCCCCGACTACGAGACCATCAAGAAAGAATATATGGAGTAATCAAAGCAGGCTGCTCAGCCACGCTTTTTCTTAAAGAAATCTTTCATCAGGGCTGCACATTCTGCGGCCCTGATGCCTTTTACCACCTCCGTTTTTGGGTGGAAGGGCTTGCTGTGGTAAGTGGAATATCCTTTCTTCTCATCATCGGCGCCATAGACCACTTTGGAGATCTGCGACCAGTTCAGGGCCCCGGCACACATCAGGCAGGGCTCAAGGGTCACAAAAAGGGTGCAGTCGTTCAGATATTTCCCGCCCAGGAAATTGGCCGCAGCCGTAATGGCCTGCATCTCGGCATGGGCGGTGACATCGGTCAGGCGCTCCGTGAGGTTGTGTGCCCGCGCTATGATGCGCCCCCGGCAAACGATGACAGCCCCAACAGGCACTTCATCAGCATCAAAAGCTTTTTGGGCCTCTTTCAGGGCCTCACCCATAAAATGATCATCCGATAAAACACTAAGCCCCATAAGGTGGTTTCTTATGGGGCAAAGGTAGGGAAAGAATTTTAAAACAAGTTAAAGGTGTGCCTGAACCAACACACGGCCAGCAGCCTAAGCTTCTTACCTGTGCTTACGCTGAAACGGGTTGATGTCATTTCCTGGGAAGAAACAGACTCAATCTTTCGCAGCAGCTCGTGGTAGTAGCAATAGGCCAGGTAAACCCCCAGCCTTACATCGCGCTTCAGGTCGCGGATACCCGGAAGGGATGCTGCAAAGTCCGCACGCAGATCGGCTTCGATTTCTTTCTTCTCCTTATCGGAAAAGCTTTCATATTCCACATTGGGAAAATACACCCTGCCCCGCTCATCGAAGTCGGCTTTCAGGTCGCGCAAAAAGTTTACCTTCTGAAAGGCCTCACCCAGCTTGCGGGCAGGGGGCACCAGGCGCTCGTAGCCTGCGTCATCGCCGTGATAAAAAACCCGCAGGCACATCAGGCCAACCACCTCGGCAGAACCGTAAATATATTCCTGGTACTCGGCCTGGGTGAAGGTCTTTTTGTACAGGTCCATATACATGCTCTTCAGGAAAGCCTCTATCAGCGCGTGGTCTATCCGGTAATGATTCACTGCCCACTGAAAGCTGTGCAGGATGGGGTTTGGACTCATTTGTTTTTCAATGGCTTCAAAGGCATCCTTACGGAAAGCCTCCAGCAGGGAGCGCTTGTCCTGCTCGTGAAAGGTGTCTACGATCTCGTCGGCAAAGCGGACGAAGCCATAAATGGCATAAATGGCCGGGCGGTATTTGTTGCGCAGCAGCCATACCCCCATCGAAAAGGAAGTGCTGTAATTTTTCGTGGTAACTTCGCTAATGTCAAGCGCATTACTTGTGTACAGATCCATAGGCTTTGGTTATGCGTTCAACAACCAGTTTTGAGCTGATTACCGCCATCGGCAGGCCGGTGCCGGGCACGGTGGAGGCTCCAACATAGAAAACATTCTTGTAAACCTCGTCAAAGTTCTTCGGGCGGAACCCCCCGATCTGGGTCAGGTTGTGTCCCAGTCCAAGCCCGCTGCCCTTATACAGGTTGAAGCTTTCTTCCCATTCGATGGGCGACAGCACAGTCTGCGAAACGATGTGCTTCTTCAGATCGATGCCGATGCGCTGGCTCAGGTCGTCAATGATGTTGGCTGCCACCTGCTCCTTGTCGTCCCAGTTGGGCTTAAAACGGCGGTCGGGAACAGGACAAAGAATGAACAGACTCTCCGAACCTGCGGGCGCGGCCTCCGGGTCACTTTTACTTACCACGTTTACGTAGTAATAAGGCTGGTCGAGCTTGATGGAGTTCTTGAAAATTTTGCCTGCATACTCCTCAAAGTTGTTCCCCAGGAAATAATTGTGCAGGGGAACATTTTCCAGTTTGGTATCCAGACCGATATAGATCGTCAGGGGCGCCAAAGTCCACTTCATCTTGTCCATTTTCTCCTCGGTGAACTTCTCCCGCCGGAATATTTTGTGCCGGAAAAGAGCCGCATCGGCATTTACCACGAACAGGTCAGCTTCCCAGGTTTTTCCGTTTTGGTCAACAAAACCTTTGACTTTTTTATTTCCGTCTTCCTGGTAGGCGACGATCTCGGTATTAAAATGAATGGGAATGCCGGCCTTGTCTATTTCTTTTTTGAGGCCTTCCACGATCTTGTACATCCCGCCAAAGACGTTATGATATCCGTCGTGGACCAGTTCGGTATACGACAAAAGGGTATAAATCGAAGGGGTGTCGAAGGGGGTGGCGCCCAGGAAGAAAGCCACCAGCGAGAAAATCTCCTTCACTTCACGCGACTCAAAGTGGCGCTCCATCTCCTGCCATACCGAGCGGAACAGGCGGGGAGTATATTTGGGAGGCACCCGCATCAGCGTCAGCAGGTAATCCCATATCGAGTCGTAATTCTTTTTCAAGACCAGGTGCTCCACGTCGTGAAAGAAACTACCTGCTGAGGCCAGGAACCTGGTCATCTTCTCCTTGAAGTTGGGCTCCACGGCCTCAAACTCCGCCGCAAGCTTATCCAGGTCCTTATAAATGAAATAACGCTTGTCGAAGCCCCTGAAGCTCACCGCATATAGGGTATCGAGCTCCCTGAAGGTGAAGGGCATCTCTTTCAGCTGCGCATCTTCGAAGAACTCCTGGAACTCATAGGTCATGCTGAAGAAAGTCGGCCCCAGGTCCCAGGTAAACCCGTCTTTCTTGAGCTGGTTAAGGCGTCCCCCGGCTTGATGGTATTTCTCAACCATTTCTACCCGGTATCCCCGCCGGTGAAGGCGCAGGGCGGTGGTGAGGGCACCCAGGCCACTGCCCACGATCAATACTTTTTTCATTGTGTTTTGTTAAGGGTGAATCGCCTTATTTTTCTTGCACTTAACCCACTCCTAAATTATCCATATTTTACGACTTAAAACAAAATGTTTGGATGAATGTTTGCATATTAGCATTAAATTTATCGCAATAAATTTACCGGCGTGTCAAAAAAACAAAAGGTTGCTGTCATCGGTTCGGGGATTGGAGGTCTGGCTTCCGCCATCCGCTTTGCGGCCAAGGGCTTCCAGGTGGAAGTTTTTGAGCAGGCCGAACGTCCGGGGGGCAAGATCAATGAGCTCCGGATGGAAGGTTTTCGCTTCGATACCGGCCCTTCCCTCTTCACCTTTCCTCAGCTAACCACCGAGCTCTTTCGCCTGTGCGGTGAGAATCCGGAGGACCACTTCCATTACCAGCCCGTAGAAACCTCCTGCAAATACTTCTGGGAAGACGGCACCGTGATCAATGCCTGGCAGCAGCCAGAAGCCTTTGCTGAAGAAATTGAAAGGGTCACTGGTCTTGACGGGAAAAAGGTCATCCGCTACCTGCAGGAAAGTGAAGAGCTCTACAAACTGGCCGGGGAATCCTTCCTGTTTTATTCCCTTCACAAGGCTTCCAACTTTCTCCGGCTGCAGTTCCTGAAGACCATCGTCCATTCCCTGAAGCTTGACCCTTTCCGAACAATGCATCAGCGGAACCGCAAATGGCTTAGCCATCCCAAAGTGGTGCAGCTCTTCGACCGCTATGCCACCTACAACGGCTCGAGCCCTTACAAGACGCCTGCCACCCTGCGAATGATCGCCCATCTGGAACACAACATGGGCACCTTCTTCCCCGAAAGGGGAATGTACAGTATTGTCGAAAGCCTGACTGCGCTGGCCCGGCGACAGGGCATTACTTTTCATTTCAACGCCCGTGTCCAAAAGGTGAATACCCTGGACGGGAAAGTCACAGGTATACGGGTGAACGATCTGGATATTCCCTTCGATATCGTGGTGAGCGATGTGGATGTTGTCAATTTCTACCGCCGACTCCTGCCCGAAGTGATGATTCCCAGGAAGCAGCTAACCCTCGAACGTTCGTCCTCAGCCGTGATATTTTACTGGGGCGTAAACCGCACATTTCCAGACCTTAAGCTGCACAACATTCTGTTCTCGGAAGACTATCCCGGTGAGTTTAACCATTTGTTTAAGACCAAAACCATCAGCCCCGATCCTAGCGTTTATCTTTTCATCAGCTCAAAAATAGTCAAAGGCGATGCCCCCGAAGGCTCCGAGAACTGGTATGTAATGATCAATGCCCCGGAAAACAACGGGCAGGACTGGGACCAGCTGATGAAGGAGACCCGCCGCAACATCCTGGAAAAGATCAAACGCAGCCTGAAGATCGACCTGGAACCCCATATCGTTGCCGAAGCCCAGGCCGACCCCCGCAGCATCGAGGAAGAAACAGCTTCCTTCCGCGGATCGCTTTACGGGCTCAGTTCAAACAACATATTATCGGCTTTCAACCGACATCCCAACTTCCGCAGCAAAATAAAAAATCTTTATTTCTCAGGGGGAAGCGTGCACCCGGGGGGTGGTATCCCCCTTTGCCTGGCTTCGGCCAAAATCATTGACCGTGAAATCCCAAACCTCTAAAAGCAACAATGACGATTCCTTTTATGAACAATAAGGTTACCCTGACCAAAGCCTTACTCATCCTTTATTTTTCGGTTGGGGTCATCGGCCTGATCTGGCCTTTGACAGCCCCCTTGTTTACCCGGCTCATTCCTCTGACGTTACTGGGCAGCCTCGCCGTTTTGCTTGCCTTCCACCAGAAATGGCTTCCAGGCCACATCCGGGTATTTGCCCTGGTTGCCATCCTGGGATACCTTGTAGAGCTGGCTGGCGTGGCTACCGGGCTGGTCTTCGGCGAGTACCAGTACCACGAGGCGCTGGGGTTCAAGCTCTTTGGCACCCCGCTCATCATTGGCATCAACTGGCTTTTGCTCATCTATGCCGTTTACGGGATCTTTGAAAAACACCTCCTTCACCCTGCCATAAAGATCTTTGCAGGCGCCACCCTGATGGTGGCCTACGACATCATCCTCGAGCCTGTGGCCGTGGCTTTGAAAATGTGGAGCTGGGGTGGAGGCGACATCCCCCTGCAAAATTACCTGGCCTGGTTTGTCATTTCGCTGGTATTCCTGACCATCTTCCATCTTGCAAAGATCCGCGCCAACAACCCCATCGCCAGGCAAATGTACCTGGTGCAACTGGCCTTTTTCCTGTTGCTGAACGTTTATTTCCGCCTCGCATGATCAAGGCTTCCCACCATCCCCTGTACCTGGCCTTTTTCGGCAGCTTCATCAGGCTGTTCCTGCGCCTGCAGTTCCGAAAGGTGAGCGTGCACGGCAGCATCAACGCCCCCGGCAAATCCCTGCTGGTCATCGGCAACCACTTTAGCTGGTGGGATGGTTTTTTTTCTTTATACGTCCGCAAAAAGACCTTTAACAGGAAGCTCCACGTGATGATCCTCGAGGAGCAGCTCAGCCGGCGCCCTTTCCTGGCCCGGATGGGCGCCTTCTCCATCAAAAAGAACAGCCGCAGCGCTGTCGAATCCCTGAACTATGCTGCATCCCTTCTTGATGAACCTGAAAATATGGTACTTTTGTTTCCCCAGGGCCGCTTTGAGTCGCACCACCAGCATCCCCTCAGCTTTGAGCAAGGCTGGCTGCGCATCCCTAAAAATGTCAGTGGACCCTTCCAGCTGGTCTTCCTGGCTTACCTTACCGACTATTTTGACCACCCAAGGCCCGAACTGAGCATTTATTTAAAAGAATATGTCCTGCCCGGAGATTTTGATCCAAAAACCATTGAGGACGACTACAACGCATTTTTGAAGCATTGCATCGTACAGCAAAACCTGAAAGCATGATCTGGCTTGCCTATTTCATCCTTGGATTTCTTGCCTTGCGCCTGCTGGTGGCCCTCTCCAACTTGCTCACCCGCCAATGGCTGCATCCGGGCCAGCCCGAAGGCAATGCCCTGGTGTCGGTGCTGATCCCAGCCCGCAACGAAGAAAGGAATATCCGGAAGCTCCTGGAAAGCCTGGGCAGGCAGAAATATACAGGGCTCGAGATCCTTGTTTATGACGACCTCTCGACCGACACGACGGCGAGGCTTGTGGAGGAATGCGCAAAAAAAGATGCCCGCATCCGCCTGTTCCACGGCGAAGGCTTGCCCCGGGGCTGGCTGGGCAAAAACCACGCCTGCCACCAACTTGCACGCAAGGCCAAAGGCGAATACCTCCTGTTTATGGATGCCGATGTCACGGCTGAAACCAAACTGATCAGCCAAGCCCTGGCGCACCTGCAAAAATACAAGCTCAGCCTGCTTTCCATCTTCCCCCAGCAGACCATGCTCACCCTTGGCGAACGCATCACCGTGCCCCTGATGAACTGGATCCTGGTCAGCCTCCTCCCCCTCATCCTCACCCGCACCTCTTCCTGGCAAAGCCTCTCGGCGGCCAACGGACAGTTTATGCTCTTCAACGCCAAAACCTATAGAAAACACCACTTTCACCAAATGGTTAGAAACCAGAAGGTGGAGGATATCATCATTTTCCGCAAGCTCAAGCAGCTGGGGCTGCGGGGGCATACCATCCTGAGCAACGGGCAGGTGAAATGCAGGATGTACACCAGCTTCCGCGAAGCCTTACAGGGCTTTTCAAAGAACGTCTTCGAGTTTTTCGGCAACAGCATCCTGCTCACCATTTTTATGGCCCTGCTCACCACCTTTGGTTTTATTCCCGTTTACCTGGCTCTTGGCATTGAATTTGCAATGGGATGGCTGGCGGGCGCTTTTTTGCTTCGGGCATTGGTGGCAGCTTCAAGCAGGCAAAATATCTTCCAGACGGTCCTGCTGATGCCTTTCCAACAATTGGCCTATTTTTTGGTTATCATAGAAGCCCTGCGGGTCAGGATCAGGGGAAAGAGCAACTGGAAGGGAAGAAAGGTTTGAAGAAGCGTAATTTGATTTACGATTAACGATTAACGATTTTTGATTTGAGAAGGAAAGAGGAGTT
>JAAYLH010000103.1 GCA_012521995.1 Bacteroidales bacterium | reverse complement strand
TTCGGCCCTGGTAGCTGCCGGCGCCCTGAGTTTTGAGGACGGGCTGGTGCTGGTGTCAAAGCGCGCCCAGGCCATGCAGAAGGCTTGTGAAGCACAGCCCTCGACCATGGCTGCCATCCTGGGCCTTGACGATGAAACGGTGGAAGGCATTTGTGCAGGCATCTGGGAAGTGGTGGTTCCGGCCAACTACAACAGCCCCGGCCAGCTGGTCATTTCAGGGAGCATCAAGGGCGTTGAGATCGCAATCGAGAAGCTGAAGGATGCGGGCGCCAAGCGGGCGCTGCCGCTCAAGGTGGGTGGTGCTTTCCACTCGCCCCTGATGGAACCTGCCCGCCAGGAACTTGCTGCGGCCATTGAGGCCACAGCTTTTAAAGCCCCAATCTGCCCCGTATACCAGAACGTCGATGCCAAGGCCGTGACCGATCCCTCGCAGATAAAACAAAACCTGGTGGCCCAACTTACTTCGCCGGTGCGCTGGACCCAGATCATGCAAAATATGCTGGCCGATGGGGCCGCCACTTTCGTGGAAGTAGGCCCGGGGACGGTGTTACAGGGCCTGGTGAAAAAACTGAATAAAGACATAGAGGCTTACAGCGCTTAACCTCAGGGAAGCCGATGATCACCTATATTTTATTTTTTGCCGTGTTTTTTCTGCTGATCTATGGAGCGCAATTCCTGGTGGACGGGGCTTCGTCCATTGCACAAAAGCACGGCATCTCCAACATTGTCGTCGGCCTGACCATCGTGGCCCTGGGCACCTCTGCGCCCGAACTGGTGGTGAACCTCATTGCCAGCTTCTCGGGTGCTGACGACGTGGCGATGGGCAACATCCTCGGGAGCAACATTGCCAATATACTTTTGATCCTGGGCGCCTCCGCCCTGATATATCCCATTGCGGTCAATGTGAATCATAAATGGAGCCGCATTCCCTTTGCCCTTGAGATCCCCATAGCCATAACCGCGGCCTTTGTGATTGGCTTACTGGCCAACGATGACCTGTTCCGCTCGACCGATGTGGCACAAATTGATCGTTTGAACGGCATCATCCTGATCCTGTTTTTTGCAGGGTTTATGTATTATGCCTTCCGGTTTGGAAACGAAGGCCTTGATGACGAGGTCACCGTAAAGCATTTCCCGATGTGGCAGTCGTTGTTGATGATCCCTCTTGGTATTGGGGGCCTGGCCCTTGGCGGGAAATGGATCGTGGAAGGTGCTGTCAAGATCGCTTCCCTTTTGGGGATGAGCGAAGCACTGATCAGCCTGACCATCGTGGCAGTCGGGACTTCCTTGCCCGAGCTGGCCACCTGTGTTGTGGCAGCCTACAAGAAGAATGCGGGCATTGTGATCGGCAATGTTGTCGGATCAAACATTTTCAACATCTTCTTTGTGGTGGGCCTGAGCGCGGTGATCCAACCCCTGAAATTCAACAAGGTCATGAATTTCGATGTTCTGGTCGGGCTTTTTTCCACCGTACTGCTCTTTTTCTTTATGTTCAGGCCCAGGAAGAATGTCCTGGAGCGCTGGGAGGGTGGAATCCTTTTTGTGCTCTATGCAGCTTACTTTGCTGCCTTGGTTTTGAAGGAAGCCGGGCTTATAGACTTTGGTTTTTTAGCTTTCCTGAATTAAGCAGCTTCGCCAGGGCCGGCTCGTACAGGCTTTTTTCGAGCAGTTTCAAATACTGAAAGCTGTGCAGGTCGCTGCCCAGAAAATCGATCATCCCTGCATCGATCAGTTTTTCCGATACTTTTTTGGTGGTCAGGCTGTAATATCCCGAAAGGGAAATGGTATTCAACTGAAAAAACACCTCCCTGTCCTTTAGTTTTTCGTATTCTGAGAAGGTCTGGTGCC
>JAAYLH010000102.1 GCA_012521995.1 Bacteroidales bacterium | reverse complement strand
CCCAAAAAAAGAACAACCAAGAAATAGGGCTTACTCTTATTTTTTGACCTGCCCATTCAGAAGGGACAAGTTTCGGCTTGTCCTTTTTGCTGTTTTAATGACCTCACCCAGGCTGTAAAAAACCAGGAAGTCTTCCGGTAAGGGTCGTACCAGGCTAATACCATGGTCTTGGTTTATACGGTTTTTACCGTATAAACCAAGACCATTGGAGGGGTCTGAACCCTGTTTGCCTCATGCCGGAAAGGTTCAAGCCATGCTGAATGCATAGTCACAACATCAACAAACAAAAGCCAAGAAAGGGATATCCAAAAAAAATGGAAACGATAAAAAGGAAAAGGATGAATGCGATCATGAACTGCCGAGTGGTTTCAGGATCATAATCCCCTCACCAGATCCCTGAATGTATCGCCCCGGTGTTCGAAGTTTTTGAAGGCATCGTAGCTTGCCGCGGCGGGTGAGAGGAGGCAAATACCTGCTGCGGGGGTATGTTCCACAGCCAGTACAAATCCCTCTCTGAAGGTTTCCGGGAACAAGCAATTTTTGCTTTTGATGCCGTCGAGGTCCATTCCCAGGCTGTACATACGCCTGCCGGCGGCGCCCAGGAAGACGAGGTTTTGCACCTTGGAGGCGGCCAGGAAGTGCATCAGGTCGAGGTAGTCGACTCCGCGATCGAAGCCGCCCAGCATCAGGGTATCGGTATCGGGGAAGGTTTTCAAGGCTTCGATAGTCGATTCGGGGATGGTCGAGATGGAGTCGTTGTAAAAGGAGATGCCGTTTTTGAATCCAATGAATTCGAGCCTGTGGGGCAGCCCTGAAAAGCCTGCCACCGCCCGGGTAATCTTCAAAGGGGCCACTTTCAGCAGGTAAGCAGCAGCGGCAGCAGCGGCAATATTAAAGAGGTTATGATCGCCGGGAAGCTTTCGCAGCTTGCAGATGTCGCGGATGCGGGACTCCCGGCCGCCGCGTGACAGCACCAAGCTGCCCTTATCGCAGAACACCCTGTTGGGATGCCCGGCGGCATTGCCAAGCAGCCATTGCTCGGCAGCAGGGTTCAGTTCATTGACCAAGCCTGCCACCACCTCATTGAAAGGATTATAAATCAGGAAATCACCGGCCGATTGCCAGCGGGCGATGTTCATCTTGGCCAGCTGGTAATCGCGGTAACTGTTGTAATGGTCCAGGTGTTCCTGGAAAATATTCAACAGGATGGCGATGTGGGGCGAGACCCGGCAATGCTCAAGCTGGTGGCTGCTCATCTCAAAAACAACTACGGTATCGCCGGTGATCTCATCGATAAAATCAAGCGGGGGCACACCGATATTTCCTGCCAGGAGTGCAGGTTTTCCTGCTGTTTTGAGGATATTGTACAACAGGCTGGCAGTGGTGCTTTTCCCCTTGGTACCCGTGATGCCCACCACTTGTTTTCCAAACAAGCGGAGGAAGAGCTCGGTTTGAGAAACCACCTTGCCGTGGCTGCTTTCGTCTTCAAGGACCCTGAAGGGGATTCCGGGGGTTTTGATGATCAGGTCGGCAGCTTTCAGGCCGTCCAGGTAATGCGCCCCAAAAAACCAGCGGGTAAATGGGTCTTCCTGCCAGGCAGACAATCCCTGCGGGGCAGGTTCCATACGGTCGCACACCACCAGCGGGAAATCGGGAAGGATTTTGCGAATGGCCTTATAGCTTGACTGCCCCTCGCGGGCAAAGCCCAGGATGGCTACTTG
>JAAYLH010000101.1 GCA_012521995.1 Bacteroidales bacterium | reverse complement strand
CATGGCGGGCAGGGTGCTGAGCAGGCCTTCGGGGTCCCAGGTTCCCTGCCACATGCGACCCGGGAGCAGGAAGCTATCTACCCAGGCGGCCAGGTTGATCCCGGGCTCAAGCATGGGCTGCCCGTAGCCCGGGGTGGGGATAAACATCATGGCTGCCCAGTAGGCGATCAGGATAAGGCCGCCAAGGACGGCCTGGGACTTCCAGCCAGTAAAAATAAACAACAGTGCCGAGGTCACGAAAACCAGGGCAATACGCTGGAGCACCCCAGCCACCCTGAGTTCGGAAAAGTCAAATTCGTGCCAGAGGTTCAGAAAGATGCCGACGGCAAAGATCTTCAGGCCCCTGAAGAGGATTTTTCTGAGCATTTCTTTTTTGGGGACGCCTTTAGCTATTCTTTTTTCGTAAGCAAGGGCGATGGAAACCCCCATAATAAAAAGGAAGAAAGGGAAGATCAGGTCGGTGGGTGTGATGCCGTGCCAGGGTTTGTGGAGCAGGGGCGCATAGACGTGTTCCCAGCTCCCCGGGTAATTGACCACAATCATGGCGGCGATGGTCAGCCCGCGGAACACATCCAGTGAGACCAGTCTGCCTGAGCTTTCTGTGCTCATTTACATTGGGATTTAATGATTGCCTCCGGCCGGTTTATTCAGTTTGCAATGTTTATGCGTTATTGTCTTCCTCCTGATCATCAGCATCGTCCAGGCTTCCTGTTTCGGGCAGGATAAGGCTGGCTTCGGCGCTGCTGAGGGTCTCCACGCTCCTGAGCTTGCGCTGAATGGCGCGGGTACGCTTGCCCATCACCTCATCGATCTGGTTGCTGGCGGTTTGGATGTTGCGCTGGGCTTTTTCGAGCATGCCTCCAAAGTTTTCAAACTCCTTTTTCACGGCGCCGAGGATTCTCCACACCTCACTGCTGCGCTGCTGAATGGCCAGCGTACGGAAGCCCATTTGCAGGCTGTTGAGGATAGCCGCCAGGGTAGTGGGGCCTGTAACGATCACCTTGAACTCGCGCTGCAAATGCTCGAGCAGGCTGGTGCGCCTGACCACCTCGGCATAAATGCCCTCGAAGGGCAGGAACATAATGGCAAAGTCGGTGGTGTTTGGGGGGTCAATGTATTTGTTGTGAATATCGGCAGCCATCATTTTGATGGTCCTTTCGAGCTCCTTGTTGGCAATTTCAATCTGACTGGGGTCGGCCTGTTCATAGGCATCCAGCATTTTCTCGTATTTGTCCTTAGGGAACTTGGCATCGATGGGCAAGTAAATGGTTTCCCGGTTATCTTCACGCCCGGGCAGCTTGATGGCGTATTCCACAGAATCGGAAGAGCCTTTTTTTGTGCAAACATTGGCTTCATACTGCTCGGGGGCCAGGACCTGCTCGAGGAGCATGCCCAGCTGCACTTCGCCAATGCCGCCACGCAGTTTCACGTTGCTCAGCACCTTTTTCAGCCCGCCCACATCCTGTGCCAGGGTCTGCATCTCGCCCAGTCCTTTCTGTACGCTCTCCAGTTGTTTGCCCACCAGCTCAAACGATTGCCCCAGGCGCTCATTGAGGGTCTTCTGCAGTTTTTCTTCAACGGTTTCCCGCATTTGTTCCAGTTTCTTCTCGGTGCTCTCCACCAGCTTGTTTTGTTTTTCTTCGAGCTGGCCAAACTTCTCGCGCTGCAAGTCATTGAACGATGCCACGTTCTTTTCAAAGGACTCCTGGAAGTTGCGAAAAACCTTTTCCACCGATTCGCGCATCTGGGTGTTGTCGGCCCTGGCCTGTTCAGTAAGCTCCTGAAGCTTCTGGCGCGTTGTGGCGTTGATGCGGTCGAGCTGGCTGGTGTTACTTTCCGAATACTCCTTCAGGTTTTGTGAGAGGCCACTGCCAAACACCCTGAGCCCTTCGCTCAGTTCCTTCCTGTTGCCAGTGGTAAGATTTCCAAACTCCTCACGATTGATACGAAAGTCGTCTTTCAGGTTCATTTCCAGCCTGTTCAGTTCTTTTTCAAGATCCTCGACCATCATCCTGAGCTTTTGCTGTTCTTTTTTTCCTTTCGGGAGAAAAACCAGGATCAGAATTAAGGTGACCAGGCTGAACACAGCCAGGAAAATAAATAAGTAGGTGAAGAGGTCCATAGAATCAGTGGGTTGGCAAATTTGATTTCAAGCTTGAAAATTAGCCTATTTACGGGCAAAAACCAAAAAAGGCACCCATAAATTTATTAACTTGCCCCATATTTAGAATTATGTGCATTCATTCACTGGTGAAGCAATATGAGGCTGCAGTCGAAAAAGTTGCTGCCCTGCAAAAAGAAACCCGCAGTGCCGTACTCAGGCATTTTGGGGATAATGCAGGCTTCCTTAATTCTCTGAAAATAAAGGTGATCAATCGTCCCAACGATCCGAATTTTCCTGAACTATATGCCTTTTATTCGACAGTGTTCACTCTTCCCGATGAGACCGAGACCTTCGAGGGCTTTGAAGCCACCCTCAGACTTAATAGCGATCGATTGCTGCTTGAGCGTTTTGGGCCACACGAGGAAACATGGATATATCTGCGTGAACCCGTCACAGGAGTCATCATAGCGGGGGTTGACTTCAGCATCTATGTGTTGCCCGAATGTTACAGGAAGGTTTATGGGTTCACTGCCACCAATCATATCATTTATATTTTTGTCAAACCTGAGTATCGCGGTCTGGGAGTGGCTTCTTATTTGCTCGGGCTTGCTGAGGAATACGCTCTTGCCTTTTCAGGCAATCAAGGCCCGGTCCTGTTCTTCTGTGAACAAAATGCCCCTGAGCTGATGACTGCTGAAGAATATTTTCTGGACAACCTCAATGCGCTCATCGATCAGTGTGAACGCCTGAAATGGTGGGACAGGCTGGGGTATAAGCGGCTAAACTTTAATTATGTGCAGCCACCCCTGAACCCGGGCATGGAGCCCTGCCTCAACCTCACCTTTAATGTCAGGGCAGGCGCTATGAAAGAAATCCCGTCGGAACTGGTCAGAGAACACCTGGAAAGGTTTTTCAGCATTGCCGTTTTTAAGGGCCGTGATGCTTCAGCAGACCCAATAGTGGAACGACAGATGCAATGGATCAGGCAGCATTCCATTATTGGAGTCAGCGGCAGCCAGGCTTATTATGAAACCCTTAGAAAGGATATTTATTCAAACTACGATGGCTGGTTACCTGTGAAACAGCTATTTAAGGAGGAATAAATCAGGTCATTGCCTCAGAAGTGAGCCGTTCATATTCCCTGATAGCCTT
This sequence comes from Bacteroidales bacterium, assembly GCA_012521995.1. Lineage (GTDB taxonomy): Bacteria > Bacteroidota > Bacteroidia > Bacteroidales > UBA7960 > UBA7960. The sequence continues at coordinate 2,192 of JAAYLH010000101.1, read as the reverse complement.
TTCAATTTCGCCTTTGGGTAAACTGGCAGGCGTTTCGTCGGTGAGCATATGCACTGCCCAGCCGTTGTAGCTCTGCTTTGTGTTTTCGGGCAGGTGGAGGAAGCCGTTGTTGGCCCAGAATCGGAACTTGCGCAAGCTGGCCTGATCGCTTTCGTAGGGTACCCTTGCCAGCAGGAACTTCAGGCCCTTGCCGTTCTTTTCGAGGGCATCCTGTCGGAGCATCTGCAGGGCATGATCCACAAGCCGCTTGCCCGTGCCATTGTTGCGATAGTTTTGGGCCACGGCAATGCTGTCGATCACTCCGCATTTTGAGGCGGGCAGGTAGAGGGCCGTCGCACCTCCAATCACCCCCATTTGTTCCTTCAGGGCCAAAGAGATATGGAAGGAACATTCGGCTGAAGGCTTGCGCATCAAAGCAAACATCCGATCGAGTGAAAGAGCCGAGGGCAGCTTTTCGAATTCCTCCAGGTAAGTGTCGGCATAGAAGTTACATAAGTGTCTGATACCTTCCTTATTACCTGCCTGGACCCCCATGATCTCGAAGTCTGATTCCTGGGTGACGAAGTAATTATCGAAGGTGTCCAGGATTTCGCTGATTGAGAAAGGCGTGTCGGTGGCCAGGTTTGTGCTGAACCATCCTTGAGGTTCTTCCTGCCTGATTTCCTGCAAGCGTTTCAGGAAAAGGCTTTCGATGAAGGTGTTCATCGAAAGGCACAATTGGTATTTGCGCTTCCGGTATTCCGGATGCTCTGCAATATACCTGAAATGGCGGATGCATTTATCTACCAGGGAATTGGCCAGGAAGTGATAATTGGTTGTATCGGCCAGGTTGGCGTGTTCAAAAAAGGTAACGCTTTTTCGAGGGGTAAAGCCTGGATTGGTGGTGTCGACCAGGGCAAACATGATCCATAAATAAGCCGAGAAGAAATAATTGTCGGCTTTCAGGCTGTGCTTAATTTCGTAATGCTCAAGCTCCATCAGGAAAGAGATACCGAGGGAAGGGGCGGAGAGTCTTTTGAGGAAAGGCATGGCCCGCAGGTCCATCTCCTCGCGCTTGAAATTATAATACTCTGATGAATCTACCAGCCGCCCGCGAACCATGCAATTGTAGCCGAACTTTTTATCTCCAGTTTCGTGGCCTTCGTGGCATATCTTTTCCCAGAGGCTGTCACCCACCTCATCGGTTTTCAGGACGATATTCACCGAGTTCGATTCATCGCCAAAGCCATATTGGATGAGTTTGTTTTTTTGTGGTGCATACTTGATCTGGTAGCTGGGGCCCCACATCAGCCAGTTGTAAGTAAAATACAATTCTTCTGGAAGGATAGCCGTTTCCGGGGGCTGTTCTTCTCCAAAGGCCGTGAAATAGTTTCCCAGGATCTTTTCCCAGTCCTCATCATAGCGGTCGTTCAGCCCCGTGATAAAAGTAATGGGCACGATAAAGCCTTCGTTGATCTCTGTTTGGATAATGAAAGAAAGGGGCTCGTCGGCAGGTATTGCAAATTTATCGCTGGCTTTGTTCTGCTTGAAAAATTCAAAATAGGCGCTGACCAGCTCGTTGAATTCTGCTGAAGCGACATCAAAGCAGGTCTCTACCCTGGCAATGTAAGTTCCTGTTTCACCATTGTCGTCAATGAACCGCTTGAATGTCCTGAGAAACTTTCGCCAGAAGCTTGGGTTCTGGTGAAGCCCTCCCGTATGAAAGATGGCCAGTTCGATATAAATGCGGATCAGTTTTCGCGGACTTTTATTACAGGCCCAAAGCACCCTGGTGATTTCGGAAAAGCTAAGGCCCAGGGGGCCCAGTAAACGCCTTAAGGGCCTGATATAGGGGATGGTAAAAAAGAGGAGTCCCGCGGTGAAAGCAAATAATAGCAGGACGAACTCAACATAGGTGTTTACATAACCAATCAGGTCGGCCAGGCGGGTCAGAAAATCGGTCAGCATCTTGAGGTGGCTTTAGGGTTTACTGCTCAGATTGCTTTTTCGGCACCTAAATTACAACTTTCAGACTTAATCCTGACCGTAAAAATACGGAATAAAAACACCCTGAATAAATATGCTCTATGGCAATTTATCCAGGGTGTTTTCCATGATCTCTCCCCAAAACCAATGATTCCAGGAAAGATATTTGGTCAAGGCTTTCTATATGCTTTACGGGGCGGGGACCAATTCCACTGCCTGCGGATTTG
>JAAYLH010000100.1 GCA_012521995.1 Bacteroidales bacterium | reverse complement strand
TACTTCTTACTGCCTACTTCTTACTTAAGCCTCCTCTCAGAACCGGTACGCAGCCCTTTCCATATCACGCTGGTTGCGAAACTTCCGCGGCGGATCAAGGTGTTTCTCCAGGAACTTATAGATCTTATACCTGATCTCGCGTCCCTGGCTGTGGTCCATACGGTCGAAGCTGTGACCTCCCGGGATCTCTTCAAATATCTCGTATTCAAAGCGCTTGTCCTGGGCTTTCAGGGCATTGATCAGGTTTAGCACCTCCAGGTAATGCACGTCCTCGTCGATGGTGTTGGTATGGATCAGCAGGGGAATTTCAAGCTTGTCCACGTGGGCTACGGGTGAGCGGCGGCGGTATTCTTCCATATCCTCATCGATGCGCTGACCAATATGATAGCTGGCCGAGAAGTAATCTTCATAGGAAGGCCTTTTATAGCCTATGCGGAAGATCAGGTCGCTCACGGGAACCCCTGCAAAAACACATTTATAATCACGGGGCCGCTCAAAAGCATTCATCAGCGAGATCATGCCTCCGTGGCTCCAGCCCATCAGCCCAACCCTGTTCTTATCCACAATCGGATAATTGTCAATCATATACTGACGCGAGACGTCGGTATCCTCATTCTCAAGCCCGCCATAGTCGATCAGTTCATAATGCCCGCGCCCGTAGCCGGTACTCCCGCGAAATTCAGGCGCCACAACAATATATTGCTGGGCCATCAACTCACGAATGATGTGGGTGTAATAGGTATTGAAATCGGAGTGCACACCCCCATGGGGTAAAACAATCAATGGGTATTTCTTGTCAGGGTCCACGTCTTTTGGAATGAACACATACGACCAGAACTTGATGGGATTGCGCCCGGGCAGGGTGGTGGCATTTTCCCCTCCCGCAGGCGGGGGACCGGCCATGAACACCTTATCTATATAGGCCACATCGCCCACACGGTCGAACCAGCGGATATCGTCGATGGATTTCTCCACCACATCAAGGCGGTGCCTCAGGTTCCGAAACTCGTTCAACAGTGCCTCCTGGTTCTTCAGTAAATCTTCATTGGTCACCTGTGCACTGGCGCTGAGGGAAAAACCCATGGACACCAGCAACAAGATCAGCATCCTCATTAAATAATACTTGCGATTCATGTTGTATGGTTTTGAGTGAATGATTAGCAGGGTGTAAATATAGAAAGGTTTTTGAGCAAAAAAAACTGAAATCCATCCCTGCAATCCGAAAAGACCTTGGGGCATTTTGACTATCTTTGCAGCTTGCCTGATAATGACGGTACTGAATGATCGATTTTCTCAAAGAACTGAATGAACCGCAACAGGAAGCGGTGATGGCCACCGAAGGGCCGGTAATGGTGATTGCCGGCGCAGGCAGTGGCAAAACCAGGGTGCTGACCTACCGGGTGGCTTATCTGTTAAGCCTGGAAGTAGCGCCTTTCAACATCCTGGCCCTGACCTTTACCAACAAGGCTGCCCGCGAAATGAAGGAACGCATCGCCAGCCTGGTAGGGCCAGCCAAAGCCAAAAGCCTCTGGATGGGAACCTTCCACAGCATCTTCGCCCGGATCCTGCGCGTGGAAAGCGAAAAACTTGGCTTCCCATCCAACTTCACCATCTACGATACCGACGACAGCAAACGCCTGATCAGGAGTATCATCAAAGAACAGAACCTCGACGACAAGACCTATAGCCCGGGTTATGTCCTGGGGCGCATCTCCAATGCCAAGAACAACCTCATCGGGCCCATCGACTACAACGAGGACTTCGAGATACAGAACGCCGACACCCAGGCACGCAAGCCCAAACTGGGGCTCCTTTACAGCATCTACCAGCAGCGTCTGCGCAAAGCCTCTGCCATGGACTTCGACGACCTGTTGTTCAATACCAATGTCCTGCTGCGTGACTTCCCCGACGTCCTCTATAAATACCAGCAGAAGTTCAGCTACATCCTGGTCGACGAATACCAGGACACCAACTTCTCGCAATACCTCATCGTCAAGAAGCTGGCAGCCAACAACGAGAACATCTGCGTGGTGGGCGATGATGCACAGAGCATCTATGCCTTCCGGGGGGCCAACATCGCCAACATCCTCAACTTCAAGAAGGATTACCCCGATTTCAAACTCTTCAAGCTCGAGCAAAACTACCGCTCCACCCAGAACATCGTCAATGCCGCCAACAGCGCCATCGCCCACAACAAGGACCAGATCTTCAAAAAGGTGTGGACCCATAACGACCAGGGCGAAAAGGTGATGATCTGCAAGGCCGCCAACGAGGCCGAGGAGGCCTCTTGGATCGCCGGCCGCATCTTCGAATGGCGGGCCCAGCACCAGTTGCCCAACAATGCCTTCGCCGTCCTCTACCGTACCAACGCTCAGTCGAGGGCCCTCGAAGAAGCCCTGCGTAAGCTCAACATCCCCTATCGCATCTTTGGTGGCGTTTCCTTTTACCAGCGTAAGGAGGTAAAGGACGTGCTGGCCTATTTCAGGCTGGTGATCAACCCCAAAGATGAAGAAGCCTTTATGCGCGTCGTCAATTTCCCCGCAAGGGGCATCGGCGACACCACCCTCAACAAGCTCAAAGTGGCTGCTGAAGAAAAGGGCCTCTCGATATGGGAAACCGCCCTAAAGGCTCCTGAGCTCCAGTTGGGATTCCATTCGGGCATCCTCAACCGCCTGAACGAATTTACCCTGATGATCCAGGCCCTGGGCACAGAGCTCTACAAATACAACGCCTTCGAACTGGGCGAAAAGATCGTCAACAAATCAGGCATCCGCAAGTTTTATTTCGAGGATACCTCGCCCGAAAGCATCAACCGCAAGGAAAACATCGAGGAACTGCTCAGCGGCCTCAAGGACTTTGTGATGGCCCCCGACGAGGAAAGCGGCGAGAACACCTTCCGCACCCTCGACGAATTTATGCAGGACATCGCACTGCTCACCGATGCCGACACAAAAACCAAGGGCCCCGAGGACCTCAACAAGGTCTCGCTGATGACCATCCACGCCGCCAAGGGGCTCGAATTCCCCTACGTTTTTATAGCAGGCACCGAGGAAAACCTCTTCCCCTCGCAACTTTCAATCGGTAGTCGTGCCGAACTTGAAGAAGAGCGCCGCCTGTTCTACGTGGCCCTTACCCGGGCCATGCGACAAGCCACCATCACCTGGGCCGAGACCCGTTTCCGCTATGGCAACTTCAACTTTTGCGAACCCAGCCGCTTCATCGATGAGTTGAAACCCGAGTTCATTGAATACCTTGCCGGTGCAAAACCCCAGAAATCGCAGCAGGCCAAACAGGAAACCTTCAGTGAAAGCCTGAAGAACTTCCGCAAGGTATCCGAAGCCAAAAGCCAGCCCACCCAATCAAGCCCGGGACCTGTGGCCAACGGCGACTATGTTATCCTCACCGGCGCCCAGCTCAAACCCGAAATGATGGTCCAGCACCAACGCTTCGGAACAGGCACCGTCACCCAGGTCGAAGGCAACGGCCCCGATGCCAAGGCCACCGTTATCTTCGAAGGATTCGGGAAAAAACAATTGCTGCTGAAGTTTGCAAGGCTAAAGATCGTGGGGTAACCCTCTATGAAGTAGGAAAATACTTCAAAAATCAAAAATCGTTAATCGTTAATCTGAAATCAAAAAGTTCAAGGTTTAAGGATCAAGGTTCAAGGGAAACCGCAGGCTGGGTTAATCGGTAATCTGCAATCAAAAAACCTCTCCCCAACCCTCCGCTGGCTAGCGGAGGGAATTCGGACACTGGCATTTTTTTGGGCAAATCGCAAATCAAAAATCGTTAATCGTTAATCTGAAATCAAAAAGTTCAAGGTTTAAGGATCAAGGTTCAAGGGAAACCGCAGGCAGGGTTAATCCTTAATCTGAAATCAAAAAGTTCAGGGTTCAAGGCTTAAGGTCCTATGCGCTATGCCCCAAGCCATCATCCGCGACAGAGATATCCTCAAAAACAGAAAGTGACAATATTGACAATATTGTCAATATTATCAATATTGTCACTATCGCTAATTTCCCCGGCTGAGCGGCATTTGCAATGCCGCTCGGAACACAGGATCATTTGTAATGATCCAACCCTCTTATTAAATAAAGAACATCGTCTTGCCATTACCAGGTGTGGCTAAGCAAAGCTTTCAAATTTTGCAGAATTGCAAATTCAGCAATGTTCAGAGCGGAAATGAAATTTCCGCTCAGCAGGGGGTTCAATGCCAAACCCATCTGGTTTACCATTAATGATCTGTAATGCCTATACTTAGGTCTTGATCCATTCCGGTTTTTTGATTACATTTGAAATGGTTTTTCCATTTATGTTTTCCAGCAAGAAATTAATAAGGACAAAATGAAACCTCAATTTATCACCGATGAAAAAGGCAAAAGGGTAAGCGTGATTTTACCTATCCAGGACTATAATAAAATGCTTGAAGACCTTGAAGAATTGGAAGACATCAAGGCCTATGATGAAGCCCGGAAAAGCAATGAAGATGCTTTGGTAGCCGAAGAGGCCTTTAAAATGATTGAATCGTCAAGAGATGACCTGGCAGATTAGAATTTTAAGGAGTGCAATCAAGCAACTTCAGGCTTTGCCTGCCAGGGACTATAAATTGGTAAAGGAACAAATCCTAAGTCTGGCGGAGAACCCCTGACCAACTGGGTCCCAAAAATTAAAAGGGAGGCCTGGGTTCAGGGTCAGGCAAGGAAATTACCGTATCATTTACGATGTTTTTGACCAGATTTTAACCATAGAAGTCATTCGCATTGGCTACTGTAAAGATGTTTACAAATAACCGCCCGTGTGGCGTGCTGACCCAGCCCGGAGCTTCCCGTTTTCCCTTATTTGGCTCACTGCTCATCACTCACTTCTCATTTCTTTTTTCCCTGAGGCTGTGCAGGTGTAGTTGATCATTTCCGGGGTTTGGCTCCTTGAAAAAAATAAAAACTTTTTAAGTCCGAACTGCAACCTGTCCGATTATTTCAACAACTTCCTTCCTTCAGCATTTTGTAATATTCGCATTTGATTAATGGCTATTTGGTTCAGTTTTACCAAGCCCTCTTTCTGGGGAATCTCTTCGTTAATGAATAAGGCATTAAGGTTTTCCATATTCGACAAGCAGATCAAATCATTTATGGTTGCAAATTCGCGAATATTGCCTTTCAAATCGGGGTTTTCTTCACGCCATTGTTTGGCTGTTTTACCAAATAAAGCAACATTTAGCACGTCGGCTTCATTGGCGTAAATGATAGAAGTTTGTGCTTCTGAAAGCTCTTTCGGAACCAGGTTTTGTTTTATTGCATCGGTGTGAATGCGATAATTCAATTTTGCCAACTCTCTTTTTGCCGTCCACCCAAGTTGTTTTTGTTCTTCTTCTTTAAGCCGTTGAAATTCATTTATCAAATACAATTTGAATGGAACGCTTATGGCCGACCCAAACTCAAAGGCAATGTCTTTATAGGCATATGTACCCCCATATTTTCCTTTTTTTACAATTATTCCAACAGCGTTGGTTTTTTTAATCCATTCAGAAACACTCAGCACAAAACTTGGCAATCCTGCCTGAGATTTAAAGTGGTCAAATTCGACCACTTTAAACCAAGGGTTGTTGATTTGTTCCCAAGTACCTAAAAACTCAAGCGTATATCGGTTTCTTAGCCAATTTTTAATAATATCAGCTGCACGGCTGGCACTTTCCTTGGCATTGGCCATGTCAGTAAGGGAAATATAATCTCTTTGGTCAACTGATATTATGGTAATTGGCGCATCTTTTACAATGATCTTTGCCATTTTAATTGAATATCAATAAATGAACTGAAAATCGAATTATCCGAAATAAAACGCAAGTTAAAACATTTCCAGAAAATAATTTTAAGCGCTTTACTCCAATAAAATTTTCAAAATCAAGTGACCCGAAAACCATTCTTCGCAAGCACGCCATTACCCCGTCAGGGGTCAGCCATGAATAGCCCCATGTGGAAGCATGGGGAATTGGGGTTTAATATTTTCGGACGCTGCTCAGGCTGGGGTTCAGCATCCCGAAGGGATAGTAGTGGTTCTGCTGAAGGGTGGCCAGCGTGCCGGTGTCTTCTTCCATCAGCACCACACGGGTATTGCCCAGATGATCGCGTAAATGAAACTCGTTCTGCCAGCCGTCAACGACATAAACAAACCGCCCGTGGGGCGTGCCCACCCAGGCCGGGGCTTCCCGTTTTCCTGTATTTAGCTCTTTACTCACTACTTTTTCCCGTCTGTAGCTCCTGTATTAGCCATCATTTTTATTTACAGCGTGCCGCTAACCAGGCTCTGATATGGTCATACTTCCACTTTCCCTGCGATACCAACATAACCATTTCATATTTTTCCTCTTGGCTTGCATAAATTTCCTGGCCTGCCTCCAGGATCATCAGGCGGGCAAGCACATATCCGGTTCTTTTGTTTCCGTCAATAAAGGGATGGTTGGTGACAATGCTCTCAAGAATTGCAGCAGCTTTATCAATGGACTCAGGATATAAGTCCTCCTGGCCAAAGGTAGCAAAAGGCCTGCTGATAGCCGAAACCAGCAATGGCTCATCCCTGAGCCCGTGACTGCCGCCAAACTGGTCAATAAGCAGCTTATGGATTTTTATGACTTCTTCAGCCCTGATCATTGCGCCAGTTTCTCAAGCAGTTCCTTGTCCTCGCTCAGAATCTTACGCAAATGGCTCGACAAGACAGCCTGATCCCGGGTCAGCTTCTGCGCTTCCCTCAAATATTCAAGAAGGTCATGCAAAACCTCTTCAGGAACCTCTTCAAGAATCTTTTGGATTTCTGTTTTTATTTCCCTGTTTGTCATGACAAATTTTTCTTAAAGTTACATCATTACCGATAATTTGCCTCTTCAAAAAGCAATAATTGCGCTATAATACATTGGAAAAGAAAAGCAAAGATTGCTTCATTTTTAAACTTTAAATGAAATTCGGAATTTGACTCACTACTCATCTCTCATCTCTCATTTCTTTTTTCCCTGAAGCTGTGTAGGTGTAGTTGATCATCACGCCGCTGTCTGGCATGGTTTAGCAAAGCTATCAATTTTTGCAGAATTGCAAATTCTGCAATGTTCAGAGCGGAATTGCAAATTCCGCTCAGCGGGGGGGGGGCGCTTGTAGAACTTATACAGTCTGACGAAAGTATGAGCGATGTAAACTCAGTAGATAAATCGTTAATGGAAAAACTACGGCTTATGGAAGCCCTGAACGATGAAGAGCGCAAAACCATTTATACCATGCTGGATGCCTTCATCGGTAAGAAAAAACTAAAGGACGCCCTTTCGAACGTCCTTCATGATGTGCATTAATATAACCCAAGCTTGCCAAGCTTTTTAATTATATTTTAGTAAAGCTACCTTTATTGTATTTGTAATCCCATTGGGTATAAGAATCATCTTCATAAATATCAATTATAACCGTTCCGTTTGAATCAATTCCATCAGAAGGCTGGTAATAATTGAATATTTTCTTACATCAGGTCTTTTCAAAAAGGGTATCATCATAAATTCCCCTTACAACAATAACATGTCCTTTTTTAGCAAGACAACCTGTCTCATTACCCGCTTTTATCAATTTATGGCTTGATGTAAATTGGATTAAAGTAGTATATTCCGTTGGCTGAATATGCACAATATAAACTAAATTTGAATCATAGAAATCACATCTTTTATCATACTCTATAAGGCTATCAAGTATAACTAAGAGTTGTTCATTCGCAATTTTTAATACAGGTAATGAATCGCTTGTATTAAAATCTTGTGATTTAGATAATAAACTAAACATACTTAAACAAGCAAGCAAAAAACATTTAATATATCTTTTCATACTTAATTCTTTTTTGTCCCAATAACTTCAATAGTTGGCATATTTTCAAAATCACTAAAATCAAGAGTGCCTTTTTCATCATATCCACTATACCGATTAGGGTAAGTATAAATATTGAGCAACGTATTACTATTCTGCTGTTTATAAAGTTTTGCCCCACTCTTATCTCCATCTGAAGGAAGATAATTACCGCTAGGATGATTATGTGTTACTTCCTTTAAAGTATATTTCGTGGCTCTTAGGTAGTGACCAACTGGTGTCGATGATTTGTCATGAGAGCTTCCAATTACATTTTGCTCGGACTTCTCAGCACCAATTTTTGCATGTGTCCATTCCACTCCTGTACTTGATGGATTTGCCAAGAATTCAAACATCTTAGTAGCATTGTCATTCCCTTTTACTTCAAATAAGGTTAAAGTCTTATCAGATACATTACCATCTTTACCTTTTACTTTAACTGTCGGATTCCTAACAGCAGTAATAGTACCGTATTCAAAATTTATTGTTTGTCCATCTATACGCTTTCCGTCGTTATTAAGAATATAAATATTGTCCGCCTTTTTATTTTCGATACGATTTACAATTTGCCCTTTACTATTAAGTTCAAAATCATCTCTGCCGTCTGGGTCAAGTCTATTAAGTGGATTATTACTACAAAAATGGTATGGGGAAAGCCATGGCTTCTTCTCTGCCAATGGGTCAACACTATTCCACCTCCCAATCTGCGCATCATAAAACCGTGCCCCGTAATCATACCAATCCAGATCAAAATCATCATTAAACTCCTTGCCGTTATACAGGTAGCGGTTGTCTTTCAGGGCGCCTATGGTGTTGCTGGTGCTCAGGCTGGGGTTCAGCATCCCGAAGGGGTAGTAGTGGTTTTGCTGCAGGGTGGCCAGCGTGCCGGTGTCTTCTTCCATCAGCACCACACGGGTATTGCCCAGATGATCGCGCAAATGAAACT
>JAAYLH010000099.1 GCA_012521995.1 Bacteroidales bacterium | reverse complement strand
TCATTGAGTGCAGCATCTGTGTGGCAATGATCACGGCCTTCTTCTGGCGAATACACTTCTTGATCAGCCGCGCCTGGATCACGGGGATGCGCTCGGCAGGAACCTCTATGGCCAGGTCACCGCGGGCCACCATAATGCCGTAGACGTGCTCAAGGATCTCATCGATATTATCTACCCCCTGTTGGTTTTCGATCTTGGCAATGATCTTGATGGGGCTGTTGTGCTTATCGAGGATCTTCTGTATGTCGATCACATCCTGCTTGGTCCTGACAAAGGAATGCGCAATGAAATCGAGGTTGTTTTTGATGCCAAACTCAATGAATTCAATATCTTTTTTGGTGAGTGATGGGAGGTCTATGGTAATTCCTGGCAGGTTCACGCTTTTTCTGCCCTTGATGATGCCGGGGTTGCCCACGCGACAAATCAGGTGTTCGTCGTGCTTCTCAATGACTTGCAGCTCAATTTCCCCGTCATCGATCATGAGCCGGTTACCCACATGCAGGTGGTTAACAATGCCCTCAAAATCAAGGCACAGGCATTGGTCATCGGAGGGAATCCCCTTTTTCCCCTTGACCATAATGAGCTGATCCTTCAAAACCACCAGCTCGTGGGGTGAGGCATTGGTCCTGATTTCCGGCCCTTTGGTATCGAGCATTAAAGGAATACGCCCGGAAACTTTCCTGACATTTTCAATTAACCCGAGGGCCTGCTCAGGCGTCTGATGAGCCGTGTTAATGCGCACAACGTCCATTCCGGCCTCGTGCAACTGTTTGAGGAACTCCGGATCACAACGCTTGTCTGAAATAGTTGCAACGATTTTAGTCAGTTTTTCCATGGCTGGAGTTTTAAGGAAACAAATTTAAGGCTTTGCTTTTACTTGACACTTAAACCTCACAACTTAATTGAACTTTTGACTATCATTGAAACGAGCCTGCAATCAGTATTCCCGAAAAAAATTTATAAAATTTTTAAAAAATAGGCTATTTTAGTAAAAAACTTGCCTCATGCGTGGACTACAAGCCCTTTTCCCTTTCATAATAAGCTGTTTCTTTCCCCTTTTCCTTGTCGCTCAAACATTCTACCACACTGGCTCAACGGAGGATGCTTCCTCAAGTCCCCAGCACGGAATATTGCTGGCAGGAGGTGGAACCGACAACGATGATGCCATGCGCTGGTTTCTTCAAAGGGCCGATGGGGGCGATATTGTGGTGATCAGGGCCACTGGCAGCGATGGGTATAACAGTTACCTGTATTCGGGCCTGGATGTGACTGTAAACTCGGTCACCTCCATAGTAATTGCCAGCCGGACGGCAGCCAACGAACAGGAGGTATATGATGCAATGGTGAAAGCCGAAGCATTGTTCATTGCCGGGGGCAACCAATGGGATTATGTCAACTACTGGAAAAACACCCTGGTAGAGGATGCCATCCATTACCTGGTTAACGAAAAAGGCGTAACCATTGGTGGAACCAGCGCAGGGCTTGCAGTGCTGGGCGAGGTGGCCTATACGGCCGAAAACAATACGGTCTGGTCTTCAGAGGCATTAAATGATCCCTACCATTTCAGGGTTACTCTGGACAATGATTTCCTGCATATTTCCTTTCTGGAGGAGGTGGTTACCGATTCACATTACAACCGCGTCCAGGGCGATGATATGGACCGTAAGGGAAGGCACGCAGCATTTATGGCAAGGATGGTTACGGACTGGGATATGGATGCCAAAGGCATTGGCATAAATGAATACACCGCGGTTGGGGTGGATGAAAATGGCATTGCCATGGTTTTTGGGAATCCGGATTATGAAGATTTTGCTTATTTCCTTCAAGTGGAGGGTGGTCCGCCTGAGGTATGCGTGTCAGGCACTCCGCTCACCTGGGATCAAGGTGGTCAGGCCCTTTCAGTTTATAAAATACTGGGAGATAACCTGGGCAGCAATACTTTCGATCTGAACGACTGGCAAACCGGCAGTGGGGGCGAGTGGCAGAGCTGGTATGTGGTGGAGGGAGTCCTGTTTGAAGCCCAGGCGGGCGGATACTTCCAACTGAAATTTACCATCAGGCACGGCATAACGGAAGCCCCGATTCAGGGTGCAAAGGTTGAACTGGAAGGTTATCCAACGCAATATAGCAGCGCCTCAGGGGTGGTAGTTTTTATGGATGTTGAGGGTGGATCCGAACTCGATTATTCAGTAAGCCTTGACGGCTATCTTTCAGAAAGTGGAACGATTTCAATGGATGACCAAAATATGGAACAGGTCGTTTTGCTGTATCCCGGATCCGGCACATCAGTTGCTGAAATGGAGGGATCGACCGAAATCAGGGTGTTTCCTAATCCTGTCAGCGATGGGTTTGTTTACGTTGACCTTCCTCAGGAGCTAGCAGCACGTAAACTGGTCATCTTGAATGCCCTGGGGATTGAAGTTTTTTCAAAGGAATTTTTTAATAATCCCCCAAGCAGTGAACAGATATCTATTAGCCACCTTAGGAAGGGAATTTTTTTCCTCCGTATTGAAACTCCCGACCTGGTATTAACATACCGTTTTTTAAAACTATAAATCAGAAGCTTCAATTGCTTTTTAGAACAGATCTTACGATAAAAAGGGTAGGCCGTCCCTTACCTGCCTAGCTTCATGTCCTGGCCGAAAATTACTATAACTCCCTTGCCTCGGGTAGCCGCAACAACTAAAATGTTGGGTTCAATTCCCGGTCTGAAGATGACTTTGTGAACAGGAACCTTTAAATCCTTTCTCAATATGCTGAATGGGGTAATCACCTTTATTTGACCCCTGATGTTTGAAACCACAAAAGTGTTTCCGCTGCGGGTGTTTTGGATGCTGGTCAACCAATTTGAGGAGAATTTCTGGATGGTTCTCAGATGAAGAAATCCTCCCTGGCTTATCCCCCAATTTGTAACAAAACCATCATCTCCAACGGTTTTTAATACCATACTGGTAGGTTCAAAATCGAGGCCACGCAAAAAGGAAGTATCTTGCTGGATGGATGAAACCTCCTTGGTGTTCATGTCAATCAACTGCACCCGACCGTCTGCTGCCACTGCAACCATCCATTGCCCATCAGGGCTGAACTGAACTCCTGTTATATGATCATTAAAGTTTTTAAAGGTTGTTATAGCCGACATATTAGACAAATCATACAGTGTGATAGTGTTGTCAGTTGCCCCGCTGGCCAGATGCCCGTTGTCGGGTGAAATGTCCAGACTGAGAATTTGCCCGCTGTGCGTGTCGAATGTATTTTCTATTTCTCCTGAACGGAGATTCCAGATCAGGATTTTCCCATCCCGGTCTCCGCTGGCCATAAAAGTGCTGTCTGAAGATATGGCAATGCTAAGGATTTCTGCCTGGTGGCCATCTGAAAATTCCCTGATCACCTTTTGGCTTTCAAATATAAATGCCTTGATGGCATTGTGATCGGTAACATACAAAACTTCTCCTGAGGGGGAAAAGCTTATATCATTGATGATCCGGCTTTGGGTTAAAAAATGATAACCGTCCTCATTCCCCTGGGTTGAAAAACTGCTCGACGAAAACATCACCACAAAACAAAAAACAAATATTTGCTTGGTTCTCATTGTCTAACAAATCAGTCTTATAAATAAAATCGTTTGTCTTCACTCAGCCTGAAAAAAAAGCCTCCTTCCAATTGATGGCCCCCGAAACGCTTATCGTTGAAAAGCAATCCATTAATCCAGCTTTCGTGGTAAGAAATGGCCAGGAAAAAGCCCACCCTGGGGGCAATGATTGCCTGAATGCCCGTGGTGGCCTTAAGGCCAAAAAATGCTGTTGACTCTCGCATTGGGAAATTTTCACCATAAGCGAAAACGATTGGATAGCGGAGCTTCAGCAGAGAAAGACCAATTTCAGGGGCTAGTTCGGCGTAAAACTTTACCCGGTTGAAAATACCGAGGTCAGAAAAGCCGTTGTGGACTCGGATATGAATAGAAAGCACCTGCTGTGTATTGGCTGAACCTTCATAGGTGTTGTCCTCCAGGTATGACCAGTTCCCTGATTGCCGGAGGCTGACCCCTGCCCCGACACTCCATTTTCTTTGAACCTGGTAATTGGCTTTCAGGCCGTAGCCGTAATAACGGTAAAAATTGCCAAAAAGAGAAGGTAAGATGAATCCATTTTCATTTATGGTTGAGGGGCCGTTTAGTCCACCCAAGGAAGCACCCAGCTGTATGTCGACCTTGTTTTCAATAAACTGGGCGCTGCCTTGCAGGGGGGCTGCGATAAATGTTAGCAGTGAAATTATTGGCCAGGTCAAATACCTTTTAATATTATTCTGCTTCATATTATTTGCTTATTTTAACCAAGGGGCTTGTTTTTCCGGGTCAAACTCCCATACCTCATTTGAAACATTGTTTCCGAGGATATAACCTTTCCCGTTGATGGAAAAGGTTGATGGGAAATAATTGATCTCAAAGGGCAAGTCGGGTAATCTCTTAAGGGAATTGGTCGTTGAATTAAATTCATAAAAGTCCTTCCTGTTATTTGGGGCGGGACTAAGAATTTGCGTCCCTCCAAAAAGAAATGCTTTCTCGTTTATGACAAACACCCTGCCACCCTGCCGACCGGACTGGTCATTAATTAGAATTCCCTGAAAGGATGTTTTGATGGTCCAGTTGTTTGTTGCAGGGTTATATTCGTAAATGCTCAGGTTGGGCTCATAATAGCCTATCTGTCCAAGGGCAATATACCCTTTCTCAAGAATGGAAAACGCCGTTGCATTAAAAATTGCCTGCTCAGGGAAGTTCTTCCTGGTGGTCCAGGTGTTGGTTAGCTCATCATACTGGTAAAAAGTATTGTAATAATTATACCCTCTTCTTCCTCCACATATGTATAAATGCTGTTCTGTGGAGAAACAAGATAATTCATCCATGTAGTTAAAAGGCAAAATCCAGCTGGCCTTTTGTACCCATTGGTTTGTTGTAGGATCATACTGAAATAATTGTTTACCATCCAGCACATAACCTTTTGTTAGGGTGGAAAAAGTTGATGAAGGAGCGGAAAATGGCGCTGGCCCCTTTTGTGTCCATGTCTCAGTGTCTTGTCGAAACTCCCAAAGGATAAGGGAATAATTCGTTTGGTCATATCCAAATTGGTAAGCCGATTCTCCAACTTGAAACCCATTGCCAATAAACTCACGGTGGAAAGGAAAATCCCCCAATCTTTTCCAGGGCTGATAAAGCATATAGGGGTTTTGACTGCTGGCTTCCCTCCTTAAGGTTACAACCCGGAGGAAGTGCTCACCGTGGGAAATGCCTTCTGGGAGTTGGACCTCCAACCTGGTGGGGGAATTTGTTAAAATCTCCAGTTCTGTTTGGCCAAGAAATACTTTATTATAAGTTTTTTGAGGATGAAAGCCCCTTCCGTGAATATCAATGGGTGTGTCGTATATCCCCTCCTCTGGGGCGAATTCAAAGACCTCAGGTGGGTCAACCGCAAAAAGGGAGTTGGCAAATACATGGTCATCAAACAATTGGATGGATATTTCTGCCATTGTATCAGCCAATTCTTCAGGAATGATGATCTGAAGGGAATCGCCTGAAAAATGAATGATTGGACATTCATAAGGCCCGACAAAGGGATGAATATCCTGGCTGTTTTGACCCAGGTTTCCCCCCCATATGGTAATGGTGTCACCCCAAACACCACTCTCTGGCTGGAATTTTGTAATCATCGGGGTCTTACTTCCCTGGCTGTAAAAACCCACAATGCGTCCGTAAATGATGGTGTTTTCCGTCCTGGCAAAGGCCCTGACATAATAGGTTTCCCCTGCCTTGAGCCCTTCGTCGATCGCTGTCTCAAAGATTGCTTCGGGGAGGGGGCCTAGTGATTTCTTGGTGCTGTTTTCCAAATTGAGATTGGTGTTTAAGCCCCAAACAAAACCGTGGTCAATAATTTTATTGTTTCCCTGTTCAATGATTTTCCCATGAAAGATTACCCCATCAGGTGTTATTTCAACAATTTCACCCGTATGCACTACGGGGAGCTCGAACTTTTCCTCCTGGCAGGAATTGGTAAAAAGCATCAGACCCATTAGAAGCAGGGCGGGTGTCCAGAAAGGTTTAAATTTTTTTATGGTTTCTTTCATCGCTGACTGACAAAAAAGATATTACTGAATGCACAGAAATTTACATGATTCGCACAGGCTTCAGTTCCTCAAAGAAAATATCGCCATTGGGCACCTGAAAGTCCATGCCGGTTACCTGTTGCTTGTTGTCGGCATTAAACTTCAGCACGCCGAAGTCAAACCATGCGTGGATGTTGTCCCATTCGATCTTCCAGGTGTCGTAATGCCAGTGGCTGAGGGTGGCCGAGAGTTCGGGTGAGCGCTCAAATTCCAGGCGCAGCCTGCCGTTTTCCTGTTTTATGAAAATGTTTCCATAAATGGCAGAGTGGTATGTTCCCGTAAACGCCCCTGGTTCCAGGTTGGGTTGGGTGTCCATTACCCTGGCCTCTTTGATTGCAGTAATGCGGGGATCTTCAGCCGGCCTGCGTTCTGTTCTTGCTAGCAGTTCTGCTGACCAGTCGCGGGGTTCCTGCCCCAACATCGTCTCAAGGGTGTAATTGGTGATGGCTGTCATCAGGCCCTTGATGCCATTGGTCAGCACCACAACGCCGAGCTTCTCTTCGGGAATCAGCCTCACTTCCGACAGCATCCCATCATAACCCCCGGTATGGCCAATGCTCAGGCGCCCGTGATAGTCGCTCAGGCCCCAGCCCAGCCCGTAGGCGTTGAAGTGGCGGTTGAAGTCCCGGGGCCGGGTATGGTTCACCACGAAATTGCTGTGCGGAGTCCACAAAAGGTTGATGGAGGCCGGGCTCAGCAGGGTGTCCTCGCCCCAAATGCCGTGCTTCATATTGAAGATCATCCACTGCGCCACATCTCTTACGCTGGATGTCAGGCCTCCCATGGCAGCCACCTGGGTCCAGTCCTCCCATTTGATGGGGATGTTCTGACCATCCACCTGGGCGTGGGGGGTGGCATAGTTCCCTTTGGCTTCAAGCTCTGCCGTGCCCACTATGGTTCGGTCCATCCCCAGGGGCTCCAGGATACGCTCCTTCACGTTCTCTGCCCAGCTTTTTCCCGTTACTTCCTCAATCACCAGCCCGGCGGCCATATACATCAGGTTGGAATAGCCATAACCGCTCCGGAAATCAAAGGCCTGGGGCAGGTGTTTGGCTGCCCTGACAATCTCTTCAGTGCTCAGGTCTGACTTATACCATACCACATCGCCGCTGAAGGTCCCCAGGCCGATGCGGTGGCTCAGCAAGTCGCGCAGGGTGGCCTGCCTGCTCACCCAGGGATCGTACACCTCAAACCAGGGCAGGTATTGCTGCACCCGGTCGTTCCACCCGATTTTGCCTTCCTGCACCAGCATGCCCAGGAGGCTTGCCGTAAAGGCCTTGCTGTTGGAGGCAATGGCAAAAAGGGTGTGCTCATCAGGGGCCCCACGCCTGCCCACCTCCAAAACGCCATATCCCTTGCTAAACACCAGCTCACCATCCTTCACAATGCCGATGGCCATCCCGGGCAGGTTCCAGTCTTTCAAAGCCTGTTCGTAATAGGCGTCCAGTTTTTTTAGATCTGGTTGAGGGGGATTGCCTTGCGCAACCATTGCCAAAGAAAGACCGATCCAGAAAAGCAGCAGTATTTTTTTCATTTTACCAATTGGTTAAAATTAAGAGGATGCAATCATTTTTTCATTGGCAATAATAAGAAAAAACGCTGATTATCTCATAAAAAAAACCCCGGGATACCAGGGGTTCTAAAAAACAGGTTGTTTTGGTCATCAAATGACCTTCAACTCTTTCCCCACTTTAATAAAGGCTTCGATGGCCTGGTCGAGGTGGTGGCGTTCGTGGGCAGCCGAGAGCTGGATGCGGATACGGGCCTGTCCCTTGGGCACTACGGGGAAGTAGAATCCAATGACATAAATGCCTTCTTCGAGCATGCGTGCAGCAAATTTTTGCGACAGCGGGGCATCGTAAAGCATCAGGGCTACAATGCCCGACTCGCTGGGTTTCAGGTCGAAGCCTGCCTCCTGCATCCGCTTGCGGAAATAAGCGGCGTTGTCCATTACCTTGTCACGCAGGGTGTTGTCGTTTTCAATCAAGTCAAACACCGCCAGTGAGGCCCCCACGATGGCGGGGCTCAGTGAATTGCTGAACAGGTAAGGCCTTGAGCGCTGGCGCAGCATGTCGATGATCTCCTTGCGTCCGGTGGTGAATCCGCCCAAACCGCCACCCATGGCTTTGCCCAGGGTGCCTGTGATGATGTCCACCTTGTCCATCACCCCGTAATGTTCGGCGGCGCCACGTCCCGTGGCCCCAATGAAGCCTGCACTGTGACAGACGTCAGTCATCACCAGGGCATCGTATTTGTCGGCCAGGGCACAGATCTGGTCCATCCTGGCCAGGTCACCGTCCATCGAAAACACGTCGTCGGTGACGATGATGCGGTGGCGCTGGGCCTGGGCTTCAATAAGCTGCTTCTCCAGGTCTTCCATGTCTGCGTGGGCATAGCGGTAGCGCGCTGCCTTGCATAGCCTTACCCCGTCGATGATGGAGGCGTGGTTGAGGGCATCAGAGATGATGGCATCGTTTTCGTCGAACAGGGGCTCGAATACCCCCCCATTGGCATCAAAGCAGGCGGCATAAAGGATGGTGTCCTCCGTGCCAAAATAACGGGCGATTCGGGCCTCCAGCTCCTTGTGGATGTCCTGGGTGCCACAAATGAAACGCACCGAAGAAAGGCCAAAACCGTGGCCCTCCACACCTTTTTTGGCACCTTCAACCACTGTGGGGTGGTTGGAAAGGCCAAGGTAGTTGTTGGCGCAAAAGTTCAGTACTTTTTTGCCCGTATTCAGGCTGATCTCCGCCCCCTGTGGGCCGGTAATGATGCGCTCGTGCTTGTAGAGCCCTGCTTCTTCGATTTCCTGCAATTGCTTGCTGAGGTGTTCTCTGATTTTTCCGTACATATCTTAGATTTTTCGGGTGTGACTTATTGCGGATCAAAATTAACGAAATCCTTGTAAGGGGGCAGCCAAAAACCAATGTTTTTATTCAAGTCGAATCAATACACCGGGAAATTGAAATGCCCCGCTTCTTCTTATTCTTAATCCCGGGATGGTTCATCTCCTTTTTCGTTTTCGGATTTTTTGATTGTAGCACATCCAAATCAATTCACGGCGACATTTCAGAACCCTTTTCCGGTCTGTTTTGGGTCGTACTTCAGACGTACTTCAGACGTACCTTAGACGTACTTAAGACGTACTTAAGACGTATGAAATACGTTTAAGGTACGTGTTAAGTCCGTATAATATACGTGTTAGTTACGTTTTAAATATGAATCAGGACAGGTGTTGAAATACGCCAGTGTAAAGGCAGTGGGGTGGCTCCTGATGCCGTGCTGGATTTAATATGGGGTTCATAAGTGTTTCCCGAGCCCTGGATGAAAAAAGAAAAGGCTGCCTCGTTTTTTTGAGGCAGCCTTTTTCTTGGGGAGGGGGCGTTGCTGGTTTCTTCAGTGATTATCTGCGTCCACCGTTGCCGCGTCCCTGGCGGGGTTGGTTGGGGCGGTTTCCCTGGGGACGGTTTTGATTGCCACGGCCGGCTCCTGAGCCATCCTGCAGGCGTTGCTGCTGTTGCTGCTTACGCTGCTCACGCAACTGCTGTTTTTCTGCCCTGCGCTGCTCCCTAAGGGCCTGGCGCTGTTCGCGGCGGGTCTGGGCCTGCTGCATGGTTTCGGGGCGGTGGGTCGTGGGGTCCTGGATACGCTGACGTTCGCGTTGCTGGACCTGGTTCTCGGTGTTCTGGGGGTCACGCTGACGATTGCGCACTTGTTGCGGCTCCTGCGTTTGGGCCAGGGCGGCGCTACTCAGGCCTAGGGTCAGGGCCAGGATAAAAACGGTCTTTTTCATCTTTAAAAGGATTTTAGGTTTAATAATTTTCTTTTTCTTTTTTCCTGAAAGGGGTCAAGAGCTTTTGTAATGTAATTACAGGGTAAAATTACAATGCCAAGGATGAAGGAATCATGAAAATGGCTTGCCGGGCGGCATTTTTAAAAAATCTTTATGCCTCTGCCGAGAACTCCAGGAGGAAAGTCGTGCCCTGGCCCGGTTTTGAATTGACGCGGATGCTGATGTCGTGGAAGTCGGCAATGGATTTGGCGATGGCCAGCCCCAAACCATGGCCTTCGGGCGAGCTGCGTTTTTTGAAGCGCTGGAAGAGCTCATCGGCTTGCCCTTCGGTGATGCCCGGGCCGTGATCGCTGATCCTGACCTTAAAGGTTTCTTCTTCGCGAAAGCAATGGATCTCGACGGGTCCGGCCGCGGGATTGCCTGAGAATTTAACCGCATTGTTAAGGATGTTAAACAGCAGGGTAAACATCAGCGAACGATTGGCATTTGTGAGGTGCCGGTCGCAGTCGAGGCGCAGGTTCAGCTCAAGGCCCTTGTCGCGGGCAATGGGTTCTATTTCTTCATAAACCTCACGGATGAGTGCGTTCAGCGGGAAGCTTTCGTTTTTCAGGAACTGGTGGTTCTCGACCCTGGCGATGAGCAGCAGGGAGTTGATAATGCCCTTGAGGCGGTGAAGGGTGCGGAGCGATTCTGAGACCTTCTCAGCGTCTTGTTCGTTCAGGTCTCCGTTACTGATCAGGTTTTCAAGCCTGCTTTGCAGGACGGAAACGGGAGTGAGCAGTTCGTGCGAGATATTGGCCGTGATCTCTCTTTCGCGGGTGAAGAGCTCGTCAATCTTTTGCATTAGCTCGGTAAGCGTCTGATCAAGGTAAACAAAGTCGGTAGTGGAACTGCTTAGCGGGGTCTTGTCGTAAAGGGCTGGGCTCCTGGTTTCCTTCAGCTTGCGGGTAATGAAGTCGAGCGGAAGAGTAAGGATCCGGGCCAGGGTGGTGTCGGCAGCAAAGGAAATGATCACGAACAGGGCCAGCAGGATGAGTGTAATGGTGCGGATATTCCGTTCGGTCTGGTAGATGCGGTCGAGACTGGTCCCGATTTCCAGCAGGTAGGTCTCCCCATCCACCATAAAGGAATAATTGAGTACGCGGTAATCGATGATCTCGTCGCCCACCATACGCTGGGTGACCTCAATATAATTCCACAAACTGTCGGATAGGGCAGGCTCCAGGCTTATGTATTCCTGCTTGAGGATGTTGTAGCTGCCAAAGGCCTGGTTGAGGCTGCCATCCATCAAGCCTTCCACGCCAAACTCTCCGATGAGGCTCATTACCTGCTCGCGCTTGCCGATCAGCTCATTGTCGGTCTGGATGAGGTTCACTCTTTCGAGCAGGAAGGGCATCACCAGCAGGAATACCAGTACGAAAAGGAGTTTCGTAAGGAGGTTGTACCAGGCAAGCTTATAGCGCAGCTTCATGGATCAGTTGATATTTGCACGGTATCCCACGCCGCGGACTGTTTCGAGCCAGTCGACGGGGGCGTATTCGGCCAGTTTTTTTCGTAGGTTTTTAATGTGAACGTCAATGAAATTGCTGTCGTATTCATCGCCCAGCAGGTTGCCCCAGATGTGCTCGTAGAGCTGCATGCGGGTGAGTGCCCTGTTTTTGTTGAGCAGGAGGTAATGCAGCAGGTCGAATTGTTTTCGGGTGATGTCCACTTCAAGCTCCCCGCAGGTGACTTTGCGCGAAAGCGGGTCGAGGGTGAAGGCGCCAAAGTTGATGTGGTTGGTTTTCAGGCCGAACTTGCGACGTGCGATGGCTGTCATGCGGGCATTCAGCTCCACCAGCGAGAAGGGCTTTGCCAGGTAGTCGTCGGCGCCCAGGTCGAGGCCTTTCACGCGGTCGTCTACTTCACCGCGTGCGGTAATGATGATAAAGGCGGCCTCGTGGTTGCTGTTTTTTGCCTCACGCAGCAGGTCAAGGCCATTGTAGTCGGGGAGGCCCAAGTCGAGCAGGATGAAATCGTAAAGGTTTACGGCAATTTTTTCGGAGGCATCCATCCCTGTGCTTGAAATCTCCACCAGGTAATGCTCTTTGGTAAGGAAATCGGCGATTTCCTGTGCCAGGCTCTTTTCATCCTCAACGATCAATACATTCATTTCAGTTGATCTTGTAATACAAGCCCAGGGTAAAGAAAAAACGGCCTTCCTTATCCCCGTTTTGGTCACTGATAAAGTTAATAAAATAAGCGGGTTCAAATTCCACGCTCAGTCGGCCGAAGAAATACTCCACAGGGAGGCTGAGTTGCATATCCAGGAGCCTGAAATCTTCCTCGACCAGGGGAGTGGAAAAACCTTCGTTGTTTCCCCCATATCCGGGTCCCTGTCCGCCATTGCCCTGCCCGCGAAAATGCCTTAACCAGGCATAATTGCCAAACAGGAGGGAGACTCCCGGATTGAAGGTGAAATAGCTTCCTTTTTTCCCCAGGGCAGGGGTTTTAAAGAAGTGGGTATTGTCGACAAGGAGGTAAAAGCTGTTTTCTTCTGCCAGCATCCAGCCGGGCATAATGGTTGTATACAGGATCAGCCAGTCAATTCCCAGGTTGGCGCCCAGGAAGGTGTAATCGGAAAAAAAGGTGGTGTCGATGCTTTCTCCTCCGTGGTATTGTGATAAGCTGAGGCCGGCGTCAAAGACCTTGTTGAACACGTAGGAGTATCCAGCCGAAAGGTCAACGAAGGAGAAGAAGGGGTCTTTTTCCGTAAGGTGAAAAAGGCCGGCGCTGGCCCATATGCCTTTGTCCCAGGCATAGAGCATTTCGGCCGAGAAAAAGGGTTGATTTCCTGAGACGCTGGTTCCGTAATAGATCAGGTCGCTGCCATAACCTGCCCCTGTAAAAAACTGATGGTCTTTTGTCTTTGAGTCCAGGCTGTCGGGGCGGGGTTCCGATTGGCTGAAGCCGGTCAGGGTCCCCAGAAGAAACAGGGCTATCAGGCTGTTGATCAGCAGGGTTTTCATGGGAGGTGCAGGGCTGAAAAATGGTTATCTTCTTCCTGGGCGGCGTGCCCCCTTAGGCCTGCCTGCGCCTGCAGGACGTCCTCCCGGGCGAATGATCTCGGGGCGTGCTCCTCTTGCTTGTTGTATACGCTGGCGGTTTCCTTCCCCTTCGGGCTTGTTGGGCGCCACCTGTTTTACTTCCTCCTGTCCTTCCTTCTTCTCGGGGACGGCAGGGGGTGTCTGAGGCGGCTGCTCCTTAACAACCTCTTTTTCAGGGGTCTTTTCCTCAGGATTCTGGGCATATAAGGGCTGAGCCACAGCCCCAAGCATCCAGATCAACGCTATGGTAAGCAGTGTTCTCATAATGATTTTTAGTTTTCTTTCATGCAAAGCTATGATCCTAAGATGAAGAAAAAATGAATTTTACTGTTGCCCTGCCAGAATCCTGCGGTAGCCGTTGCCGTTGGAGAGGATCTCAAGGGCTCGGTCAATATCGGGGTCCATGGATAGGGATGCCAGTACACGACCCTTCTGGTAATAGTAGCGCGAAACGATCTCTTCCTTGAGCAACATCGAGATTTCGTCCCTGAAGGTGAGCAGGTCCTCTTCCTTGTTGTGGATCATTTTCTGCTTCAGGGCCTCGTATTCTGACTCAATGGCACTGAAATACTTCTCGTTGGCCGAGGCTTCCCTGAGCTCTTCCATGAGGTTTTCGCTGCGGGTTACGTAATCGTAGTCCTTATCCGAAAGGAAGTTTACGAAGTCACTGTAAACGGCATCGGTGATCTCGAACTCGGCGGCAGGGGGGATGCTTTGGTGGGTGCGGAAAAAATGGTTTGCATAATCGAAGATCAGAAAGCGGTTAGCCAGCGTAAAGGAAATGTTACTCAGGATTTGGGGGTCAACGGGCACATCGGGTTCAATGCCTCCGCCATCATAAACCACGCGGCCGTTGCGGGTGGTGAAGGCTTTTTTCAGTGAATCGGGAATCATCGCCACACTGCCATCTTCGTTGCGCTGGGCGTAGTCGATGGCCTGGATGCAGCGTCCGCTGGGGATATAATACTTGGCCACGGTGACCTTGAGTTGGGTGTTGTAGCTCAGGGGGACGACATTCTGTACCAGGCCTTTTCCAAAGGTGCGCTGTCCAAGAATGACCCCGCGGTCGAAGTCCTGAATAGCCCCTGCTACAATCTCGGATGCCGAGGCGGATCCACGGTTAACAAGGACCACCAAGGGAATCTCGGTGTCAATGGGGTTGTTGAGGGTGTTGTGGTTGGTGTTGCGCTCGGCGATCTTGCCGCGGGTGCTTACCACCAGCTCATCCTTTTCCACAAACAGGTTGGTGATGTTCACGGCCTCATTGAGCAGTCCGCCCCCATTGCCGCGCAGATCGAGGATGATGCTTTCCACCCTGTGTTTTTGCCTTAATTCGTTGAAGGCATCCCTGACTTCACGGCCTGCATTTTGGGTGAAGCCCGTCAGCTTGATGTAGCCGGTTTTTTCATCAAGCATCCCGTAATAGGGGATGTTGCTGATCTTGACCACTTCGCGGGTAACGTCACGCAGCAAGGGCCGGGGCTCTCCCTCACGCTCAATGAGCAGGGTAAGGGTGGTTCCCGGCTGCCCTTTAAGCAGCTCGCGGACGTCCTCCGACGATTTGCCCAGAACAGACTGCCCGCTGATCTCCAGGATGCGGTCGCCGGGCAAGAGGCCTGCCTTATGGGCAGGAAAGCCTTCGTAAGGCTCGGTGATGATTGTATAATCGTCGCGCGTGGTGATCAGCGCGCCAATACCCCCGTATTGCCCCGTGGTCATAAAGCGCATATCCTCTATCTGTGATTCGGGGATGAAGTTGGTGTAGGGGTCAAGAGAATACAGCATCTCGTCGATGCCGGTTTTGACCAGTTCTGAAGGGTTTACGTCATCTACATAATTCACCACGATTTCGCGAAAGAGGCTGGCGAAAATATCCAGGTTCTTTGCTATCTCAAAGTTCTGTGAATTGAAAGCCGTCATGGCTACTGCAGAGCCCGAAAGGGCCAGCACCAGTAGGAGGATCCTTGTCTTTTTATGGATTTTCTTCAGCAGTTTCATCGGACAAATTTTTTTTAAAAAACAACAATTAAGGAACAGGATCATAACCACTGCCGCCCCAGGGATTGCACGAGGCCACCCGCTTGAGGGTGAGCCAGCCGCCCTTGAAAGGGCCGTGCTTGCGAATGGCTTCAACGCCATACTGGGAACAGGTCGGCGAATAACGGCAACTGTTGGGAAGATAGGGTGAAATGGCTCCCTGGTAAAACTTGATCAGCCCCACCATAAGCATCATCAGCATTTTGTTAAAAAACCTCAGTATTGCCATTTTACTCAATCTCCCGAAGGCTCAGCCTGCTTTTGGGCTTCAAGTTCTTCCTTAAGTTTCTGTAAAGTTAAGATGATTTTACTTTCTATTTCCTTGTAGGGCAGTATTTCGCTTGATGTGTAGACGAAGGCCAGCAGGCACTTTATCTTCCTGTCTTCAAGAAACGTGTAAAAGACCTCTTTGTTTTTTCGCCAGGCTTCTTTAATTCGCCTTTTGATCAGGTTGCGGTCGGTGGCTTTTTTGTAATTCTTTTTGGAAACAGTAACCATAATCTTAACCGGATGGGTAAACAGGGCTGAAGGCGGCAATTTGCGGTAAGGCCAGGAGGGGTTTTGATCGGCAAAAGGCTTAGGCAGGTGTTCGGCCAAGCCCTCATAAACCAGTCCATCCTGTTTGAAAAAAAGGGGCTCCAGGTTGGGGTTATTCAGGCCATGGTAAACAATGCGAAAGGGGTAAACGAAAAAGCCCTGCCCCTGGTTGAAAAGCAGTTCTTTCAAACGGAAGGTACAGAGGCGTTCGCTTTTCCTGAAGGTTTGCATGCAAGCCTTGTGGTCGGTTTGTTTGGGGCCCAGACAGAAAACAGGTCTGCCTTCCGGCTGCCCTACTTTTTGTTCTTCTGCAGGAAGTCGGCCATGGCCATAGCCATGGAAGGAAATTTCTCGCTTGGGGCTTTGATGTGCAGGGTGAGCCCTTCGTCTTCAACAGCCTGTGCGGTGGCATCGCCAAATGCGCCAATAATAGCATCGCCCTGCTTATAATCAGGGTAGTTTTTCTTCAAGGAGGCAACCCCAAAGGGACTGAAGAAAATGATCATCTGGAACGCGTTGATATCAAGGTCTGTAACGTCTTCGGGGACGGTGCGGTATATGGGGGCAAAGGTATAATTCACCTTGTATTGGTCCATCATTTGCGGAATGTCATTTTGATGGTTCTCTGCGCAAACAAAGAGGTATTTTTCGTCTTTTTGTTTGCGGATGATATCGAGCAGGTCGTTGAATTGTGCCTTGCCAAAGAAAATTTTCCGCTTGCGGTACTGAACATATTTTTGCAGGTAAAGGGCAATGGCTTCAGAAGTGCAGAAATACTTCATCTGCTCGGAGACCTGAACGCGCATCTCCTCGGCCAGGGCAAAGAAATGGTCAACGGCGTGCTTGGATGTGAAAATCAGAGCGGAAAATTCAGTAATATGAACACGCTGCTGACGAAATTCCTTGGCGCTGATGCGTTCGACCTTGATCAGTTTGCGAAAGGTCAAGTTGAGGTTAAATTGTTTTTCAAGATCAGCATAGGGCGATTTTTCCCCTTCAGGTGCAGGTTGGGATATTAAAACATGTTTGATTTTCAAAGCGCCTTCTCCTAATTTTATTGGTTAACGAATTGAAGCATCCATCAGAAAAAGCCTGATTACAGGGCGTTAAGAACGTTAGCGGCAGCCTTGGCGAGGATCAGCAAGGGGGCCAATTCGATGGCACAAAGGTACAAAATTAAGTAATACACCGAGAAGCCGGGTTGCTGAAACCCAATGAGGGTTCCGCGCAACATCTTGCCCAGGTTCAGTAGGACGAGCATCCCCCATACCAAATACAGTCCGGTCAGGGTGGGGGTATAGGCCAGGTAAACCACAAAGGGGAGGATCAGAATTCCTGCCAGGTTGTTGAACAGGAACAGGTTTTTTATATAGGCTTCGTTGGTGGCCTGGGTGTGAAATACCCAGGCAAGGAAGCTTGTCAGCATTCGCTTCAGGGGATAATACACAATCAGCAAACCCAGAATAATCAGAAACACCAAAGCGGGGAGGGGGCTATGAGGGAATTGGGTAGGCCTCAGGTGTTCCAGGGTGAGGTATATCAGCAGGGAAAGCATCAGCAGGTAGTTGACGAACATGAGCCAGAACGGGGTCTCGTCAAAGAAACCGCCTTCACGCTCCATCTGGTTGAAATGCGGTCCGCCCAGGGTGGCCCTGAAGAACTGCCTGGTGCGCATGGGGAACAACAGGTGGGCCATGGCAATACCTCCCAGGCCCAGAATAACTACCCAAAGGATCCAGTCGTTGTGGCGGGTGTCGGGCAGGGGCTCAGGGTGAATGGTCCTTGCAGGCAGCAGGTGCCTGCTGCCGTAATAGGCTGAGGTGCTGATGAGCTGTATGGTGTCTTCGGCGAAGGTTTCTGATTTTACTTTTGAAAGCCAGGCACTGTTCTCAAAGGCAGGGGCTGGTTCAGAGAAGGTGAAGATCAGGGGGATGCTATCCCGGGTTGCATGCAGGGGAAGGCTAAGGGGAAGCATTGCCAGGAAGAGGATGATGCGGCTGAAGAGGGTCCTGTCTGCTTGCATGACCTGATTTTTTGCAAAGGTAGTGGTTTTTGGCCTGCCCTGATTCCAAAAGCAAAAATCAAGCTTGTGAAAAAAATAACAAATCAGGGTTTCAGTGGCCTCCAACCGGTGAAAAAAAATACAGTTTTCCTTTGCCCCGGCATAAATAAATCCTAATTTTGCGCGTCTTTTAATGATAACAAAATCAGTCACCTAAAGAATCCTTTCGTATGCAATTATTAGAATCCATTAAGCAAAAGGCCAAAAAGGAAAACAAGATCATTGTTTTGCCCGAGGGCACCGAAGAGCGCACCCTGAAAGCGGCCAATATCATCCTTGAGGAAGGCATCGCCCGTATCATCCTGCTGGGCAATCGTCAAGAGATCCTCGATATGACCAAACAACACGGCCTGGCTTCAGTTGAAAAAGCCACGATCATTGACCCCCTCAGCTGGGAACGCAGGGACTATTTTACCGATATGCTTTTTGAGATTCGCAAAAACAAGGGCCTGACTCGTGAGCAAGCTTATGAACTGGTTGCCGACCCCCTTTACCTGGCTACCCTGCTCATCAAGAACGGTGAGGCCGATGGGGAAGTAGCCGGAGCAGCCAACTCTACGGGCAACGTATTGCGACCCGCATTTCAGGTTGTGAAGACACTGCCCGGCATCAGTGTGGTTTCAGGCGCCTTCATCATGATCATGAAGGAAGCGCAATGGGGCGACAATGGCATTATCGTGTTTGCCGACTGTGCGGTGCATCCCGATCCTACTGCTGAAGAGCTTGCCCAAATTGCCGTTACCACTGCCAAGACCACTCGTGCCATTGTGGGCATGGAGCCCCGCGTGGCCATGCTGAGCTTCTCCACCAAGGGCAGCGCGAAGCACCCCATGTGCGACAAAGTGATTGAAGCCACCCGCCTGGCCAAAGAGATGGATCCCAGCCTGATGATTGACGGCGAACTGCAGGCCGACGCAGCTATCGTGGAAACAATCGGAAAAAGCAAGGCCCCCGGGAGTGCTATCGCAGGCAAAGCCAATGTGCTGGTGTTCCCGACCCTTGAGGTGGGCAACATTGCCTATAAGCTGGTACAGCGCCTGGCAGGAGCAGAAGCCGTGGGGCCTGTGCTCCAGGGTATGGCAGCTCCCATCAACGACCTCTCAAGGGGTTGCTCAGTTGACGATATCGTGAACCTGGTTGCCATTACCGTAAATCAGGCCGCAGGAAAATAATTACCCATCAAAAAAAACTAAATCTTTTTTCAATACATTCCAATCAATCCCAATTAAGAAATGAAAATATTAGTGCTTAACTGCGGGAGTTCCTCCATCAAGTATCAGTTCATCAATATGGCTAACAATGCCGAACTGCTTGCCAAGGGCCTACTCGACCGCATTGGCTTGAAAGACAGTGAGCTGAAGCATCAGCCCAAAGGCAAGGAAACCTATATGGTGATCCAGGATGTGCCCGATCATGAAGTAGGAATCAACCTGATTCTGAAAGCACTGCTCGATCCAGATCACGGCGTGATTGAAACTGTTGAGGATATCTTTGCCGTTGGACACCGTGTAGCTCACGGGGGAGAAAATTTCAGCGCCAGCGCCCTGATCACAGAAGAAGTAATGAAAAACATCGAAGAGGTCATTGAGCTTGCGCCGCTGCACAACCCCGCCAACCTCAAAGGGATTGTCTCGATGAAAAAACTCCTGCCCCAGGTACCTATGGTGGCTGTGTTCGATACCGCTTTCCACCAAACGATCCCGCAGCACGCCTATATGTATGGCCTGCCTTACGAGCTCTATGAGGAGGACAAGATCCGCCGCTATGGCTTCCACGGAACCAGCCACAAGTATGTCTTCCAGCGTGCCTGCGACGCCCTTTTTATGCGTCAGGACAACGTCAGGGCCATCACCTGTCACCTGGGTAACGGAGCCTCCATTGCTGCTATCAAGAATGGCAAGTCAGTAGATACCTCCATGGGACTCACCCCGGTGGAAGGCCTGATGATGGGCACCCGCTCAGGAGACCTCGACCTGGGGGCACTGCTTTATATTATGAAGAAAAAAGGCCTGAACGTAGAAGAGGCTAACAACCTGATCAACAAAAAGAGCGGTGTGCTGGGAATCAGCGGAATATCTTATGATATGCGCGACATTGAAAACGCAGCCTTTAATGAAGATCACAAACGATCGCAACTGGCCCTTGAAATGTATTACTATCGAATCAAGAAATACATCGGCGCCTATGCCGCTGCCATGGGTGGTGTCGACCTTATCGTCTTTACAGGTGGCGTGGGCGAGAATGGCCCCGAAACCCGCGAAGCCGTGTGCAAAGGCCTCGAGTTTCTGGGTGTTCAGTTTGATCCTGAGCGCAATACCGGCATCCGGGGCAAACTCGAACTGATCTCACGACATGACTCACCCGTGAAGGTGATGGTGGTGCCCACCAACGAAGAACTGGTGATTGCCCACGATACCCTTAAGATCGTTGCCTTCAAGGACAACCATAAAAACCAGGAAATATAAACTTCTACTGGTGTTAGAAAAGAGGTCGTCTCAAAAGTTCGAGACGGCCTCTTTTTTTTTATTCCAGTAAGTAGAAACTTGAAACAATTTGAATTGCTTAACTGGCAAAGCTTAAAAAAGTACTTTTCTTCTAAAAACTGGGCAATATTGGTTTTTCAAACCTGTATCAACCTTATTATTACAAGCTTTCCGTATTATTAATAAGGAATTTCAAAGTAGTTTTTCAGCCAATAGAATAACTGTAAATGATCTATGTGTGAAAAAATTTAGTAAAAATCGAAAAATTATTTGGAAAAAATCGTTTTTTTTTTTTTATTTTTCGAACATGAATTTTAAAAAAAAGAGCAGCGGAGCCTAACTCTTACAAAAGTGCTCCGCCACTGTTAGGAGCATTAACTAAAATTAACGATTCAGTGAGATACTACTTTGTTAAACTATTAAAAAAAAGAGGGCAGGCAGCAAAACTGCTGCCTGCCCTCTTGCTGTTGGTCTCTTTTCTGCCGGCAAGCGGACAACCCAATAAAAACCTAAAGGGTTTTGTTGGATTGCAAGCATCTTTGGGCATTGGGGTACCACCCATTTTTGAACAGGGTGATCTAGGTTATTTAAATCCCGGGTTTGGCTTTGTGCCAGGATTTGGCGCCATTTATTCAAGAATAATAAGGCAAAATTTAATAATAACCACCGGTTTAAACCTTTCAAAACCCAGTTCTGCTTTTGTTTTTAAATATCCGCTGGAGGCTGATAAAATTATTAAACGAAGGTTTTCAATGGATGTTGGCTGGCAGGTATTGTCATTGCCCTTGCTGGTAACCAAGGATTTTGGCCAAAATTTGCCAATGCAAAGGAAATGGGCACCTACGGTATCGGCAGGCATGCATTTAAACTACAGTATCCTTGCAAAACTGAACGGAGCGCAAATAATTGAAAATTTTGACTATGTCAATGGGCTTTCCATTTTGAGTGAGTCAGTGTTTTTTTTAAATAATAAAGGGAGTTTTTTTTCAAGCTTTATCATGACTGCGGGTTTTGCCAGACTTAATTCAAAAAATGAAAGGCTTGAAACAGGTTTGGTTTTCAATTGGGCGCCAATAAAATATGGAGCTGGTTACTTTGAGAGATCAGGTGATGTAGATTATTTCCGGACAAATTTCAAAGTTGGTTTCGGACATTTGGGTATCTATCTTAAATACGGGTTTCCGCTTGTTGAAAACCCAATAGTTAGGAACCACCATTAACCAAACTTTTTAAGTTTTGTTTTTGTGAACCTGCCAAAAAAACTTTGAAACAAAACATGTAAAATGAACTTCAAAAAAATCATTATTGTTTGCTGCCTGGTGGCAATTGGTTTTGTATGGCAAGCCAAATCGCAACCAAACAAAAACTGCCTTTTGCCCAAAAACATATTTTCCATAACAGCCAATGCAAACATTACGCAGGGCTTGTCAATTAGGCACTATGGCGAACCCTTGTTAAATACAGACTTTACAGAAAATTTTCAGGGTCAGTTTTCATACCGCCGCAAGTTAAGCCCTGGAATGCTTGCTTCAGCCAGCATTGGTTTAACAACCAGAAATTATTATATCAGTTACGATTTTGAAGCTCCATTGACATATCCCGGTCTCGAGCATATTGACTATCATTTAAATGGTTTTTTGTTTTCAAGCCCTGTAATGCCCACCTTTTCTTTGTCGGCTGCCAAATATTTTGACAGAGGACCGAGCAAACGCAGGATTGTATTTCCGACCTTGGGCCGTTACTTTTTTGTTGAGGCGGGTGTAGGAATTTCCTATGAAAAGGAAAAGAAAATTTATGGAGGGATCAGTTTGTGGTATATTAGTCCCAATGAGGAGTATGTTGATTTTTTTTCCTACGATGAATCTGTTCAAAGCCCTTTTAGTGCATTTTCTTTTGCTAAGGTAGGGTTGTCGTATCTAACTGTACGGAATAACCTATTAAGTTTGAATCTGGCATTGAACTACTCGCCTTTCCCGTGCAGGAAGGCAACATACAGGTTTTACAATCTTCCTTTTGAAAGTTATGGCGATATTTCCAGATACTTCAATTTTGTGGGCCTGGAACTGTCCTATGGCTTTTCATTTCCACGATAAATATTAACCAAATAACTGGTAAACAAAAATCAACTTCCCTACATATCCTCCATCATTTCGTCGGTGAGTTCGAGATTGTGAAAAACATTCTGAACATCGTCGTCATCCTCAAACATATCAATAAGCTTCATCACTTTTTGGGCCTGTTCCTTTTCGAGTTTTACCATTGTTTTCGGGATGCGCTGCAGCTCAGCATTTTCTGCTTCAATGTCCATTTCCTCGAGTTTTTTCATCATACTGCCAAAATCTTCCATGGCCGTGTAGATGGTGAAAAAATTGTCCTCGGTTTCCACCTCTTCGGCTCCGGCATCGATTACTTCCAGCATAAACTCATCTTCGTCGATATCTCCCATGGGCAGGGTAAAGACTCCCTTGCGGTCGAAGATGAAGCTCAGGGCGCCGTTGGTTTCGAGTTTGCCGTTATGCTTGTTGAAGTAAGAGCGGATGTTGGCTACGGTGCGCTGCAGATTGTCGGTAAGGCATTCCACATAAACGGCCACCCCGTAATTTGCATAGCCTTCATAGGTCACCTCGGTGTAATTCCCTGCCGATTTGTCGCCTGCCTTTGAGATGGCCCGCTGCACATTGTCCTTGGGCATATTGGCGCCCTTGGCGTTGGCAATGGCCAGTCGCAAGCGGGGATTGCCTTCCGGGTCAGGGCCACCTTCTTTCACGGCTACGGTAATTTCCTTAATAATCCTCGAAAAGATCTTTGAACGCTTGGCGTCGAGGGCGCCTTTCTTGCGCTTGATGGTTGACCATTTACTGTGACCTGACATATTTTTTTGCTTTTTATTTGGGCCTGTAAAATTATAAAAAAGTCCCCAATTCAGAAAAAAATATGCCAGCCCCGAAACGGGACTGGCATGGGAAAATATTGCGGGGTAACGCTTAGTCGAAGTTAAGGATGCGCAAGCCAATGCTGAAGGGATAAACTTCGGGGCCTTTACCATCGCGAAACAGGCTGTTGAGCGAATAGGAGGCGAAAAAGTTGATCTTGCCCCATCCCATTCTGGCTTGCAGGTCGTAGCGGAAAGGATTGATGTAAAAGTCCTCGTGTGTTTTTACCTTATCCTTCTTGCCGTCAAGTTTATACACCTGCTTGGTGTGCGAGCTGAGTCTTACCCCAAGGTTCACACCTGCAGCAAGGTGGAATTTGGAGAATTCAGAATGCGAGCGCGTTTGCAATTCAAGCATCAGCGGCACATTGACCATCATCATGGTAAGCTTGTTTTTATAGGGCAGATCGGTATCCGGTACAATGTGTTCCAGTTCATGGCTGCCCTTTACCAGCAGGATATTGTTGGGCAGGCGGTAGTTGTTCCAGCCCAGCCCGATACCTGTGTAAAGACCAAGCACATCACCCATCAGGGCCAGGTTTTGCTGGTACAGGTTGAGGTTGACAGCTACTGATTTCTCATAGCGCAGGTCTAGATAACCGAGTTCGGAAGGCAGGTTGATGCTGTGGTCGGGAGTCATTAAGCCATTGATACCCAGTTCGAAGCCGGCCCAATTTTTCCGGAAGGAACGCACTTTCGGAATCCTGCGTGTGGTGACATCATCGCCGTCGACGATGGTCACCTCGCGCGAGCCTACCCTTACCCTGACGGTATCAGAGAGAACCTGCGACTGGGTAACGACCTTGTTATCCGCATCAACGATGCTTGAAAGGCCCGATAATTCAACGGTTTGAGTATCAGGTGTGGCTTTCACCCCAAGGGTGGAGACTCCGCTTACATGCCCTGTGAGTACGCTGGAGGCATCTACCTTGGCTGAAGAAGCCCCCGAAATATTCACCTCTGTTGTTACCGTGGCAAGCTCAAAGGCCTTTAACTGGGAGGCGCCTGAAGCTTTAAGCTGGTGAACGCTGGCCATTCCGCTAAGGGTGGCATTGGTGGCCCCACTGAACTCCGAGGTCAGGAGCTCAGTCTCTATCTCCAGGGTGAAGCTGGTGGCTCCACTGCCTACCAGCTTCAGTGAAGGAGTGTTGAGGGGTACTTCCGTTTTAAAGGAACTTGCCGAACTTCCATTCAGCAAGAGGTATTGGGGTGCGGTCACGTGGGCTGTGATGCGTTCGAGGTTGCGAACACTGCCTGTATATTCAAATTCAAGCAGATTGTCTTTTACCTTTATGCCTATATCAGGAACCAGGGTGCTGTCGGTTTCCAGCAGTACTTCATACGTGTTGCCCTGGTAAAGGACAATGGAAAAAACGCTGCCCGCCTTGACGCCGGTAAACGGATCCATTACATAATGCTGGGCTGAGATCAGCAGGGGAAGGGAAATCAAGGTGATGGCTGCGAGGGTCTTCAAAAAAACACTTGTTTTCAAGGTCGTTGGGTATTAAAGGGTACTACAATTGATTTGATGGTTGAAGAGGGAATGTCGTTTATGTCATTCAGCGCTGCGAATGCTTCCCAGCCCTGATTTATTGATGTCTGTTTCCAGTGGATTCCCATAATATTTGATGGAACCCACCCCGCTGAGGCTTGCCTTTAACTTTTGGCTGGCATAAACATTTGCCGAGCCTGCCCCGCTGAGGTCAATTTCGGTAACCTCCGTCAAGAGGTCTTTGGCGCTGAGGCTACTGGCGCCTGCCAAGTCAATGTAATGTTCAATGGCCTTCCCTTCAAAGGTAATGCTGCCGGCACCCGCAAGCTGGGTGTGCAAGGCATCAGCCACGATGGCAAGGTCTATTTCGGCTGCTCCGCTGATATCAAAATGCAAATCCTCGCTCTGAACCACCTCTTCCGAGTGGATCTTACAGGCCCCGCCTACAGTTATCTGCCGTAAGGCCGGGTAGGAGATGGTCAGGTTCATTTTAGTGGGCTTAAGCACTACATCGCGAGTGGTGCTGACATAAAGCGTTTTGCCCCTGACCTCCACCAGCAGGAGATCCATCAGGTTCTCGTCGGTCTCAATGACCGCCTGTAAAGGGCTGCCCTGTAAAAGCGTCACATTGAAAGCGCCCTGTAGGTCAATCTCATCAAAATCGCTGAGGGGGAAGGTGGAGGTAATGACCTCGCCTTCACCTCGCGTTACCTTGCCCTCAGAATAAGTACAGGAAGGAAGAATAAAGAGGGTGGCCAACAGGATAAAAAGGACCAGTTTCGTGTTCTTTTGTGGTTTCATAAGCCAGGGTTTGTTTGCGTTTCAGTGGTAAGACGATACAGGCCTTTAAATGTTACAGCAAAAAGAATATTTTTTTGAAGAAAATATGAAGGCTACGAAATCCCAGGCTTCATAACAAAAAAGCCCGGGGGGTTGACCTCCCGGGCAGTGTTTTCTTTTTCAGGAATAAGCCTTGTTGCTAAAGGGCAGATTTGAATTGCCGCAGGAAACGCAGGTCGTTTTCAAAGTACATCCTCAGGTCGCGGACCTGGAAAATGTTCATCGCGATGCGTTCGATGCCCATGCCAAAGGCATATCCCGAATAGACCTCGGGGTCGATGCCACAATTTTTCAATACGTTGGGGTCTACCATCCCGCATCCCATCACCTCTATCCAGCCGCTGTACTTGCAGATGGGGCATCCGGGCCCCCCGCAAATGTTGCACGACACATCCATTTCTGCCGAGGGCTCAGTAAAGGGGAAAAAGGAAGGCCTTAGGCGAATCTGGGTCTTTTCACCAAACATCTCGCGGGCGAAATACAACAGGGTCTGCCGCATATCGGCAAACGAAACGCCCTTGTCAATGTACAGCCCTTCCACCTGGTGGAAGATGCAATGTGCCCGGGCCGAGATGGCCTCATTCCGGAATACCCTTCCCGGGGATATTGTGCGTATGGGGGGCTTCTGGCTTTCCATCACGCGTACCTGTACTGAGCTGGTGTGGGTGCGCAGCGCCAAATCGGGGTTCTTGCCAAAAAAGAAGGTGTCCTGCATGTCGCGTGCAGGGTGCTCTTCAGGGAAGTTAAGGGCGCTGAAGTTGTGCCAGTCGTCTTCCATCTCGGGGCCTTCCGACACCACAAAGCCGATGCGTTCGAAGATGCCGTTGATGCGGTTGCGGGTAATGGAGATGGGGTGACGTGATCCCAGGGGAGCAAAATCGGCGGGCATGCTCAGGTCGGGATGCTCTTGGCCGTCTTTGGGGCCGGAGGCCTGGTCAAGCAGGTCCTTTATCTGGTTCACTTTTTCGGTTGCCCGGTCCTTCAGATCATTGAGGTGCTGCCCCACTTCCTTCCGCAGCGCCGGATCCACCCCCTTGAAATCCTGGAACAGCGAAGGGATGATCCCTTTCTTTGAAAGCATCCTCACCCGGAAGGCTTCCACCTGTTCATGGGTCTCGGCGCGAAAGGCCTCTACCTCCTGCAAGAGGGCTTTAATTTTTTCGATCATTGCAATAGTAGTTTATTTCACGGCCTGAATCTTCATTATTACGTCCTCCACAGGACGATCGCCGGGAGCAGTCTGCACCGAGGCGATCTTATCGAGCACTTCCAGACCTTTCACCACTTCGCCAAATACGGTATAGCCGCCATCGAGGTGAGGAGTGCCTCCTATGGTGGTATAGGCCTGCCGTTGCTCGGGGGTGAAGGCATGCCCGCGCTGCTGTTCCATCATATCAAGCTCTTCAGGGGTCCACACCTTGCCTTGGACGATGTAGAACTGCGATCCGGAGGAGGCACGCTGGGGGTTCATCTGGTCGCCCAAACGAGCCGCTGCCAAAGCGCCTTTCTTATGAAACAGTTCGGGGACGATTTCTGCAGGTACCGTATATCCGGGACCGCCATTGCCCAGAGGCTGGCCGGGCTCCGCATCCCTTGAGTTTGGGTCTCCCCCCTGGATCATAAAGGATTTGATCACCCTGTGGAAAAGCAAATCATTGTAATAACCTTCTTCTACCAATTTCAGGAAATTGTCACGATGGCCGGGAGTCTCGTTGTACAACATCAGGGTGATTTCACCCATTTCGGTTGTGATCATTACCATCTGATCCTTCTCTTCCACTTGTTGCCTGGCAGGGGCCTGCAAGTCCTGGTCCTGGTTTTCGGTATTTCGGGCATTGCCGCAGGAGGCCAGCAGCATCATCGTTGAAAACAGGACGGCCGTAAGCATTCTAAAACGAATCTTATTCATAGCTTGAGGTTTTTTACAAACCTCAAAGGTAAAAAGTTTGAGGCATTCAGGCAATCAAAAAAACAGGCAAAACAAAAAACCGCCGGGAGGAAGCGGTTTTAGAGGTTTCAAGGCACGGTTGAAGGGGCCCTTCAGCCAGGATGCTTATTTTGGCCTTTCAGGCCATATCTGCTGTTGGGCAGGGGTTGTAACCCGAAGAATTCATTGCCGGGAAGCTATGAGTTCAACACCCCCAGCAACAGGATAAACAGGAAGATCAGCCGGAGCAGGTGGACTGATATAGCCTCAATTTTTTCACGTTTGGAGAACGGACGCAAATCGCCTTTTCTCCAGAGTTCCTCGCGTTCAAGTGCGGGATGGATCTGTTGATCGAATGGTGCTTGTTTCATGGCAATGCAGAATAATGATGAAAGGAAATTTCAGAAAATGGTTGCACATTTATCCATCATAATCTGTACCAAAACCCCCTCTTTTTGATGAAATATTTTATTTTTCTTATCCGATTAAAGCCAGACACGCCTTTGATGAGTTTTTTATTTTTTCCAATTTCCTGATTGAAGACGTTTTTTTTGTGGATGCCGCAATCCTTGCCCGAGAATTTGTCCGGAAAGAGAAGTTTCTGTCCGTAAGCGGACGCCAGGGAAGGGCTGAGCTTTTGGGATTGGTTCCGGGCGGGGTTCAGCGGGTGATGATGCGGCTGAGTTCTTTGGCAAAAAGGCTGCGCTTAGCTTTGAGCTTACTGTCGTTGTCGAGCAACTGCAGGGCCTCTTCCTCCTCGGTGGCAGCCTTGAGTTGCTCCTGGTTCTCCTCGATCATTTTTTCCAGGCGCCTGAGTTTAAAGGCATACAATACCTCAATCAGGCTTAGCTTCAGGTTTTCTTCTTCGGTCTTCACAAAGATGCGATGGCGGTTTTTCCAGTTGTCGCTCAGGGTATATGGGGTGCTGAGCAGGTCAACGGCCAGTTCGCGCACAAGGGGTTCGGGGTGATTGAAAAAGGTCTGTTCGGTGGGTGTGGTGTCCTTCAGCCGATGCCCGGCATAGATGTCGAAAATGGCCTGGCAGGCAGCATTGTCAAAACCCAGTTTGTCGTCGCTGAAGTCATCAACGATGAAGTCGGCCACCCGAATGGCTATGTCTACAGGCCTCCCTTCCTCGTCGGCCACTTTAAACTCAATTTTTTTCTCCCCGTGCTGCAGCAGCATTCTGATCACTTCCCGTTCCTGGTGGCCGTTGGTGATTTTCTGGGTTTCCGGCTGAATCCCAGCCTCAGGACGGGGTTCAGGAAGCTCCTGCGGGGGCTCATGCCCTCGTTCGCGCTGCATCTTCTGCCGGCGTAGCTTGTTGACTTCAGCCACCAGCAAGCGTTCGTCAATTTCCATCAGCTCGCTGCACTGCTGGATGTAAAGCGTGCGGGCAATGGGCTCAGGGATCAGCGAGATGGTCTGCGAAATCTCCCGGATGAGGCCCGCTTTGCGGATGGGGTCATTCTGCGTCTCCCCCAGCAAAAGCCGGGTCTTGAACGAGATAAAGTCGAGGGCGTTTTTTTCCACAAACTCCTTCACCTCCACCGGGCGGTATTTACGGGCGTAGGAGTCGGGGTCTTCGCCATCGGGAAACAGCACCAGCCTTACATTCATCCCTTCCTCCAGTATCATGTCGATGCCGCGGAAGGCCGCCTTGATGCCCGCGGGGTCGCCGTCGAACAGCAGGGTGATGTTGCTTGTGTAACGCCTGATGAGCTTGATTTGCTCGCTGGTCAGCGAAGTGCCCGAACTGGCAATGACATTTTCGATGCCCGCCTGGTGCATCGAAATGACATCGGTATAGCCCTCTACCAGGTAACAGTTGTCCTCGCGCGAAATGGTGCTCTTGGCAAAATACAAGCCGTAGAGCACCTTGCTCTTGTGGTAGATGTCGCTCTCAGCGGTGTTGATGTATTTGGGCTTGTTCTTCTCGCTGGTGAGGATGCGCGCACCGAAGCCCAGCACCCGCCCCGACAGGTTTTGGATGGGGAAGATGACCCGCCCCCTGAAACTGTCGTACATCTGTTGATCCTTTTCCTTGGTAAGGCTGGTCTTCAGCAGGTATTCCTTTTTGTAACCGTGCTTTTTGGCGTGTTGGGTGAAGGCATCCCACTGGGCCAGTGAATAGCCCAGACCGAATTTCTTGATGGTCTCGAGCGTGAAGCCCCGCTCCTTGAAATAGGTCATCCCGATGGCCTTGCCTTCTTCGTGCTGGTGCAGAATCTCCTCATAATATTTCTGAGCAAAGGCTGTGAGGTTGAACAGGCTCTCCTTTTCGTCCATGGCCTGCTGTTGCTCGGGCGAGGGTGCCTCCTCCTCGATTTCGATGCCATACTTGCCTGCCAGGTATTTCAACGCCTCGGGATAGGTGTAATGCTCGTGATCCATCAGGAAACTCACTGCATCGCCCCCCTTGCCGCAGCCAAAGCATTTGAAGATGCCCCGCGCCGGGTTTACGTTGAACGAGGGCGTCTTCTCATTGTGAAAGGGACAAAGCCCGATGAGGTTTACCCCCCGCTTCTTCAGATTCACGAACTCGCCCACCACTTCTTCGATGCGAACGGCGTCCATGATTTTTTCCTTGGTCTCGGGTGTGATCATTCGGGGGATTTTCCTGCGAATTTACACATTATTGAACGGACCCGGAAAGGAAAAGGAAGGGTGTTGAAAACTTAATGCCCATAGGAGCCAGGGAATTGATCCCGATCATCGCAGGGTCAAAAGCCACAATAACCCTATTTACGTAGCCTTCCCGCGGCCAGCCATCCGCCTCCCAGCAGCAGCAGGCCTATGCCGCTCCATAGCATCCAGCCTTTCTGTGGCCCGGGGGAAGCCATGTCAAACTCAAACTGGGTGTTGTCGTAAGCGTCCTGGCTAATGATGATGTTTTTGGCTTCCTTCGGAAAATCAAGGTATTGTGTGTTCTGGATATTGTTTTCCGTGTCCATGGTCACCATCATAAATTTCCGCTCGCTGAGGGTGGTAATGTCGGCGTTTTTTTCTTCCGTGTTCATAATCCATTTCCCGTGGCGGTCTATCTCGCAAACGCCATAAGCCTTGAAAATGAACTCAAAGGAGCGTTCCATGTCGTTCTTCTGAAGGTCGAAATCGTCGAGGAAATAACCCGGTAGCGCCCGTTCCATCATCCGTTTCATCACCGCAGGATTGTTTCCCACCGATTGCAGCCACACCTGCCATTGGTTGGCGTTCATAGTCATCGAGACTTTGAAGTTGGCATTGCCGATCGAGTCAAGGCGTATTTCCAGCTTCTGTTTCAGGGGTTCCGTCTGCGCCATCAGCCCCATGGCACAGCCTAACAACAGGACGAAAAAGAGGTTTCTTTTCATGGCCGCTTAGTTTATGCTGTTATAAATCGAGTTAATGGTGCCAGCGTAATGCTGGTAGTAGTTTTGGTCGGCGCCTATGGCCACCAGGCGATAGCCGTTAGGCCCCGGGGCAATGCGTCCCTTCCACTGGAAGACTGCCGCATAGTTGCTGGAAGCGCCCTGGACCCGGTTGCCCTCAATTGAATATTGCAGGTTCAGGCCCATTTGCGCGAAATACTGGACCAGTTGAACCATGGCGTTCTGGGCGCTGTTGGCCGGGATGTCGTATACGGAAACCGAGGCGGCTTGGTCGGGCGAGATGACCTGGGCGATCAGCAGCGGGAAATTGGGGGCCGGGTATGGGTAGGTTTGCCAGCCGGAAGGAATGGCAAAGGAGAGGGGGCCGGGAAATCGGGCCACGCTGGCTTGCTGCGGCTGCAGGTTTTGCGTGGCATTGCGGAAGCTTCGCCCTCGCCCCTCGAAGTTTTGGGCGATCTCATCCACTTTCCTCCTCAGGAATTCGTTGTCCTCGAGGTTCATGCTTACTACCCCCTGCTGGTTGAGGGCGTGGATATCCACTACCGAATATCCCTGCATCCCGTTTTGCAGGGCCATGATCAGGGTGTCGAGTTCACCCATCCCCACGCGAAAGGCCTGCTCGGCCGAAAGGGTGCCGCCCAGTCCTTCCCCGCCGACCCCCGTGGATTCGATGGCAAAATATTGCCCGCCCATTTTAAAACCGGGGTAGGCGTGCTGGGGCACCAGGTAAATGACCGGATCCATTCCTGCCGACGATAACACGCTGGCATACAAGAGGCTAAGCTCAATACACAGCCCTGTGTTGCCCGTGATCACCTCCCGCGGAAGCCGCAAGTGCTGTACCGTGGTTTGAATGTCTTGCAACGACTGGGGCATTCCCCGCGTGGCGCTGTAAACCATATGGGCCAGCCGCGTCGCTTCATATAAGCCCATCAGAAATCGAACCCCCTCTTCGGGCGAATTCGATATGCCAGCCGCTTCCCCTCTCAAAACCTTTTCCTGGACAACCTGGGTATAGTATTTTACGATGGGATCGTTGGGCGTGACATAACAGGGTAATAATACCTGGTTGTCGAAAAAATCATTCCAGCTCAGGATCTCATCCAGGGGCATATTGGTATAGGCATATTCGTTGCGGTTCAACATCTTAAAGGTGAAGGCTTCCCTCAGGATGTCGCCGTCATCGGCCCCGTCCCAGGCCACTTCAATATTGGTCTTTTCAACCGATTCGGTGGTCTTCTCCGTGATCTTCGCATCGAAGACCGGGTAACAGCTCACCACCACCGATTGCCCCGGGATCATTCTTCCAACGGTGGTCAGTTCGGTCCATTCAATATATCCGGGGACTTCGTACCTGACCACCACATCTTCAAGGGTGCCGCTCCCGGTGTTGGTGATCTTGGCCTTGAACAAATAATACTGCCCGTCGAGGGCGTCAGGGTTGGCATACACCTTATGGGCAGCCGGCATGATCAGGGGGGCCTCATCGATCTTGATCTCCAGGTTCCCGCCTTTCCCAATCCCCATAAAGGAAAGGATCAGCA
Organism: Bacteroidales bacterium; assembly: GCA_012521995.1. Classification (GTDB taxonomy): domain Bacteria; phylum Bacteroidota; class Bacteroidia; order Bacteroidales; family UBA7960; genus UBA7960. Next base: position 3,113 of record JAAYLH010000099.1, on the reverse strand, counting down.
GGATCAACCCCACCACCATGAGTGCAATGGACAGGATGTTTTTTTTCATGGGTTTGATTTTTGGTTGTTATGAACAGGATTAAGTAGCAGTCACGCAAAACAGCCAGGTTCATGCCGCGTTTCCGTTATTTTTTAATTTGATTCAATAATTCGGTAAACCCAAAAAACAAACAGGTAAGGAAACCTAAGGGAGGAAGGTTTTCAACAGGTAAATTTATTAATTTATACAATGAAAAGCAAATATCATTAGATTTTAGATAATTTTTTTCAAAAACTCCTGAGCCTTTCCAGGGGAAGGGTTTCGGGACCTTCAAGGGCTTTCCGGCCAACGGTTTTTCCCCGGAAGGCCAGGGAAAGACCTCAAAAATATTGGCTGTTGTTGTTTTCAGAAACTGATGGTAACGGCCAACCATTGAGTTTTTTTGCCTCCTTGTAAGCCAGGATTGTAAAAAATCACTGCTTTTTGAAAGATTTTTCCCGTTCCTGATCCGGTGTATCGGCCTAACTTTAATTAAGAAAAAAATCGATGGTTAGGACTAAAGGTGTTTTTATATATACAAAAGAAGAAATCACCTTCATTAACAAACCCAAATGTATGATGTTATGAAAATTCGAATCACCCTTTTCCCTTTTATCCTTTTCCTGTTGTTGGCTGTTTCGGCCGTTTCGCAAAACAGGCCCCTCGTTGCGGGCAGCTTCGATGTTCCGGGCGCTTATGAAGACGGACAATTTATCATCCGGCCGCTGATTGCCCATACTGTGACCAGCGATCATTCCTCCCCCCAGCGGGGGCCCGACCCCGATTACGGGCTACCGGTTCCTGCCCTCGATATGCCTGCCAATGGATTTCCTGACGGGCAAAACTCAAGGGGAATGGATTTCTTTCAAAGAAGAATTAACCAGCGCAGATCATATGCTTACCCGGTGGTCAATCCTGAAAATGGTAAAATGATCGGTTGCGTGTATCTTAACCACTCTGCCGATCCGGCCCATGATGCCGAGGTGACCTGGTGGATCAGGACCGGTACCACCGAAAACAGCTTGTATCAAGCCTTTGCCGAAACCGTCAAAGAGTGGGTCAATGAGGAATGGCCTTTCCGCAATCCTTCCTTTAAGGGAAGGGCCATTGCCCTGGGCAACTAAACCCCCGGAAGGGTACTGCCTCGTTTTTCGCTCATAGAATCTTTGGAGTTTAACCGTAGTTTAACCGTACTTTAACCAATTGAAAACGGTTAAACTACGGTTAAACTACGGTTCAACTTCAAATATGGTGCAAACATGAAACGGACCATAAGCCTCCAAAAAATCCTCAGGATAGCCCGAAAGGGTTTCCCGGAAAGGAATTCAGCGATAAAATTTTTTGTTGGGGTTCAGCGCCGGGGAGGGCGCTGACGGCTTAGCGGGCCACCTTTACCTTGATGGCCGAAGGGCCCTTGGGGCCCATCTCCACCTCGAAGCTCACCAGGTTGCCTTCCTTGATTTCCTCGAGGGTGTTGTTCACGTGCACGAAAATGCTTTCCTGGGTTTCGGTGTCCTTGATGAAACCAAAGCCTTTCGATTCGTTCAGGAAGCTGACAATGCCCTTGCGGATGGGGTCGTAGGGGATGTCTTCCTTTTTTGGGGTGCTGACCTCGATGTCTTCCGGGTCAACCTCTTTGATGTCCTGGGGGTCGGGCGGGGTGGCGGTGATATTTCCAAAGGCGTCCACATAGGCGATCATGTCGTCGAGGCTGCCGCTGCTTTCCTTTTCCCTTTTCTCAAGGCGTTTCTTTTCCTTTTCCTTGCGCTTTTTCTCTTTTTTGTTCCTTACTTCTTTCTTTCCGAAACTGTCTTGTGATCTGCCCATTTGGTGTTTTTGGTGGTTGTTTTTTTATTGTGATTGTGGGGCCCGAGGCCGGGCTGGTTCGTGCAAAGATAATCAAAATCGGGGGGTTTTCGGGTAATTTGTTGAATATTAATAAAAAGGGAAATACCCGGGTCATTATGGCATTTCCTTTTGGGGGCAAAGGCGGAGGGAAAGTGCTGGAAATAACATCAGTCAAAGCGGGGCTTCAAACAATAATATATCATATTTTTTGTTGAGAATAATAGAATGCCTTTCAATTTCTTTTCAAAAAATTGCAGCCATGAGAAGATGGAGTAAAATGTTTGTTGTATTGACATCAATGATGTTGTCCTTTCTGATGCCGTTGCAGACTGTTCGGGGGCAGGAAGCAGAGGCCGGGCCTGAGGATTTGACTCTTCGGGGGCAGTACGATGCCTTGCAGCGGCGCACCCGTATTTACGAGGGCTTCAGGGCCATCCGCGAGGATATGTTTCAGGACATCCGCAGGCAGTCGCTCGATTCGCTCAACCAGGCCCGCCAAAGGATCAGCGCCCTCGAGGGCGAGTTGCTGGAGGTGAACGCACGCCTGGAACAGCAGGCCGGGCAACTGGAAGTGACTGAAACCGAGCGCGACCAGGCCATTGCCAACAAGGACAGCATTACCTTCCTGGGAAAACCCGTAAAAAAGGGGTTCTACAATGTGGTGGTATGGTCGGTGATGGGCATCCTGGCCTTGCTGGCCCTGGTGCTGCTGGTGGTGACCCGCAATGCCCGCCGCCTGTCGCGCCAGAGGGCCATCGACCTCAACGACGTCTTGCAGGAATATGAAAACTATCGCAAGACCTCGCGCGAACGCCTCGAACGCATTACCGTCGAGCACTTCAACGAGATCAAGAAACTGAAGGGGCTGTAAATCTTTTCCCCATCAGGATTCCCGCTCCAAGTCTTTTTTATTTCTCTGCCAGGGCTGCAGCTTAATAATCCAGTGTCAGGATCCTGCCTTTGGTGAAGCTGAAGAACTTGTCCTTCTGGGCCAGCTGGATGCCTTCCATCAGGTCCTCGGGCTGATAGCCCGCGGCTTCCAGGCAGGTAGGGCAGGCATAAACCCCCACATTCTTTTCGAGCAGCATCCTGATGTAGGTATGGGCCGACTCAAAATTGGCGTGGCTCAGGTCGCGGGCGTCCTTTACCAGCAGCTTCACGGCCTCAATATCCATATACACCAGCACATCCTTGTCTTCGGCCATCAGGGTGGCCATTTTCAGGGGCATCAGCGCCCGGTGCGGAT
>JAAYLH010000098.1 GCA_012521995.1 Bacteroidales bacterium | reverse complement strand
GCTATTTCTTCATTTTTTATTTTTATTTTCCTTTGCATTTCGAAAATTAGATAAGAATAACAATCAATGGTTTAATCAAGATGTGAGAATTTTTTCAATTTTTTTGGCGGCATGATGATAGGAGGCCTTCAGCGCGCCTTCAGAAGTGTCAAGAATCTTGGACATCTCTTCATATTTCATCTCGTCGTAATATCTTAGGTTAAATACCACTCTTTGCTTCTCGGGAAGGGTAAGGATTGCCTGCTGAATCTTTTTCTCAATTTCATTGCCTTCGAAGTAGGTATCGGTTATCAGAGAATCGCTGAGCTGTTGTTCCACGTCAGAAAAGGACAGGAAGAAACGTTTATTTTTCTTTTTCAGGAAAGACAGGGCTTCATTGGTAGCAATCCGGTAAAGCCATGTAAAAAGGCCGGAATCGCCCCTGAAATCAGGCAGCGCTTTCCAAGCCTTAATAAAAACATCTTGTGCTATGTCGTTGGCATCCTCGTGACTGATGACCAACCGTCTGATGTGCCAATACACTTGTTCCTGATATTTTCTGACAATCAGATCAAACGCTAGCCCTGGATTTTCCGAATCATGAAAGCGTTGGATTAATTCCTCGTCAGAATGGTGCGTCATGTTTACCTGGAACTACGACTTTCTTTTCAGTGCTTTTTGTGCTGCTTTTGCAATACTGGCGGCATTGAGTCCGTATTTCTCCATCAGTTGGGCAGGAGTGCCGCTTTCTCCAAAGCGGTCATTGACGCCCACCATCTCCATAGGAATTGGGTAGTTTTCGGCCAACAGCCGTGCTATCGACTCACCCATACCCCCATTCAACTGATGCTCTTCTGCAGAAACGGCACAACCCGTCTTTTGTACTGATTGTAAGACCGTTTTCCTGTCCAAAGGTTTAATTGTGTGGATATTAATTATTTCTGCATGGATACCCTCCCGGAAAAGAATCTTGCCTGCCTCAAGGGCTTCCCAAACCAGGTGCCCGCAGGCAAAGAGGCTAATGTCGGTTCCTTCATTCAGGACAATGGCTTTCCCGATTTCAAATGGTTCGTTGGCCGCAGTGAAGTTGGGCACGGAAGGCCTTCCGAAACGCAGGTAAACGGGCCCCTGGTGGTCGGCAATGGCAATGGTGGCAGCCTTGGTTTGGTTATAGTCGCAGGGCACGATGACTGTAATATTGGGCAGCATCTTCATCATGCCGATGTCTTCCAGTATCTGGTGAGTGGCGCCATCCTCACCAAGAGTTAGCCCGGCATGGGAGGCACAGATCTTCACGTTTTTCCCGGAATAGGCAATACTCTGGCGAATCTGGTCGTATACCCTTCCTGTACTGAAGTTGGCAAAGGTTCCCGTATAAGGGATTTTCCCCCCAATAGTCAGCCCGGAAGCAATGCCCATCATGTTAGCCTCAGCAATCCCCACCTGGAAAAACCGATCGGGGAAGGCTTTCTGGAAGGCATTCATTTTTAGCGAGCCAGTAAGGTCAGCGCACAAGGCAACAATGTCTGGATTGCGCTGACCTGCTTCAAGTAATCCTGCGCCAAATCCCGATCTGGTATCTTTCTTTTCAGTGTAGGTGTATTCCTTCATCATAAGGTTATATTTTGTTTTTCATTTCGTGATCAGTTGATGTCCACCCGCACTGTTTGCCCGGGTTCAATGGTGAACTTCATTTCGGTTGAATAGGCGGTACTGGTGGATACTCTTGAGCGGTAAACCAGACGGTAACTGCCGGGCTGCAGATAAATTGTTTCATTCGAGACCTGCTCGCGCAGCGAGTAAACATGAACAAGCCCCGTTTCATTTTCCTGCAGGATGTTGGCATATCCTGGAGCACGAAGCCTGATTACGGCTATTCCGGGCTGGGGGATTTCTACCTGGGTGGTATGACTTTGTTTTATTTCTACGTTTTGCACATACACCCTGGGAAGGGAAAGCACCTCAATATCATACAATCCGACTAGGTATTTCTCGCTCATCCCCATTTGCTGCAATTTCAGGGTTTCAGTCTGCCCCGATTTCCTGACAATCGCTTGGTAATTCATGGATACCTGTCCGCTTGTTCTGATGTTAAGCAGTCCCTGGGGTACATCTGCAGCAATGATGTTGTGCCTACCGGACTGAATACTTATGTCTTTTACCTCAACAGGCGGTGTGGTATGGACTGCCATGCGGTATTTTACGGAAGGGATTAGGGAAAAAATAGTATCTGGAAGTCCTCTGAAGTTCATGGTATGGATAATGCTTTCCAGGGGTCTGCCTGTCTCCTGGTCGAAGAACGAAACGGCAACATTTGTTTCGGTAGGTCTCCCTTCGAGGTCCAGCAGGTTTATTTGTGAACTGGTCTTGCCCAGAACCTGCGAAATGATAACGTTCATGCTTGCTCTGAAGCCCGATTCAGTGGTGGCATCAAAATAGTGTCCCACGCAATCAAAGGCATCCCTGAAGTCTCTGCCAATGCCGATCACATAGGGTTTCAGGAAAATGCCCTTGAGCTGCAGTTCCCTGGAAGTCGCACATGGGTCTCCGCCGCATTCTTCGAGGCCGTCGGTAATCAGAATGATGATGTTTCGGCAATTGGCGCAGGGTGGAAAATCTCCTGCTGCATTCTCAAGGGAATTGGTAATGGGTGTACTGCCGCGTGGTTGTATGGTCCTAAGTTTCTGACGTATCCTTGCAATGCCATCTGGCCCAAAGGGTACTTCGAGCCGTGTGTCATCGCAATCTTGGGGAGGATATCTTTTCTGGTGCCCAAATACGCGCAGGGCCACTTCCAGGTTATCTACCGTTTCAAGGCTGTCGAGCAGGTTTGTCACCACATGGCGGGCGATATTCATCCTGGTGTCGCTTTGCCAGCGGGCAAGCATACTGTGTGAAGCATCATAAAGGATCAGTATCCTTGTCAGAGGTGGTGAAGCATACTGTCCTTGAACCTGCGCGGAAAAAAAAACGCACATGCCCAGTACAAACATCCATCTGATCACAAAGTGCTTCACAAGTTGAAGTGTAATTGTTGTCTAAGAATCAATATCTCAATAATCGCCGAGGGTCTCTTCCAGTAGAGCAAGGGCGATTTCAAGTTGTTCATCATTGGGTGGGCTTCCATGCCATTTATGCGAGCCCTCCATAAAATCAACCCCTTTGCCCATGATGGTTTTCATCAGGACAACCACAGGCTTTCCTTTGCCACATTGCCTTTGGGATTCCTTCATGGTTGCCAGGACTTCTTCCACTACATTTCCATCCATCTCCATGACTAGCCACCCAAAGGCTTCCCATTTGCCTTTCAGATTTCCAAGGGGCATGACCTCATCAACCGGACCGTCGATTTGCTGCCCATTATAATCTACAACGGCAATCAGGTTATCAATATTTCTTCCGGCTGCAAACATTGCTGCTTCCCATACCTGTCCTTCCTGCAATTCTCCGTCACCCAGCAGGCAATAAACGAGGTGTTTGTCATGGTTTAGTTTCTTAGCAAGGGCAGCTCCATTTGCAACACTGAGTCCTTGTCCTAGGGATCCACTGGCTACCCTGATGCCGGGGAGTCCCTCATCCGTTGCGGGATGGCCTTGTAAACGGCTGTTGATCTTCCGGAAGGTGTTGAGTTCTGCTATTTCAAAATACCCGCTGCGTGCCAGCACACTGTACCACCCTGCAGACAGGTGACCGTTCGACAAAAAGAAAAGATCCTGGTTTTTTCCTTCGGGGTCAAATTTCGGGGAATGCCTCAGGACGGAAAAATACATTGCAGAAAAAAACTCAGCACAACCCAGGGGCGCACCTGGGTGGCCTGATTTTACGGCGTGAACCATGCGCAAAACGTCTCTCCTTACCTGCGTTGCCGTAGCTTTTAATCTTTCGATATCGGTCATAGTTTCTTTAGTTTGATTGGGCAAAGTTACGAAAATGAACAAAGGTAAACTCCGTAATTCCCTGAAGTGGACCAAAATTTGAATCTCCAGGGGTGCATGAAAAAAAACACTTCCTGTAAAGCATTTTTCTATAATTTTACAATCATGTCTTTTATACTTCTATATACTTGACTACGTTATCTGATTTGTGCTACCAAAGAATTTCACATAATGAAAAAAGTAAGTGCACTGGTTCTCATAGCCTCTCTGGTATTGCTTGTCATCCTTTGGATCACTCATAAGTTTACCTTTAATACAAACTTTTTGCGAGACTTGAATTTCGTCCAATGGCTGAGTGCCTTTTTAAAGACGATTGTCGTCCTTGTAGCCTATATAGGGGGATTCTTTGCCATGATCCTAATCACTTTTGTTGACATTGTGTCTTCTTTGATCTGGAATGTGGAATTTCCAATCCTGAACCTGGTATACGACAAGTTCTTTCTTGGATTTTCAAAAGATTGGTACTGGGATCAGTTTCCGGGAGCCTATCTTTTTATTTCAGGCCTTCTACTGATGCTAATCTCCATAATTATTCTGGCCCTCCCTGACACCAAGCGCAAAGCGCGCAGCACTTACAACCCTGCCCATTTTTCCTCCAGGGCTTAGTCGGCTTTCAGTTTACGGTATTTTATTCTCTTGGGGCCTGCATCTCCAAGTCTTTTCTTTTTGTTCTCCTCATATTCCGAATAGCTACCCTCAAAATAGCTGACCTGTGAGTCGCCTTCAAAAGCCAGGATATGGGTAGCAATGCGATCAAGGAACCAGCGGTCGTGGGTTATGATTACGGCACAACCTGCAAAGTTTTCCAGACCCTCTTCCAATGCCCTGAGGGTATTGACGTCAATGTCGTTGGTAGGTTCATCAAGCAGCAGGACATTGGCCTCCGATTTCAGGGTCATTGCCAGGTGAAGCCTGTTGCGTTCGCCACCTGAGAGTGTGCCGCATTTCTTGCCCTGGTCAGCCCCGCTGAAATTGAAACGCGCAACATAAGCCCTGCTGTTCATGGGGCGTCCTGATAAATTGATGGTCTCGTGCCCCCCGCTGATGACTTCCCAAACACTTTTTTCGGGGTCAATCTCAGCGTGGGCTTGGTCAACGTAGCCAATTTTCACCGTTTCCCCAAGGCTGAACGTTCCCTTGTCGGCTTCAACCTGTCCCATGATCATGCGGAACAAAGTGGTCTTACCTGCCCCGTTGGGGCCAATAATGCCAACGATTCCTGCGGGGGGTAGGGAAAACTCGAGCTGTTCAAAAAGCAGCTTATCCCCAAATGCCTTACTAACCCCGTGTGCTTCTATCACTTTATTTCCAAGTCTCGGGCCATTGGGAATAAATATCTCCAGGCGTTCTTCCTTTTGCTTTACATCCTCATTGAGCATGCGGTCGTAAGCACCAAGTCTTGCTTTTGCCTTGGCGTGACGGCCTTTGGGGCTCATCCTTACCCATTCCAGCTCACGTTCCAGGGTCTTGCGGCGCTTGCTTTCGGCCTTTTCTTCCATCTCAAGCCGTTTGGATTTTTGTTCCAGCCAGGAGGTGTAATTGCCTTTCCATGGAATGCCTTCTCCCCTGTCGAGTTCAAGGATCCATCCTGCCACGTTATCCAGAAAGTAGCGGTCATGGGTGATGGCGATCACGGTCCCTTTGTATTGTTTCAGGTGGATCTCGAGCCACTCCACGCTTTCTGCATCCAGGTGGTTGGTGGGTTCGTCGAGAAGCAATATGTCAGGTTCCTTCAGCAACAGGCGACAAAGGGCCACACGTCGCTTTTCCCCCCCGCTCAGGTGTTGGACGGAGACTTCGGGCTCTGGGCAACGCAGGGCATCCATGGCACGCTCAAGGCGGCTATCCAGATCCCATCCATTATGTTGTTCGATGAGGTCTGACAATTCCCCCTGGCGTTCGATGAGCTCATTCATTTCCTCATCACTCATGGGCTCTGCAAATTTCAGATTTACCTCCTCATATTCCTTTAGGACGCTAACAATTTCCGCCACCCCTTCCTCTACGATTTCCCTTACGGTCTTCCTGGGGTCCAGTTCCGGTTCCTGGGGCAGAAACCCCACAGAATATCCCGGAGAAAACACCACATCGCCCTGGAAAGACTTCTCCTGGCCTGCGATAATTCGCATCAGCGTCGATTTTCCTGATCCGTTCAATCCTATGATGCCTATTTTGGCTCCATAAAAGAAGGAAAGGTAAATATCTTTCAATACCTGCTTGTTGTTCGGGGGGAATACCTTGCTGACCCCAACCATGGAGAAAATGATCTTCTTGTCGTCGCTCATGTTGTTTTTCAGATTTTTTATTTCCTGCAAATTTCTTAAAAAAACCACTTCTTTTCAGGAAAAGGGAAAACAAAAGAAATGGCTTTGCAGCAAAGCTAAATAAAAAGCTTCACCCAAGGCTTACTGGAAATAAGTGGGTATCTTTGCATACAAAATTTCAAAATCCGCCAGCATAAGAAACATCAAAAAAATTCCTCTATTATGAAACCCAATGAAATTAAGAAATTCCTTCGGGGAGTTGAACTATTCCGCGACCTGAGTGATACGGAGTTGGATCTTTTTACCGGAGAAATTGAGGTCAGGCAATACAAGCAAAAAGAAATGCTTTTCTCTGAGAATGCACCTGGCCAGAAGTTCCTCTACCTGATTTATGACGGCGAGGTTGAATTGTTTAAAACAACGCCCTATGGCGAAGAGAAGCGTCTTTCTTTTTTCGGGAAATCCGACTTTCTGGGTGAAGGTACCATGATTTCCGATGCCCCGCACAGCACCAACGCCCGTACCTTAATGGACACTACGGTGTTGTGTCTGAGTGGCCAGCGCTTTAAGGCCATGTTTGAGACCCATCCCCAGGTGGCTTTAAAGGTCTTCCTTCGCATTTCGCGAATCATCTCACGTAGGATGCGCCAGAGCAATATCCGCATGGTCAACGTGGCTGCCCAGTACGAGTCGGGGCGCACCCGCAGTGAACACGACCTGCTGGGCGATCGTGAAGTCCCCCACGAGGTGTATTATGGCATCCAGACCATGCGCGCCATGGAAAACTTCAACATCAGCGGCGTTACCCTCAACTTCTTCCCCTTGCTGATCGAAGCCCTTGCTATGGTGAAAATGGCTTCTGCCAGGGCAAACCACGAGCTTGGACTACTCTCAACACCCGTCGCCAACGCCATCGTTAGGGCATGCCACGAGATCATAAATGGTAAGTTTCATCAACATTTTGTGGTGGATATGATCCAGGGTGGTGCAGGGACTTCAACCAATATGAATGCCAATGAAGTCATTGCCAACCGCGGCCTGGAAATCCTCGGGTTTGAAAAGGGCGACTACCAGCACTGCCATCCCAACAATCACGTGAACCTCTCCCAGTCGACAAACGACGCCTACCCTACCGCTATTAAGATTGCCCTGATCAACAGCAACAAGAAGTTGGTTGAGGTGCTTGAAAGGCTAATAGAGGGCTTTCGCAATAAAGAGAAGGAGTTCGATCACATCATCAAAATGGGCCGCACCCAGCTTCAGGACGCCGTGCCCATGACTCTTGGTCAAACCTTTGGCGCGTATGCCACCACACTTGAGGAAGAGATTAGCCGCTTGAATGAAAATGCACGCCTGTTTCTTGAAGTGAATATGGGGGGGACAGCTATCGGGACTGGTATCAATGCCGAGCCAGAATACGGTGATAAGGTGATTCGCCACCTTGTCCACATCACAGGCATGGAGGTTAAACTTGCCGCAAATCTTGTGGAGGCAACCCAGGATACAGGCGCATTTGTGATGTATTCATCAGCTGTGAAACGCCTTGCTGTTAAATTATCAAAAATATCCAACGACCTCAGGCTACTCTCCTCAGGGCCAAGGGCAGGTCTGAACGAGATCAACCTTCCGCCTATGCAGCCCGGTTCTTCCATCATGCCTGGAAAGGTGAATCCCGTCATTCCCGAGGTAGTTAACCAGATTGCCTTTAAGGTCATCGGTCACGACCTGACCATTACCATGGCAGCAGAGGCAGGCCAACTTGAGCTTAACGTGATGGAGCCAATCATCGTACAGAGCCTGTTCCAGAGCATTGAAATGCTCAAGAACGGAATGACTACTTTGCTGTACCGATGTGTTAAGGGCATAACGGCCAATGAGGAGCATTGCCGACATACTGTGATGAACAGCATTGGTCTGGTGACAGCATTGAACCCCGTTTTGGGATATGAGACCTGTACAAAAGTGGCTAAGGAAGCCCTTGAGAAAAATAAAGGGGTTTATGAACTGGTGCTCGAGCTAAAACTCCTTACCAAGGAGGAACTGGATGAGCTATTGCTGCCCGAGAATATGATCAAACCCCAGAAGTTCAAAAAACCGGGTAAATAAGAAACATTCCCAGTTTCGGGAAGAAAACCTCTAAGGGTATGAAATCTTCCTGCACAACCGATCCTGTTTGGCTCAATGGATGGAAACATCACCTGGGGTTTGTGTGTAGTGAGATCGCAAAATTGGAACGTGCAGATCAGGAATCCTTCGATCAGTTTTTCAAGGGTTTGATGATCATGGGCTCTTCTGTTTCCGACCTGTACACAGGACTCCTTGCCCCGGATGAAATTGCCTTGGAGATCAGCAAACAATTAATCGACATGGGGTTGTACAATGCAACCCCTTTTTTTCGTTGGATTGACCAGGCTGAAAAGCACTATAGGGAATTATCGATATCCGATGGTTCGAAATGGACCTTGCTGAAAGGAAAGCCAGCGGATTTCTACTTGCACATTCATCCCTCTAGGCATTCTTTGCACACGGCCCGCATCAAGACCACAATTCTGAAATCTGCTGTGGCCCTGGTGGCTTATGTTTATGCTAAGCAGGAAAATGATATCACAGCCCTTGCCTTGAATCGGGTCAGGAAAGATTGCCTGGGCCTTCCTCCCATTAAGGAGGATCATATGAAGCATATCCTTGAATTGGCCGTGGATCTGCAGGACCGTTGCGAAAAGACTTATCGGTTGAGATAAAGGAAGAGCAGCACCAGGGGAATGATAAGTCCTGCAGCGGTGATCCAGGCCCCCCTACCGGTTATCCCGTTCTTGCCCTTCAGGATGAAGAGCCCGCTGATGGCCAGGATCATCAATCCTAGGGCAAACAAGTCGGAAAACCACGTCCACAGCTTCTTAGGCGTGTTGTAATGCAGGAAGTTTACCTCATTCAGTATAGGCCTTTTTTTGATCTTCTCAAGGTCAGCCTGGCCTGTTTCAAGATTTACGCTCAAGCTGCCTCCTTCAATGAAAACCTTTAGGTTGTTTCCCGACGGGACCTGGGTTCGGTATTCGCTTTCTTCACCGATCTGTTCCAGGAAAAACAGGGATAATGCCTTGCCGCTTTTTGCCTGAGAAGGCTTTTCAAGTTGAAGGGTCTCCTGGGTAATATTATAATTTGGGTTCCAATGATGACGATGGTTCAGGGCGATCCCTGACAGACCGTATATGATGGCCATTCCGAAAAAGAAATACCCCAAGTCACGGTGCATGGCACGATTGATCTTCCGTAAGTTCATAACTGTATTCAGGTTTTTTCTGCAAATTTAAAAAATAAAAAAAACCGGCCTTGGCCGGTTTTTTATTGGGCTTTGGCAGTTATCTCACCTCAAAGCTGGTCATTTCTACATATGCCCCAATATCCGGGTCAAGGCCATTGGCTTCCATTAGGGCAATCGCTTCAGTGGTAGTTTCACATTCGTGCCCTTCTTCGCCTTCGTGGCTGTGCATTTCCTCCAGGGCCTCTAAATTGTTCACCCTGGTTTTCAGAATGCCATACACTTCAATTTCTTTCCCTTCCATCTCGGGGTTAAACTGGCTGGCCAGTTCGCCAAGCAGCACCTCAATGCTTAGGCCTTCGCCTTCCAGCTCTGCCAGACGCAGTTTGTCTCCACTGTGGCGGCACATGTGGTTGATGACTCCTGTGAGATGTACGGGTTGTCCTTCAAAATCCATTGGATGCGTAAGAACTTCAGCAATCCCAATTGCGGGAACGGCTTCTTCAGCAACTTCCTGCTTGGCACCTTGTTGCGCACAGCCGGCAAAAAACAGCCCGGCAATAAGCAATAATGCAAATCGTTTCATAAGTTTTCTTGGGTTTAGTGGTTGGAATTATTCAGGGGCAAAGGTAATTAATAATTACTTAAACTCCATTTAGACGATATTATTATTTTTTTTAAAAGGTATTTAGGAATTTAATTTTGACAATAAAAAATAACACTTAGGGTATTTCGTTTTCATTTCAGACCAAAACAAGGATACCCGAATTTTATGCATACCATTAGAAAAACAGGTGCTGCCGGCAGGTTTTATCCCCAGGAAGAAAAGTCTTTGCAGAAAATGCTGGATGAATTATTGCAGGCCGAAAAGGCTTCCATTATCCCCTTCCGGGCCAAAGACATTCTGGGGGGTGTTGTGCCCCATGCGGGTTATGTCTATTCGGGCAGAAATGCCATGCACTTTTACCATAGCCTCTCTCTTTCTGGATTTTCATTTGATACCGCCATTATCCTTTCTCCCAATCATTCGGGCTGGGGACCGGGCCTTGCCCTTGACGACCACCAAGCTTGGGTGACCCCACTGGGAATCGTAGAGCTGGATTGGGACTTCTACCCCCTGCTTCAGGTACAGCAATTTTCCGATGCCCATCAGCACGAACACTCTGCTGAGGTGCAGCTCCCAATGCTTCAGTATTTCTTTAAACACAACTTTCGTATCCTGCCCATATCTATGTGGGACCAGTCCCCCCAAACAGCCCAGTCTCTCGCCCTGCAACTGGTGTCGGCCAACAAGAAGTTGAATAAAAAAATCCTCGTGGTCGCTTCCAGTGATTTCTCGCATTATGTCACCCCTTTGGAAGGGAGATCTCTGGATGACCTTGCCCTCGACCGCATGACCAACCTCGATATCAATGGAATGGCCAGAGTGATCCACCAGAACAACATCTCCATTTGCGGTTATGGCCCCATCATGACCCTTATGGCCATGGGAAAACTCCTGTTTGATGCCCCGGGGGTGAAAATCCTTCATCGCAGCCATTCGGGACAGGTCGTCCCTTCCGACGAAGTGGTGCATTATGTCTCTGCAGTTTTATCCAATAAAGCTTACTGACCATTTCATTGACCCTTTCGGAAAATTTCTTAATTTTACCAATGAATTTCCTGAACTGGTATTTTCATTTTAAGAAGTGGTTATGGCACAGAAACCCGATAGCAAGCTGATCGAAAAGATTTTGTCCGATTATGAGCAAATCATCGCAAAGCTCGTCCTGTTTAGCCTTACTGAACGGCCATTCCCTTTAGGAATGAAAAAGACTTTGGATGTCCTCAAAGGCAATAAATCTACTTTTGCCATCAACCACGAGTTGAATAAGCTTCATACCTTTTCAGCACTGCCGGGGTTCACCCGTGACCAACTTTCCGATATTATGGACATCCTGATTCATAACGGCCTCGTAAAAGTTGAAAACCTGGAAGGTATTGAAGGTGTTTTCCCTGTAGTGGACATAACTCCTAAAGGAATGGATTTCCTGAATGGAAAAGTGGAGACAGAGTTTGTTCTTCTTGATGCCATTATGGACAAAGATGTTCCCCAGGTTTCTGAGGATGATCAGGATTTGTTTTACAAGCTTAAGCTGGCGCGCAGGCAACTTGCTGAAGAACAGGATATCCCTGCCTTTATGGTTTGCCACGATAACGTGCTGCGCAGCATGTGCATCAAGAAGCCCATGGAGAATGAGGAGCTCGAAAAGATCAAAGGAATTGATGAGAAATTCATTGAGCAATACAGCAAACAATTTCTCTACGTCATTCGCCAGTACGTTACGCGCGAAAAGAATGTCTGAGTGACCTTATTTCCGTTACCTTTGCGCAAATTTTCAAATGATGGAATTTCGCATTGGTGAACTGGCGGCTTTGTTTACAGCGGTATGCTGGACTGTAACCTCTTTGGCCTTCGAGTCGGCAGGCCGCAAAGTCGGAAGTTTGCAAGTCAACATCATCAGGCTTTTTATGGCCGTGGTGCTGCTTAGCCTGTTCTCCTTTTTGCGCAGGGGGATGTTTTTCCCAATGGATGCCACGGCTTACAACTGGTTCTGGCTCGCCTTGTCTGGAATAGCGGGGTTTGTAATTGGCGATCTCTTCCTCTTCAAGGCTTTTACAGTCATCGGCTCCCGGCTCTCCATGCTGATTATGACCCTGGTCCCACCCATATCAGCCCTCATCGGCTGGCTCCTGATGGGTGAAGTGTTGTCTTGGCTCAGCATCCTCGGGATGGTCCTTACCATGACAGGGATAGCTGTGGTGATCTTTAACCGTCGCAAGAAAAAAAAGGAAGAAATGAACAAGGTAGACCCTAAGGGCCTACTTTATGCCCTTGGAGGCGCCTTTGGGCAGGCTCTGGGACTTGTTTTAAGCAAGTTTGGGATGGAAGACTACGATGCTTTCTCTGCCACCCAGATCAGGGTCTTTGCAGGGATCATTGGCTTTTCAATCATCGTGACGGTATTCCGACGATGGACCCCCGTAAGGCTTGCTTTAAAGCAAACCAAGCCTATGTTGCTGATGCTCCTTGGCGCTACCTTCGGCCCTTTCCTGGGTGTATCATCATCACTGATCGCCGTGCAGCACACCGAAACAGGTATCGCTTCCACTATTATGTCTATCACACCCATACTGATCATCCCTCCTACTGTGCTTATTTTTAAGCAAAAGGTAAGCTGGATCGAGATTGCAGGAGCGGTGATCAGTGTTTGCGGCGTGGCATTGTTCTTTATTTAGGCGCGTCACTTTCTTCGAAAAACAATATGCCCTGAACCCTTTCGTTTGAAAATTGTTGACAAATCAAAAGGGAATTTACCGGGAATTCTCATCCCGGGTTACCCTTTCGGGGAGAAAAAACGAATTAAGCAGATTGACATTGAAAAATCGATCTTCACGATCAGGAAAGACCGGCAAACTCAAAACTAAAAGAGTTGTCTTGATCACCCTTGCTGCAGCAGCAGGTTTAGGGCTGCTTGTATTCATTGTTTTGCAGGCCCTGGTCCGCTTTGGATTCTTTGGTGAGCTGCCCAATACCCGCGATCTGAAAAGCCTTGAGGATCACAATTCATCCGAGATCTACGCTGAGGGCGGACAACTCCTGGGGAAATATTTCATTTACGACCGTACCGCTGTCTCCCTTGTGGACCTGTCTCCTTTTGTGGTCCCTGCCCTGATCTCCACTGAAGATGTTCGCTTTTTCGAGCATGGCGGAACGGACTATCGCAGCCTGGGCAGGGTATTGCTAAAAAACATCATTCTGGGCCAGCGCAGCGCCGGGGGCGGAAGCACCCTAACCCGCCAGCTCGCCAAGAACCTTTTCCCGCGTCAACGAAAGGGCTTTTTTTGGCTGGTGGGAGAGAAAGTCCGTGAAGGCATCATTGCACGCCGCCTCGAAAAGGTCTACTCCAAGGATGAGATCCTCAATCTGTATCTGAATACAGTCCCCTTCGGGGAAAATGTATTTGGCATCTCGGCAGGTGCCCAGCGCTTCTTCTCAAAGCATCCCCAAGATTTGAATGCTGAGGAATCGGCCACCCTTATAGGCATGCTGAAGGCTACCTCGACCTTCAACCCGCGCACCAACCCCGAGGCTTCCCTCGAACGCCGTAATGTAGTCCTTGAACAGATGGAAAAGTTCGGCCACCTCGACCAGGCAAAGACCGACTCGCTGCAAGCCCTGCCTCTTTCAATCCACTACAGCCCGTTTTCTCATATTCACGGCCCTGCTCCCTATTTTCGTGAAAAGATCAGGATCGAGCTGCAGGAATGGATCAAAGACTATAATCAGCAGCACGGCACCGACTACAACCTTTATACCGATGGCCTGAAAATATATACTACCCTTGATTTCAACCTGCAGCGCCTGGCCGAGGGTGCTTTTGCCCGCCAGATGAAATCCCTGCAGCAGGCCATCGATGCCCACTTCCGCCGTGCCGATGCATCCAGGCTCAGGGCTTTGCTCAACAAGGAAATGAGGCGCTCGGCTCGCTTTATATCCATGCAAAAATCGGGGATGAGCGAACCCGCTATCATCGAAGCTTTCAATAAACCTGTTAATACCCTGGTATTCGACTGGGATGGAGGGAAAACCGTTTCGCTCAGCCCTATGGACTCTATTTTTGCCTCCCAGAAAGTGGTGCATGGCGGTCTGGTGTCCATTGATCCCCAATCGGGAGATATCAAAGCCTGGATCGGGGGCAACAACATTCGCTTTTTCCAGTACGATCAGGTGACCTCTGCGCGCCAGGCGGGATCGGCCTTCAAACCCTTTGTCTATGCCGCCGCCCTGGAAAAGGGCACCGATCCCTGTGAGATGGTGTCGAACGAAGCCCCCGTTTTTGAGGATTATGATAACTGGAGCCCCCAGAACCACGATGGCCTTTATAAAGGTTATTACAGTATGGAAGGCGCGCTGGCTCAGTCAGTGAACAGTGTTTCAGCAAAATATATAATCGATGCAGGATTCGATGGCGTCATTAACCTGGCCCGTGCCGCCGGCATTCAGGGCCGCCTGCCTGCAGTGCCCTCTCTTGCCCTGGGCACGGCGGAAGTCTCCCTGCTCGACCTTACCAAATCTTACAGCATTTTTGCAAACAAGGGTATTCCCGTCGAGCCCCGCTATATATTGCGTATTGAAGATTCCGATGGAAAGGTCTTACTGGAGGCTCCATCGACCCACTCCCGGGAAGCTGTGACAAGCCCTGAAACTGCTATGATCCTCTCGCATATGCTGGAGAGTGTTGTGAACGTGGGCACAGCAGCCTCGCTCAGAACCCGCATTGGATTTGACTATGACCTGGCAGGGAAGACAGGGACCACCCAAAACAACAGCGACAGCTGGTTTATAGGATATACCCCAAGGCTTATCACCGGAGTCTGGGTGGGACTTGAAAATCCCGCCTTCAACAAGGTCTACCCCCTCCCCTTTGGCGCCTCGCGGTCCGCAGTGCCCATCTGGGGCGATTACCACAGCAGCTTGCTCCAGAACAGCCGCACAAGGCCCTACCTGGAAGGCCGATTTGAGCCCATTCCCGATGAACTGTTGGAATTGTTGAACTGCCCTATGTTTCTTGACACCCTGCCACAACCCACAATCCTGGACCGCATCTTTGGCAGTACTGAAGACTACCCCCGCGAAAGGCCTGAAAGCAAGGGCAAACCCCGCCGCAAAGGCCTGCTCCAGCGCATACTGGAAGACCTCTTTCCTGAAAAGAAATAATAAGGGGTCATAAACGCGCAGCTTTTTTAAAAAGAACTACCGAACAAGCATTTTGTTTGGGAAATCTTTGTTTATTTCCTGCTCCTCCCCTATTCTGACCTGCCAAAGCCGCACCTCGGTCGTGGGTTCTCGAACCAGACTCGAGCATGGTACGAATATGGTATGGAGAAGATAAGAATTAATGGGATGAATAAAAATTTTTTAAGATAAAGATTAAGATCTTGTGTTGGGTTGATATCCAGGTAAATAATGGAAATTTTTTCAATGGATGGTTTTTTTATTACAATCTAAAAAACTTTTCCCGGCAATAAATTACCTGGGTTAATTTTTGATTATTCTTTCAGAAAGGGCCACCGGCTTTTTATAAAAAATTTTCAGTGATTCGCTCAGCCGAACAGAAATAGATCTTTGCAATCCATTATGTTCTTCATTTCTGAATACTTCTATTTTTGGTGGTTTTTTTACTTCTGAAGAACCGCCGGGCAAGAAATCCACAAAGCTTTTCACCGATGGTTGAAAACATTTATGATAAGATTGGCAATTTTATTGCCCTGAAGGTTTTTCTCTTTGCCCTTCTTTTTCCCATATTGGCAGTATTTCTCGCCCTGCTGAATACCCGCCACCAATCGGATTCCTTTATTTTTTGGAGGCCGACCGATGAATGCCTTTGTGGCAGGTCTTTTGGCGGCTTCCTCAGGCCGGTCAAGCTGGCCAATGTTGTTTGGTTGGGCAGGACTGGATGCCCCATTTGGCGCTGTACTGATCCTTTCCTCGTTCCGGAAAGGGGCAAGCATAAGGTATCCTTGCAGGAATGGTCGCGGGCACCATCACCACCCCGGTCTGGTGGCTTTGGCTGAAGGCCCCCACCGGCCTTTATGAACTGATTCCTGCTGGCCACGGTTAGCTTTAAGGGTAAGCCGGCTGACAAGTGAAAAAATGATGCCCCGGGGGGAAAAAGATTCTCTAAAAAACGCCTGAGAATAACCGGCTTTGATCCAAGGGTCCTTATTTATGCCTAATTTTGCAGTTCAGAAATTAATTTTCAATCCCAAATCCCAATGATCGTATGAAAAATAATTTGATTTTTGCTTTTGTTCTGTTGCTGGCCTCATGCCAGCCCCAGGAGCGGAGTACCTATACCCTGAACGGGGAAATTTCCGGAAAGACCAACGGCTACGTTTACCTGGTTGACCGTGTGTCGGGCTTATACCAGCTTTTAGATTCGGCAGAGGTTGTTGACGGACGCTTTAGGTTCAGTGGAAGCCTTGATTTCCCATCGCTTTATTACCTGGAGATCAACAGGGGCAACAGTCCGCGTGTGGCTTTCTTTATGGAGAATACTGAAATGCACCTTCAGTTGAATGTTGAAAACCCGTCTGAGTTCAGCCTGGCCGGATCACCTTCCCACGATGTCATGAATGCCTTTAGCCAGATGGCGGCCGAAGAAGATGCCAAAATGGAAATCCTGCAGCAGCAGATACTGGAAGCAGAAGTGCTGGAGGATGCGTCAAGGGTTGAAAGTCTCAGGGTCCAATATCAGGAAGCAGAAAACCAGAAGAAGGTGAAAATCCGTGAATTCATAGATCAGCACCTTGACAAAACGGTAGGCCTCTACCTGGCCACCCGAAACCTCTCATACGAAATGGACGGAGCGGAACTGGATGGCCTGGTCAACAGCTTTGACTCCTCATTGGCTGAATCTCGTTATTACGCTAGCTTAAGGGAGCGTGCCGACAAACTGCTTGCCCTCTCGGTGGGTAAAGTTGCCCCGGAATTTAGTTTGCCCGATGCCGATGGCAATTGGGTGGCATTGTCCGATTTCCGGGGGAAATACCTCCTGGTAAGCTTCTGGGCTTCCTGGTGCCCCTACTGCCGGGCCGAAAACCCCCATTTGGTGAAGATCTATGAGCAATATAAAGACCAGAATTTTGAAATCCTGGGCGTATCGCTCGACAGGGCGAAAGAGCCCTGGCTGAAGGCCATCGCCGACGACGGTTTGCCCTGGACCCACATTACAGACCTGAAAGGCTGGGAGAATGAAGCTTCCACCCTCTATGGCGTGGCCAGCATTCCCAGCACTATTTTGCTCGATCCTGATGGGGCGATTTTAGGACGAAACCTTTCAGAAAAGGAATTGGATGAAATGATGCTAAGCCTGTTCGGACCTGAAGTTTAGGTTTTCAAAATTCTTAAAAAACACTTTGAACTTGCCTGAAAAAGCCTGGGTCGTGGATTCACAAAACCAGGAGGCCGTCTCAATAGCCCGAGGCGGCCTCTTTTTTATTTTCGGGCTTGTTTTCCCCATGGAGAATAATGCACCCTTCCCTTTTTGTACAAGACAAATCAGGCATCAGAACTTGGCCATTTTCCCTCTTTTTTAAGCCCTCTGCCTAATGTCAAAGGTTAATCCAACCACTTTTTGGATTATTCCTGAGCCAGAGTTTAGACGTAGTTCAGACGTAGTTAACACGTAGTTCAGACGTAGTTCAGACGTGCACGCACGTCTGAACTACGTCTGAACTACGTTTGATCTTGGTTTAAAAAACAGACTTGAACCGGTCTCTGTGCAGTTTGGAGGCTCCTCAGTATGTGACCATTCTACTTCAGGTGAATGGTTTCATTCTGTGGTTCTGCTTTAGACTGCCAGGGGATGGGATACTTTTTGGATTGTGGCCATAATAAAAAAGCTGCCTCAGGAAACTGAGACAGCCTTAAGGTGTACAACCGGAGCGAAGGGTAATTACCTTCGGCCCCTGCCGGCGGGTCGATAGCCATTGTCATGACGCGGGCCGCGAACAGGGCGGTCCATTCCCTGACGGGGGCGTCCCTGGGTACGTTCGTCGAATTGAACCCTTTGCTCGTCGGTAAGCAGGTTGCGGATTTCCTGGCGATGGGCAACGGCTTGCCTGGCCATTTCTCCGCGCAAGGCGGTCATCTGGTCAATGACTGAATTAACGGCACCCATGTCGGGGTTCTTCTCAGCCATAAGGGTTCTTTTACGGGCCCGCAGTTCATCCATCTGGTTGCGGAATTTGAGGCGCTGTTCAAGCTGGGCGGTATGCAGGGCTTGAATTTGGGCTTCCTGTTCTGATGTCAGGTTGTCGATGTTTGTATAAGCCTGGCGGGGTTGGGGGGCTTGCCTGTCAATATTGCGTCCGCGCTGGGCAGAAACCGTTGCGGTGCCAAACATTATGAGTGCCAATCCAAGGGCGATCATCCATTTGTTTTTCATAACTTTTAAATTTATTGGTTCGTAATTCGTTACATTTCTTTGATGACAAAGGTAAAGGAAGGTTTATAACAACAGGGTTAAAGAAACCTTAAAGAAACCTTGAATAAAGGTTACAACATTGAGGATAAGGCTTGAAAAGGCAGAAAGCGGGTTTTTTCCCGCAAGGGCGAAGAACAAATTTTGAAGTTCGGATGTTTAAAGTTGAAATGATTTTATACTTTTGTCAGGGAATCCATTGAACAACCAACCATTTACCTAATTGCAATGAACTTAAAATTTTTGACTCCGAAGGTATTGATAGTAAGCGGCATCATTCTTTTTGCTGCTGTCATGCGCCTGGTGCCGCATTATCCGAATTTCACCCCTGTGGCTGCCCTGGCTCTGTTTGGGGGTGCCCACCTGGGCAAACGCTGGCTGGCCTTAATGGTCCCGCTGGCAGCATTGTTTTTGAGTGATCTATTCCTGGGCTTCCACGGTTTCATGCTCCCGGTATACCTGAGCTTTGCCCTGGTGGTTTTGCTCGGGACCCTGTTTCAGAAAAATATCCGCGTACTCACCGTCCTGGGTGGCGCCCTGGCTGCTTCGGCCTTGTTCTTCCTGATCACCAACTTTGCGGTATGGTTGGGAAGTCCATTTTATCCCCAGAGCTTTTCCGGGCTGATGCAAAGCTATATTGCTGCGATCCCCTTCTTCCATACAACTGTTTTGGGCGACCTGTTTTACAGTTCTGTATTTTTTGGAGGATATTACCTGGCTGAGCAATACTATCCCGCACTAAAACGGGCATAATGATTTCATACGCTTTAACCTATTGGAAGGGCTTCATCAGCAAGCCCTTCTTTTTTTATGTTTAAATAGCTGATGTAAACGGGCAATTGAGTTGCCATTTCAGCCGAATATGCGTAAATTTGTGCTTACCTGAGAAACGTTTGAACCGATGGCCATAACCTTTTTTAAAACGCCAAAGAATAAGCAGTTCAATTATCGACCCCTGTATTACGATCCCAGAAAGGAAGAGCGTGAAAAGAGGCTGAAGACCGCCTATGAAGCAGGCGGGGATAATTATGAGCAGGCTTTGCGCGACCGCATTCAAATGCGATGGAAACGCTCTGCAGGAACCCGCGACCGCCAGGCATCCAACCGCAGGCTGATCTTCATCCTGGCCGTGGTATTCGTGATCGTCTATTATTTCTTTTTCAGGTAATGAACCCTGCCGAAAACCCTTTTGCATGTCAGATGTAATTAAACTCCTTCCCGATTCTGTAGCGAACCAGATTGCGGCGGGCGAAGTCATTCAGCGCCCGGCATCGGCTGTTAAGGAGTTGCTTGAGAATGCCATAGATGCAGGAGCCACGAATATCAAGCTTATTGTTAAGGACGCAGGGCGAACATTGATCCAGGTTGTGGATAACGGAAAGGGCATGACGGAAACAGATGCCCGGATGTGTTTTGAGCGGCATGCCACCTCTAAGATCAACCAGGCTAATGATCTGTTTTCGATACGCACCATGGGGTTCCGTGGAGAAGCCCTGGCTTCCATTGCTGCCATTGCCCGGGTTGAGCTGAGGACACGCACGCAGGATGCGGCCCTGGGCACGGAAGTCATCGTGGAAGGCTCGGTCACTGAATCACAGGATCCCTGTCAGAGTCCTGTTGGCACCAGCATTGCCGTAAAGAACCTGTTCTTTAACACTCCGGCTCGCAGAAACTTCCTGAAATCGGATGCGGTGGAGAAAGGGCACATTTTCAATGAATTGATACGGGTTGCCCTGGCTTACCCTGAAGTCGGCTTTATGTATTATCAGAACGGACAGCTAACCCACCAGTTTGAGAAGTCGAACCTGAAGCAGCGGATCGTGAATATTTTCGGTCACAACTACAATCAACGGCTGGTGCCCGTTGAGGAAAAAACAGAAATTGTTTCCATCAACGGCTTTGTGCTAAAGCCCGAATATTCGAAGAAGAAACGCGGAGAGCAGTTCTTTTTTGTCAATAATCGGTTTATCCGTTCTCCCTACCTGAACCATTCCATTGATCAGGCCTACCAGGAACTGATTCCTGAAGATCTTTTTCCGAGCTTCTTTTTGTTTATGGAAACCGATCCGGGGCAGATTGACGTGAATGTTCATCCCACCAAAACGGAGATCAAATTTCAGGATGAACGCTATATTTACCAGATCCTTAAGTCGGCAGTAAAGCGTGCACTGGGTCGTTACAACATCACTCCTACCCTTGATTTCGAGCGGGAAACGGCCTTTGACAACTTGTCCATACAAAAGGATCAGCCTGTGCATCCGCCTACCATAACCATCAACCCTGATTATAATCCTTTTGATGTTTCTTCGACGGGAACAAGGCCTTCGCGTAGCCTGACGGGGCGTATCAACCCCTCGCAATGGGAGCAATTGTTTCCCGGGAAGGAGGATATGCTTCAGCCGGAAGCGCCAGTGCAACCCACAGAAAGGTTGCCAAGGCAAACTACGCTTACACCGGACTGGGAGGAACCCATAGCAGAGCCCGGCCCCAAAAAGCCTATGCACCTGCATCAGCGTTTTATCCTGACCCCGGTGAAGTCAGGGCTGATGGTCATAGACCATCAGCGGGCCCACGAACGGATCCTCTTTGAACGTTTCCTGAAAGCTTCCCAAGGCCGGAAGGCTGGCTCGCAAAGCCTCCTTTTTCCTGAGAACATCAGTTTGAGTGAACAGGATTCAGAGCTGCTCAAGGAGTTGCTGGAGGAGGTGCGTGCGCTGGGTTTCGTCATCGACTCCATGGGCAAGAACGGCTTTGTGGTCATCGGGGTTCCCGGAGAAATTCCTGAGAATGAATATGTACAGGGACTCATTGAAGGCATCCTTGAGAATTTCAGGATGAACAGGGTAGAATTTAAACTCGACGCGCATACAAACTTGGCACGTGCCATGGCCAGGCGGCTTTCGCTCAAGCACGGAAAACCAATGAATGATGAGGAAATGCAGGCCCTTACCGATGCCCTTTTTGCCTGTGAAATGCCTTATCAGTCGCCTGCAGGAAAGCCTACTCTGACGATAATTCCCCTGGCGGATCTTGCCGATCGGTTCAAATAATTGAATTTTCGTATTTTTGCCTACTTATTTATATGCCAAATGTTCCCAAACAATTTTACTGGGATAGGCGTTGATCATAAATACCTTTAAAACCCCCGACGAATGCGATTAGCTTCAGGAGGCTTCAACATGCTCCCCCCTGCCGTTAAGAACCTGCTGATCATCAACGGTTTGTTCTTCCTGGCGACCATTGCCCTTGATTCTGCTTTTCATATTGATCTGTACAGAATCTTTGGATTACATTTTTTCGGGGCAACCAACTTCAATCCTTACCAGCTGGTGACGTATATGTTTATGCACGGCAGCTTCACCCACCTGTTTTTTAATATGTTTGCCCTGTGGATGTTCGGAAACCTGCTGGAGAATGTGTGGGGTTCAAAAAGATTTCTCATTTATTATTTTGTAACGGGTTTTGGAGCTGCCATCATTCATTACCTGGTGGTGTACTTACAGATGCTTCCCACCCTGCAGGCCATTGACCTGTTCTTGCAGAATCCCAGCAACGAAGGGGTTTTGGCCTTTGTCAATTCAGAACATTTAAAGGTGGTGAGTTATGACATTCAAGCCAATTTTGAGGCATTCAGGCAGGAATACAATGTCCTGGTGAACACCAATCCGCAGGAGGCCCTGGTCAGGGCGATAAACTTTATGAATCAGTACCGCGTGGATTACCTTAACGCCCCTGTAGTGGTAGGTGCTTCAGGCGCAGTCTTTGGAATCCTTCTGGCTTTTGGGATGCTGTTTCCGAATTCGCTTATTTATGTGTTCTTTGCCATTCCCATCAAGGCAAAATATTTCGTCATGATCTATGGTGGTCTGGAACTGTTCTTTGGCATAACCGGACGTGGCGGGGCCAATGTAGCCCATTTTGCCCACCTTGGGGGCATGATCTTTGGTTTTCTCCTGATTCGTTACTGGGGTAAAAAAATGAAGAACCGCTTTTATTAATTTCTGATAACCTTAAGCTTTGGGGATGCTGAAAGAAATCAAACAGTTTTTTTTGAAGGGTACCGTGCTTTCAAGGCTGATCATGATCAATCTGGGGGTATTCATTCTGCTTAATTTTGTGCGGCTAATCTTTTTCCTCTGGAATGTTCAGGGGGTTGGGGATGTCATGACCGCCTGGCTTGGGGTTTCTTCCAACCCCATGAGGATCCTGTCAAGGCCCTGGACCTTGCTGACCTATATGTTTCTGCACCTTGACTTCTTCCATCTGATCTTCAATATGATCATGCTGTATGTGGGCGGGCGTCTTTTCAGCGATTTTATAGGGACAGGAAAGCTGACGGTTAACTATATACTTGGGGGGTTATTTGGAGCTTTGTTTTTTGTGCTGGCGTTTAACCTGTTCCCGGTTTTTAGTGAAGTACGATCTGTAGCGGTCGCCCTGGGCGCTTCAGCCTCAGTTCTGGCCATCTTTATTGCCATATCCGTGTACATGCCTGATTTTGAACTACCCTTGCTGCTGCTGGGTAGGATCAAGCTAAAATATATTGCAATAGTATTCGTTCTGATTGATATTCTGAGCATTGAAAGGGGAAATCCCGGGGGGCATATTGCCCACCTCGGATGCGCTTTCTGGGGTTCTTTTTATGCGAAGAGGCTGCTGGCAGGAAAAGACCCTTCAAGCCCCATCAACCGTTGGATGAAATCGCTTGGTTCCCTGTTTTCGAGAACGCCGAGGATGCGCGTTAGATACCAGCGGGGAAGGCCTCTGACCGACGATGAATACAATGATCAACGCGCCGATCGCCAGAAGGAGATTGACCGTATTCTTGACAAGATTTCGCAAAGCGGTTATGAGAGCCTGACAAGCAAGGAAAAGGAATTGTTGTTTAAAGTGAGCGGAAAGGATTAATTACAGGAAGTCCGGATGGCATCTAAACAAAAAAATAAACTTTCATTTTCGGGAAAGCTTTTTCTGCTTATCAACGCAGGATTTGCCTTGCTTTTATTGTTGTCCTACCTGGCAGCCTGCATCAGCCCTGCCACATTCTGGCCCTTGGCATTCCTGGGGCTGGCCTATCCGCTGCTGTTGGCTGCCAACATACTTTTCATTGTCTTCTGGTTTATTTTTAAATGGAAATATCTTTTTCTGTCCCTGGTGGTGATCCTGATCGGCTTGGGGCATCTCAGGAATTTCGCGCAGTGGAATCCCATTCATAAATCACTTCCAAGGGAAGGTGTCAACCTGAAAGTCTTGTCGTACAATGTCCGAAATTTCGATTTGTACAACTACGGGCCCAAATGGACATTGAACTTCACCAACCGGAACAAGATTTATCACTACCTTGATCAGGAAGATTACGACATCGTATGCTTCCAGGAGTTTGTTCATGACAGAAAAGGGCAGTTCAAGACTCTTGACACCCTGTCCACCTTCCTAAGGGCAAAGCACCAGCATTTTGAGTATACCCGTTCGTCAAAAGAGGTGAACTTTTTTGGGCTTGCTACCCTAAGCGCCTATCCCATTGTCAATAAGGGCAAGATCATTTTCAGGACGGGTGCAGGGAATCTGTGTATCTATACGGATATCAGGGTGGGGAATGACACCATCAGGGTCTACAACCTGCACTTTGAATCCATAGGCTTGAGTGAAGAAGACCATATGTTTGTTGAGAACATGATCAATATAGCCCAGGGCAGCAATGAAGAACAGACCTTTGGGGAGCACGGCCGCAGGATTATTGGCAGGTTGAAGCGGGCCTTTATCAGCAGGGCCCCCCAAGCAGAGACGGTGGCTGCACATATCAGCGAATCACCTTATCCCGTAATCCTTGCAGGAGATTTCAACGATACCCCTGCCTCCTACGTTTACAGGCTGCTTTCGCGAAACCTTGTGGATGCCTACCGGAGCGGTCGGGGATTGGGCAGTACCTATACCCGCAGCATCCCCGGCTTCCGCATTGATTATATTCTCCACAGTCCTCATTTTGAGTCTTTTAATTACCTCAGGGGCGATCAGAAATACTCTGACCATTATCCTGTCCGTACCATGCTTCACCTGCCTCAACCCTCAGCAGCAAGGTAATAGGTAAAGAATTCAAAAAAATTGATTAACTTTAATTTTTATTTTTTCATTCACTAAATTTTATGCTATGAAAAAAATTCTTGTTTTGGCAGTATTCGCAACTATGTTTTCTTATGCCGCTGTGGCTCAGAGTTACAATACCGGAATTGGTGGTCGCGGTGGAGTCTTTAATGGTTTGACCTTTAAGCAATTCATTTCCAGTAATGATGCCTTTGAAATAGTGGGCGCTATTCATTATGGCGGCCTATTCGTTTCAGGGATGTATCAACGCCATACCAATGCATTTGATGTCCCCGGACTCAATTGGTATTATGGTGGTGGTGCCTTTATTGGTTTTTACAGCGATTCACGCCACCCTTCATGGTCAACCCCAGGAAATCATACGGGCTTTGGTGTCAATGGTGTGGTAGGTCTTGAATATAAAATTGACGAGATCCCTATCTCCCTTGGAGTGGATCTTATTCCGGCCCTTGACATCATAGACCATACGCGTTTCTGGTTGGGCGGAGGAGTAACAGTCAGGTTCGTATTTTAAGGCTCATTCATAATTTACCTGGGGTTATCAGCAAGTCTGGTAACCCCTTTTCTTTTTATGGCCAGCAAATGATTATTTTTGTAAAAAATATCCTCCATGCCCTTTAAACTGGTTTCCGATTTTCAGCCTACGGGCGACCAGCCAGAAGCCATTGCCCAACTGGTGAAAGGCCTTAAGGCTGGTATCCCTGCGCAGACGCTTTTGGGGGTGACGGGTTCGGGGAAGACCTTTACCATTGCTAATGTCGTGGAGCAGCTGCAGCGCCCCACGCTGGTGCTCAGCCATAACAAGACCCTAGCTGCCCAGTTGTATGGGGAGTTCAAGCAATTCTTCCCGGAAAACTCGGTGGAGTACTTTGTTTCCTATTACGATTACTATCAACCTGAGGCTTACATCCCTACAACCAATACCTATATCGAAAAGGACCTATCTATCAATGATGAAATAGAAAAGCTGCGCCTGAGCGCTTCCAGTGCCTTGCTTTCCGGACGAAGGGATGTTATCGTGGTCAGCTCGGTTTCCTGCATCTATGGCATTGGGAACCCTGAGGATTTCAACGAGAACATCATCAGGCTGTCCAAAGGGGATATACTGAGCCGCAACAAGATGTTGCATCAGTTGGTCACCAGCCTTTACAGCCGCACACAGGCTGATTTCAACAGAGGAAATTTCAGAGTTCAGGGCGATACGGTTGACGTGTTTCCTGCATACGCCGACGTGGCTTATCGCATCATTTTCTGGGGGGATGAGGTTGAAACCCTTGAGACCATAGACCCCATTAGCGGGAAAAAGATCGGGGAAATGGATCATATGGCCATTTACCCTGCAAACATTTTTGTGACCTCCAAAGACAGGATGGAAACTGCCATTCACCAGATCCAGGACGACCTGGTCAGGCAGACAAGCTATTTCAGGGATCTTGGCCAGGAACTTGAAGCCAAGCGTCTGGAAGACCGCGTGAATTATGATCTTGAGATGATCCGTGAGCTGGGGTACTGCCCAGGTATTGAAAACTATTCACGCTACTTCGATGGGCGTAAAACAGGGGCAAGACCCTTCTGCCTGCTTGATTATTTCCCGCGCGATTTCCTGATGGTTATTGATGAAAGCCACGTTACAATCCCCCAGATCCGTGCGATGTACGGAGGGGACTTCTCCAGGAAGAAAAACCTTGTTGAATATGGCTTCAGGTTGCCTGCAGCCCTGGACAACAGGCCCCTGAAGTTTGAAGAATTTGAGGAGATCATTAACCAGGTGATCTTTGTCAGCGCCACCCCTGCCGAATTTGAGTTGCAGAAAAGCGAAGGGGTGGTGGTGGAACAGTTGATCCGCCCAACAGGTCTCCTTGAGCCCATGATAGAAGTGAGGCCTAGCCTAAACCAGATTGACGACCTGCTGGAAGAGATTAACCTGAGGGCGGATAAGGATGAGCGGGTGCTGGTGACCACCCTGACCAAACGCATGGCCGAGGAGCTGACCAAATACCTTACGCGGGCAGGCGTGAGTGCAAGATATATCCACTCGGATGTGGATACCCTGGAAAGAGTTGAGATCCTGCGCGATCTGCGACTTGGGAATTTTGATGTGCTGATCGGGGTGAACTTGCTGCGTGAAGGGCTCGACCTTCCCGAAGTCTCTCTGGTAGCCATATTGGATGCTGATAAGGAAGGCTTCCTGCGCTCAGAGCGATCACTCATCCAAACCTCGGGAAGGGCTGCCAGGAACCTCAACAGCAAAGTGATCATGTATGCAGACAAGATCACCAGGTCTATGAGGATTACCATTGAGGAAACAGACAGAAAACGGGAAAAACAACTCCGTTATAACCAGGAAAACGACATTACCCCTGCCCAGATCAGGCGGTCGGTGGAAGCCATACATGGTCAAACATCAGTAGCAGGCTTGGGGAAGGCGGTTCAAAATGCATACCTTGAAAAGGAAACCCCCGACATTGCCGCTGATCCCGTTGTCAGGTTTATGGGCAAAGAGCAATTACAAAAAGCTTTGACCAGGACCCGTAAGGAAATGGAAAAGGCAGCCAAGGCCCTTGACTTTATTGAGGCAGCCAGGTTGCGTGATGAGTTGTTTGCCCTGGAAAAACTATTAAATGAGAAATTTAATTAATAATCACTTATGCATTTCATTGATCATATAAATGCGATTTCCGATGCTCTTCATCCCCTTTTTGAACCCGAGCTGAATCAGGGGAACACTTTTATGCTTGACTTTTCAGGCAGCAACAAGGACTTGCAAACCATTGATTTTGGGAATACCAGTCAATTGGATAAGTACATTTCTGCTCAAATCAGGAAGAGCGGAAAACAATATGGTTATGGCGGATACCTTGAAAACCGTGAGGTCTATCGCCGCAGTGCCTTGTTCTCTAAAAACCAGGATGAAGCCCGCAGCATTCACCTGGGGGTAGATATTTGGGCCCCAGCAGGGCAGGAGGTCTTTTCACCCCTGGATGCCAAAATTCACAGCCTCCAGAACAATGCACAATTTGGGGACTACGGCCCAACCATCATCCTGGAACATAAACTGGAAGGGAAGACCTTTTTTACCCTCTACGGGCATCTGTCCCTGGAATCATTAATGGGTCTCCATCCGGGCGACCGCATCGGCCCGGGCACTCCTTTTTGCCAAGTGGGCAATTTTCCCGTCAATGGTGACTGGCCTGCTCATCTCCACTTCCAGGTTATCCTGGATATGATGGGGAAATGGGGTGATTTCCCAGGGGTTTGCCTGGCTTCAGAAAAAGAGGACTATAGCCGTATTTGCCCTGATCCCATTGTGTTTTTCAGGCAGTTGATTGCCTGATTGCTTGGCCCATCAGGTCCGCATTTGAATCCTCATATAATCTAAAAATAGGTATTTGTCAATACGACAAATAAGCGTAAGTTTACAGAGTTTTTTTATAACCAAAATTTTACTGACGTGGACGTTTTTAATAAGGCAACTACCAATCTTGGCCCCATTGGGCAATATGCAAAAAGTATTCATGGTTATTGGTCATTTCCAAAGCTGGAGGGTGAAATATCAACCCGCATGAAGTTTCGGGGAAAAGAGAAGCTGGTCTGGAGTTTGAACAACTACTTGGGGCTGGCCAACCATCCCGAAGTCAGGAAAGCGGATGCCGAGGCTGCTGCTCAGTATGGGCTGGCACTGCCCATGGGGGCGCGTATGATGTCGGGTCAAACGGATCTTCACGAGCAACTTGAGAATGAACTGGCTGCCTTTGTGCGCAAGGAAGCTGCCTATTTGCTAAACTATGGTTATCAGGGAATGGTTTCCATCATTGAGGCCATGGTTGACCGCCACGATGTGATTGTTTACGACTCAGAATCCCACGCCTGTATTATTGATGGCGTGCGTCTGCATTTTGGCAAACGCTTTGTCTACCCGCATAACAACATTGAGAACCTGCGCAAACAGCTTGAACGCGCCACCAGGATTACCAAAGAAACAGGTGGCGGTATCCTGGTTATCACTGAAGGAGTCTTTGGCATGTCAGGTGACTTGGGAAAACTCGATGAGATTGTAGCCTTGAAAAAAGAGTTTAATTTCCGTCTCCTTGTGGATGATGCCCATGGGGTTGGAACGATGGGCCCCACCGGCGCAGGCACCGGCGAATACCTCGGGGTTCAGGATGGCATCGATATTTACTTTGGTACTTTTGCTAAGGCATTTGCTTCCATAGGAGGATTTGTGGCCTCGACAAAAGATGTGATTAATTACTTAGCTTACAATATGCGCAGCCAGATATTTGCCAAGTCCCTGCCCATGCCCCTGGTGGTAGGTGGACTCAAGAGGCTTGAGCTGATTCGCAACCATCCCGAATACCGTGAAAAGCTGTGGACAATTTCCAATGCCCTTCAGAAAGGCCTCAGGGAACGCGGATTTAACATTGGCAATACCCAGTCCCCCGTTACCCCTGTATTCTTAAACGGAGGACCATCAGAAGGCGCTAACCTGGCCTTTGATCTGAGGGAAAACTTTAATATTTTCTGTTCGGTTGTAGCCTATCCCGTTGTCCCCAAGGGCGTGATCATTATCAGGATTATTCCCACCGCCGTTCATACCCTGGATGATGTGGAATATACCCTCGACGCCTTTACCACGATCAAACAAAACCTCGACTCGGGCAAGTATTCCTCGGGGCAGTTTGTGAACATCAACCAGTAAGCTACCTTGCAGCATTAAATAAGAAGGGCCGCCGGGGTAATTCAAGCCCGGCGGCCTTTTTCTTTTTATTCCAAAGCGGAATTCAGATTTGGGTTCTTTGGAATACCAGCTTCCTTTAGCCGGATGGCCGGTGAATCAGGATTCTTTTTTCCTGACCCTGGAGCCTGCAGGTTTCTGATAGGGTCCTTCATTCAGGCGGCTTTCCATATTCATCAGCTCAATGACCTGCCCGAGTTTTTCGGCAATATTCTTGACCAAAAGCTTTTCAGTGATGTGGAAGGCATCACGGGAACTCCTGGGCTTCTCCTCCAGGTAGCCTACCCTGACATGGCCCAGTTTCTTTTTACGGATTTTTATGGGCGCTGTAAAATTCCAGGGCGTTTCGCGGAAATTCTTCGACACAAAGGTTTTCCCTTCAAAAACAATCTCCGCCCAGCAATCGTGTGAATACTTCAGCCCATTGGGGATGATTTCGAGGGAGCGTTCAAAAATTCCGTGAAAGGTAATGTTGGGAACCCCGCTGATATCGGATATGTCAAAAAGGCAATTGATCTGGCGGTTCAGTTCATTATTGTCCATTGTCAGTTGCTGTATCTTTTCTTCCATTGCCAGATTATCACTGATGTCCCTGAAGATAATGGCAGCACCTGGCTCCCCTTCAGATGTGGGCTGGAAACTCCATTTCAGGCTGAACCATTTGGGTTTATTGCCCTGCATCACCTGTACCTGATCGAAGTGTTTCAAGCCTTTCCTAAAGCTTCCTTTCAGCATAAGGGGATGACGGTCACCTGAAGTGATCCAGGAAGGCATGGGCTGGTGGAGGATCTTTTCCATGGGTAAACCAATAATCATAGCCGCACGCTGGTTGGCGAACAGAACAATGCCTTTTTCATTTACCTGTAAAAAACCTTCATTGATATGGTCGATCAATTGCTGACATTTCTGCTCGCTTTCCCTAAGGTTTCCATTGATTTTTTCCATTTCACCCAGGTATCGCTCCAACAGCCGGAGGTATTTCTTTTTTTCAATGTTGTGCAGATGAACGAACACAAATAACAGGCCGGTCACGCCCAGGAGCAGAAACAATACGGTCAGGTTGATCCAATCCTGTCCAATACTGTTGGAAAGAAGGCCTAATTGAAGAAAAATTTGGGTTGCCATGGCAAACTATAGTCTGGTGGAGAACAGGACCAAAGTCTAAATCATTTGTAAAAATAGGAAATTACTCCTTTGTCCCTGCATATTAATACAGGCGCGATCGTTTCACAAGGAAGGAAAGCATTACTTGCTCGTGGCCTTGATTGATGTCAGCAGGGACAAAATCGATGTGGTATTGCATGCATTTCAACTTTATCTTGTTAAAGCGCTCTGCCATGCTTTTATTGTACTGCTCCTTAAATTCAATAGGATTCATTTTGACCTCCCTGCCTGTTTCCATATCAATGAATTTCACCGGGCGGCTGTCGAAGTCAAAGTCCAGTTCTTTGGATTTTTCATAGACATGGAACAGGATCACCTCGTGCTTGTTGTGTTTGAGGTGTTGCAGGGCAGAAAACAATTCCGGGAGGGTAGAGACATTCTCTATCATATCCGAAAAGATGATCACAAGTGAGCGCTTATGGATGTTTTCGGCCAGGAGATGCAGCAGCTCGGCAGTGTTGCTTTTCTTGCTCAGGCTGTGTCTGGCGGGATCATACAATTTCTCGAGCTCAGAGAAAAGCATTTTGTGGTGTACACTACTTGAGCGGGCGGGAGTATGCAGTTCAGTTTCCTGGGAAATGATGCTGAGCCCCACCGCATCGCGCTGTTTCCGCAACAGGTATGACAAGGCGGCGGCGCATTCCACTGAGAATCCGATCTTGCTGGGCAGGGGTTTGTTTTGCCCGTAGGCAGGAAAATACATGGAAGAGGAATTGTCTATCACCAGCTGACACCTCAGGTTGGTTTCTTCCTCATACCGTTTGATAAACAGTTTCTCTGTACGAGCAAACAACTTCCAGTCGATATGCCTGGTGCTTTCCCCCGGGTTATAGATTCTGTGCTCGGCAAACTCTACCGAAAACCCATGGAAAGGGCTTTTGTGCAGCCCTGTAATAAAGCCTTCAACCACCTGCCTGGCCAGCAATTCGAGGTTCCCGAATTTCTGCGGCAGTTCAGGATCCATTTTTTCTATCATACCTACTGGATAATTTGAAGGGGTGACGGAATACTCCCCGACACCCCCTGTAAGATCATTCCTGAAAAAGATTAAATAAGCTTTTCCAGTTTTCCTGTAAGAACAGACTTGGGAACAGCTCCTACTTGCTTGTCCACTACTTGTCCGCCTTTAAAGAACAGGATGGTCGGAATGTTGCGGATGCCAAACTGGGTGGCTACACCAGGGTTGCTGTCCACGTCAAGCTTGCCAACAACAGCTTTGCCATCATATTCCTTTGCAATTTCGGCTACGATCGGGCCTACCATACGGCAGGGACCACACCACTCCGCCCAGAAATCTATGATAACAGGCTTATCTGACTTTAAAACGATCTCTTCAAAATTGGAATCCGTAATTTCTAATGCCATGGTTAATGCTTTTGATGGTTAATTTGGATAAATACAAACCTAATGAAATTTTGCTAAACCACAAAACCAAAATAAAATGCGAACAAAAATCTCTGCCTCTGTTTAAGATATTGTTAATTAGCGTGTTATGCTTAATTTAGCCGGTAAGTGAATTCATATTCCTTCAGCAATTCCTTCAAAAAGCCGATGGGTTCTACCCTGAGCTTTCGCGAAAGCATTTCTACAGTGGTGCTTTCAACACGGTCAAAAAGGGCAATTTTCAGCTTGGATTTGCCCTTGTGTTTTCTGGCTACATCCACCAGGCGGGTCACCATCCTAGGATCAATTTCGTTAACGGGCAAATATAGGATCAGATCAGAAAGCGACTTTTCGGCCAACTCTGACAGCAGGCTCATGCTTTTGACCCTCACCTCAAGGTGACTGGAATTATACCTTTCCTGGACCCGTGCTTTTACATACACAAAAGTCTGATTTTCAAGGAAGTGTTTCATCTTCAGATATTCCTCGGCAAAGAGGAACAATTGGATAGAGTCGTAATAATCTTCCACCACAAAGCTGCCAAAGGGTTTGCCGTTTTTACCCATTTTATGCACGGCCGAAGTGACAATGCCTGCAAAGGCTACGTCCTTGTTTTTCAGGGCGCTCATATTGTGCAGGTCGCCAATGTTGATATTGCATGTCGCATCAATCTCAATGCGGAAGTCGTCAAGTGGATGCCCGGAAATGTACATCCCTGTCACTTCCTTTTCCTGTCTCAGCATCTCAAGTTTGCTCCACATCGGACAGTTGGGGAGTCCGGGATCGGGGATGGTCACTTCGGAGCTTTCATCAAAAAGGTCCATCTGTGAGGTGTTTTCACGCTGGGCGATCAGGTTCGAATGCCTGATCACTTTATCAATGAAGGTGTTTGTGCCCCCGTCGTCCGAGAAGAAGAATTGTGCCCTGTGGTGGCCATCAAAACAGTCAAAGGCACCCGCCATAGCCAGCGACTCAAACACTCTTTTGTTCACCGACCGCAGGTTCACCCGCCTGGCAAAATCAAAAATACTCACAAAGGGGCCATTGGCTTCACGTTCTTCAACAATGGCTTCCACGGCCCCCTCTCCCACTCCTTTGACGGCGCCAAGGCCAAAGCGGATCTCCCCCTTTTTGTTCACCACAAAATTAAAGAGGCTTTCATTGACGTCGGGCCCCAGCACGGGGATTTTTTGGCGCTGGCACTCCTCCATCATCTGGGTGATTTTCTTGATGTCACTGAAGTTGTTGGTGAGCACCGCTGCCATATATTCTGCAGGGTAGTTGGCCTTCAGGTAGGCTGTGCGGTATGCCAGCACGGAATACGCTGCCGAGTGCGAGCGGTTGAATCCGTATTCTGCAAAACGGGCCATTACATCAAAAATATTTGAGGCCTTGTCCTTGTCGATGCCTTTCTTTACTGCACCGTCAATGAAAAAGCCTTTCTGACGGTCCATTTCTTCTTTCTTCTTTTTACCCATGGCGCGGCGCAGGATATCGGCGCTGCCTAGTGAGAACCCTGCCATAATTTGCGCCGCCTGCATGATCTGCTCCTGGTATACCATAATGCCAAAGGTCGGTTTCAGGATGTCCTCCAGCCAGGGATGGGGATATTCCGTCTTTTGCCGCCCGTGCTTACGGTTGATGTAGGTGGGGATAAACTCCATGGGCCCGGGTCGGTAGAGGGCGTTCATGGCGATGAGGTCTTCAATGTTGGTGGGCTTCAGCTCTTTCAGGTATTCACGCATGCCTCCCGATTCAAATTGGAATGTCCCCACAGTATCCCCGCGTTGATATAGGGCATAGGTCTTTTCATCGTCAAGCGGCACTTCTTCAATATCGAGGCGCATCCCATTCCTTTTCTCAATGTTCTTGACGGCTTCCTTTATTACGCTGAGTGTCTTCAGCCCAAGGAAGTCCATTTTCAGCATCCCCACCGACTCCACGA
The DNA here is from genome assembly GCA_012521995.1 of Bacteroidales bacterium. GTDB lineage: Bacteria > Bacteroidota > Bacteroidia > Bacteroidales > UBA7960 > UBA7960. The sequence continues at coordinate 24,560 of JAAYLH010000098.1, read as the reverse complement.
ACTTCCCTTCATATTGCGTCACGGGGAGGTCTGAATCCTTTTGTGTGCTCAATGGGAGGCAGTCCACAAGGTTAGTGGGCCCGATGATGACGCCACAGGCATGAACGCCTGTCTGCCTGTTGGAGCCTTCCAGAATCTGGGCGTATTTGAGGGTTTCCTGGATTAGGGGGTTGGGGTCTTTCAGGGCTTTATTTAACTCAGGGACTTCCTTGTAGGCGCTTGCAAGGCTGATTCCGGGGCGTTCGGGCACCAGTTTGGCCAGGCGGTCCGCATCGGGCAAGGGCAGCTTCAGCACCCTGGCCACATCGCGAATGGACGATTTCGCCGCCATGGTGCCGAAGGTCACAATCTGGGCCACCTTCTCACGCCCGTATTTATTGATCACATACTCCATCACCTTCTCACGTCCCTCGTCATCAAAGTCGATATCAATATCAGGCATGGAGATCCTTTCGGGGTTCAGGAAGCGCTCAAACAGCAGGTTGTATTTGATGGGGTCAATGGCTGTGATCCCTGTGCAATAGGCCACTGCAGAACCTGCAGCACTCCCCCTTCCGGGGCCCACGGCAACCCCCATCTCACGTGACTGGTTGATGAAGTCCTGGACAATAAGAAAATACCCTGCAAACCCCATGTTTTTGATGATGTTCAGCTCGTAATCAAGCCGTTCTTTTACCTCATCGGTCATCTCGGGGTAGAGTTTCTTCGCCCCCTCAAAAGTCAGGTGCCCCAGGTAGTCGTCTTCACTATCAAAGCCCTCGGGAAGCGGAAACACAGGGAGCATGATCTTCTTTGTGGTGATATCGTATTCCTCTACCTTGTCAACAATCTCCTGGGTGTTTGTCAGGGCTTCGGGGATATCCTCAAACAATTCGGCCATCTCCTGCCGGGTTTTGAGATATTCCTGCCCTGAATATTTCATGCGGTTCTCGTCATCGAGGTCCTTGCCTGTCTGCAGGCAAATCAGGATATCGTGGGCGCGCGCATCCTCCGCATTGATGTAGTGCACGTCATTGGCTGCAATGACCTTTACCTTATATTTTTTTGCAAGCTCAAGCAACTGCTGGTTGACAGGCTCCTGTTCCACCAGTCCATGGCGTTGCAGCTCCAGGTAAAAGTCTTCTCCGAATATTTCAAGGTAGCCTTTCAGCACCTCTTCGGCTTGTTCCATGCCCTTTTCCATGAGGGCCTGGGGAATCTCCCCACCCAGACAGGCCGAAGAGGCTATCAGCCCTTCGCTGTAAAGCTTCAGAATCTCCTTGTCTATACGGGGGGTGTAATAAAAACCTTCGAGAAAGCCTATAGACACAAGCCTTGAAAGGTTTTCATAACCTTTGCGGTTCCTGGCCAGCAACACCAGGTGAAAGCCACTGCGGTCCTCCCTGCCCCTCTTTTCCAGGCGGCTGCCATCAGCCACATAAACTTCGCAGCCAATGATGGGCTTGATGCCTTTTTTGCGGGCGATCTCAGAAAAAGGAAGTACACCATACATATTGCCGTGATCGGTGATGGCCAGGGCCTTCATCCCATCATCGGCCGCTTTTTGCAGCAGGGGCTCAATCTGCGAGGCCCCGTCAAGAATAGAATATTGTGTATGTACGTGAAGATGAGTGTAGTCAGGTAAATTCATTATCCATTATTTTGAGACAATAAAAATATACAAAATTAAGGGGAAGATCGAGGATTTTTTATCCACAATTACCTGTATTTTTTGAACCTCTAAGCCTGATTCAACCCTGAAAACTGAACTTTTTGCAGGTGTCGGCTAAAAGACAGAAATATATAGGCAATAAAACTTTTTTATTTAAAAAAAAAGCCAGATATTTGCACCCCTGAAAAAACACTATTGTTTCAACATTTAATTTAGAATCAATGCCAACAAGAATCAGACTACAGCGAAAAGGTAAAAAAGGACAACCCTTTTACCACGTGGTAGTTGCGGATGGTCGTGCACCCCGAGATGGAAAGTTTATTGAAAGACTTGGCACTTACAACCCCATGACCCACCCTGCTACCGTTGAGATCAACTTTGACCGCGCGCTTTATTGGGTGCAGGTAGGGGCTTCCCCCAGTGATACGGCTCGCAGCCTCCTTTCAGCCGAAGGCGTTATGCTAAAGCACCACCTGATCAAGGGGGTTGCCAAAGGCGCCCTGACCGAAGAACAGGTTGAAGAGCGTTTCAATGCTTGGAAAGAAGAAAAGAAAGCTAAATTGGAACAAGCTTCCAAAGAAAAAGAACTCACAAAGAAAGAACAACTCAAGAAGCGTATTGAAGCCGAGCGCCTTGTGAAAGAAGCCCGCGAAGCCGAACTGGCCAAAAAACGCGCAAAAGATAGCCTCAAAGCAGAGGATGCTGCTGAAGAAGCTGCAGAGGAAGTTGCTGAAGAAGCTCCTGAAAAAGCCGCAGAGCAAGCTCCTGAAAAGGCCGCAGAAGAAACTCCCAAAGAGCAAGCTCCTGAACAAAGCTCGGAAGAGACCCCTGCTGAATAGCAACTGCTTTCATAACCTGGTATTTGACTATGAATCAAAACGATTGCTTTTACCTGGGTTATGTAACCAAAACGTTTGGGTACAAGGGAGAGGTGGTAATTTACCTCGATGTTGACGACCCATCCTATTACAAAGAACTGGAATCAGTTTTCATTCTTCTGGAAGGGAAACTGATTCCTTTTTTTGTGGATTCCATCAGAATTCGCCCCAACAGCTCAGAAGCCGTGGTGCGCTTCCAGAATACCGATACCCCGGAAAAAGCCCAACATTTGACAGGCGCTGAGATGTATCTCCCCCTCACACTCCTGCCCCCCCTGAAAGGCAATAGTTTTTATTTTCATGAAATCACGGGCTACGAAGTGATTGACGCTGCTAAAGGCCTGCTGGGGCCCGTGATCAGTGTTCTTGAATTGCCGGGCAACCCCGTATTCCAAATCCAGTCGGGCGAAAAGGAGGTCCTGATTCCTGCCCGCGACCAGTTCATCAAAAAGCTGGACCGCAAAAACAAAAAAATCTATATTGAAGCTCCTGAGGGTCTTATAGACCTTTACCTCAATGAACAGTAGAACAGGTTCATCGCATTCCCGTCCATTCCGTTTCAAGCAATTTTCCCTTTCTGATGAAGGCTGTGCCATGAAGATTGGCACCGATGGGGTATTGCTTGGAAGCGTGGCAGCAGGATACCCTGCTGCAAGGGTGCTCGACATTGGGACAGGCTGTGGCCTCATTGCCCTGATGATAGCCCAGGAAACCGAGGCCCCGGTCACAGCAATCGATTCTGAAGAAGGCGCCATTAATGCTGCAAGGAAGAATGTTGCCCAAAGTCCCTGGCCAAACCAGGTTAAGGTCATCCAATGTCGTTTCCAGGAATTTGTTTTGGAGGTGAATGAATCCTTCGATTTGCTTGTCTGCAATCCCCCCTATTTCCGCAAAAGCCTGCTCAGCCCCGATGAGCAAAGGAACCTGGCCAGGCATTCTGGCTGCCTTCCTGCCCCAGAATTATTGGATGGGGTGGCACGGCTCATAAGCCCGGAAGGCCACTTCCTGATCATTCTCCCCGCAGAACAAGAAATGTACGTGGAAACCCTGGCCCTTGAATCCGGCCTTTCCTGCCGCCGCAAGATCCTGGTCCATCCCAGTCCCGGCCGCAAGCCCAAACGGATCATTTTGGGCTTCTCCCAGCAAGCAGGACCTCTGCTAAGCGAGACTGTTGTAATTGAAAACGAGCAAAGACACGCCTATTCTGAGGCATATATGGCGTTAACCCGGAAGTACTACCTGGATTTCTGATCAGTTGAGCAAGGGTATCTTTTCGCTTGCCGGGAGGGCTCCTTCAAGAAGCTCCCTGAGCGTAAGGAATTCCTCAATGAGGTAGGGCAGCCACTGCCCGATTTTCTCCCCCTCCCCTGCTTTGATACTGAACTCCATAAGCCTTGCGGTTTGAGCCAGTTGAGATGCTCCCAGGGTGCCGCCCAGGCTCCTGATTGAAATGATAAGGCGCTCACATTCTTCAATGTTACCGCGCTCATAAAGCCCGATCAGCCTTGAAATAAAGCTACCCATTTCGTCAAAGAAGCTTTGCAATAGCTCTTCAAGGGGAAACGACTGCATTACTGCCAGTTCCCTGAACAACCCCAGGGTTTTCAGGTTCACCACAGGCAGGTCTTCAGACTTTCCCTTTTGGAGATCAAGCTTGTGGGCTTGCCTGGCCACCCCGCTTTTCAGCAAGAAATCCCTGAGTTGTTCCTGAAGTGTTTTTTCCCTTGCGGGGAAGGCAAACAGGGTGTCAATGCCCTTTCCCTTCAAAACTTCGGGATGACAGACAATGCTGGGTGGACAAAGGCCGATGATCGGGGGAGGGCTTGGAAACCATTCGCGCAACTCCCTGAGAACTTCAAGGCTTTTCTGGAAGGCGTTGACCAGGTCGAGGATTATTCCGTCGAAAGGCAGCGATCCAAAGATGCTGAAAGGGTTTAGCAGGCTCTCGTGGTATTGACTGAAAAACTGCCTGCTGTCGTTGGCAATGCTGATCTTACAGCCCAGGGGCATCGCGGCCTGCCTAAGCAAAGGGCCAATCAACGGCTGATGTTGTAACAGCAAAAGATTTCCTTTTCCAGCAAGGGGGTTATGCTCCATTGACCATTCAAATGTTGTATTCAAATGTATAAAACCCCTGCCCCGAAAACCTAGGTAGTATTACTGAAAATTACCGGTTGAAAGGCTGGTGTTCAAAAAAGAAAGCCCGGCAAAACCGGGCCTTCTTTTTTTTGTCTTTTGCAGGAATTACTCAACAATTTCTTCAACTGCTGATTCCACTTCTTCAACAACTTCTTCCACTTCTTCGATGCCTTCTTCAACAACGGCCTCAACCTGATCTACTTCTTCAGTAGCTTCTTGTTGGGTGGCTGAATTGCATCCAAAAAGGAAAAGCATACCTGCAACGGTCAGCAAAGCAAATAACTTCTTCATTTGTTTTGGTTTAGTTTAAATGGGTGATTGAACCTGAATCGGTTGCAAAATAACAACAAATCCTTAATAAAAACAAGGGTATTTGTTAAAATATTTTACTGACTTAAAACTAACATAAGTGATTGTCAGCCACCCCTTCTGGTGCGGGTAGTTGTCGAGTCAATAACTTCCTTAACCGACTCTTCGGTGGCGCGGCGGATCCGGGTAGCATCCGAGGCATCGCTTTCCCTTGACTCAGTTCCTCGGATACGTGTTGTTCCCTCGGATTGAGCGGGTGTGGTTGCCTGTTGTGTGGAAGATGATCCTTGCTGAGCAGCAGCAGCAGCGGCAGCAGCAGCTTGGGCAGCCTGAATGGCTTCAGCTTCAGCAATGGAGTCCTGAATACGCAATTCTTCAGCAGCGGCAATAGAGTCAAGTCGTGCCTGCTCAGCAGCCTTCTGTTTGGCGCTGGGGCCACAGGAAATCATTCCCAGGAAAAGGAAAGAAAGAATCAAAAAAGATAATTTTTTCATAAGGGTAACGTTTAAAATTGTGTGAAACAACGGTGCAAAATTAATATTTTGAGTGAAAGAAACCCAAAGTTCGTTGAAAAACATTAATTTTGCAGCCAATTTCATTACTACTAAATTCAAATCCGTTAAAATCCTTTTGTTATGAAAAAGAACATCTTTGGCATTTTGTTTATGATGCTGGCTTTAACCCTAACCTTCACCGCTTGCCAGAAAGATCCGCTGATCACTTTGAATGGTGGCGACGTGACCCTCGACCTTGGCCAGGACTTTGTTGACCCAGGCTATGAAACCGAAGGCATCAGTGGCGATGTAAACGAACTCTGGAACCCCGAGTTCAGCAAGTTCAAAGTGAATCATTATGTGCTTACCTATGTTTACGAATCGGCCAATGCCCAGCGCAACGTCTATGTAAAAAGCGACCTGCTTGCAGGGACTTACGGCGTTCAGGATGTTTCTGACGACGGCACCTTTTCATACAACAGCCCCGTGACCCAGTCATCGCAGGCCTTCAACCGCCTGATCCTTGCCAACCTGGGTGATTTCGAAGGCATCCCCAACGTGATGCTCGATATCGAAGGCGATGTGATCACCATTGAGCGTCAAGAACTCTGGTCCGCACAGGAATGGGTAGAAGGAACCGGCACCTACGATGGCGAAAACAAATCGCTGCTTGAAATTGACTACACAATGACTTATCTGGTTTCCGGAACTCCCCGCACCATTAACGGAACCCTCACCTTTACCAAGCAGTAACATTACTCTTGTAATAATCCTGAGCCGCCGGTGGGTAAGCCCCCTGGCGGCTTTTCTTTTTGTACAATCCCTGCAGCTTTTTTGTGCAGGTTTTTTTTACCCCCTTCCCTGCCCTTCCATTATCATCATTTAAAATTGTTGAATTTTGGTTTTCCTTAGGTTTTGACTTGTTTTAATCTCGAACTTTTTCCCTATCATAACCGTAGTTAAACCGTACTTTAACCAATTATAATTGGTTAAAGTACGGTTTAACTACGGTTTAACTTATGATTTGTTTCTTATCAGCAAGGTACTTAACAGGGATTAAGCCCAGCCCCCTGACATCGGGAAATGCTTTGAAATATAGGAAAACGGGAGGGTTTCAGGATCACCGGTAAGGTGTCCGGGAAAATTTAAAAATGGTATTTGCCTGGGAAAGACCTTGCTCTTTTGCTCAGACGTTGAGGGTTTCGCCTTCTGACTTGGCGATGATCACCGCGCCGCAGGCGTCGCTCCAGACGTTGACGGAGGTGCGAATCATATCGAGGGGGCGGTCAACGGCCAGGATAAGCCCTACGCCCTCCAGGGGCAGCCCAACAGCCGAGAGGATGACGGTTATGATGACCAGCCCTGCCATGGGGATGCCTGCCGCGCCGATTGAGGCCAGCAGGGTAGTGATGATGACGATGATTTGCTGGAGGAAGCTTAGGTCGACCCCATAAGCCTGAGCGATGAACAGCACGGCGATGCATTGATAAAGGGCAGTGCCGTCCATATTGATGGTAGCCCCCAGGGGTAGGACAAAGCTGGAAGTTTTGTTTGAAACCCCGCTGTTTTTTTCAACGGCTTCCATCGTAAGGGGCAGGGTGGCACTGCTGCTGCTGGTGGAAAAAGCCGTGAGCAGGGGCACCGACATCCCCCGGGCATGCTTCAGGGGGTTGGCATTTCCAATTATCCTCATCAGTAGTGGAAGGGTGATAATGGCATGAATGGAAAGGGCGGCGATGACCGTAAGCATATAGGCCCCCATCCGGCCGAATATATTCAGCAGGTTGCCCGCGTTTTCGGCCATGATGCCTGATACGATGCCAAAGATGCCCAGGGGGGTGAACTTAATCACGAACATGGTGATCTTCATCATAATCTCGAAAACGGCATTGAAGAAGGTTACCACGGGCTCCTTGTATTCGGGGATGACGCGGGTGGCGAAGAAGCCAAAGAAGATGGCAAAAAAGATAATGGCAGGCAGATCACCATTGGCCATGGATTCGACAATATTGGTGGGGACGATCTTGAGCAGGGTTTGCCCGAAGGAATCGCGGGTGGCGGCAAGGTCCTCCACCACTTTGCTGAACCCCAGGTCAGCACCGATGCCCGGCTTGATGATGTTGACAAGGATAAGCCCGGTGACAATGGCAAAAAGGCTTGTGAGCAAATAATAGGAGATCGTTTTCAGACTCATTCGGCCCAGGTTCTGGGCCGAGCCAATGCCCGTTACGCCCGAAACAATAGAGGAAAAGATCAGGGGGACAATGATCATCCGTAAGGCCCTCAGGAAAAGGGTTCCCATCCATTCCACGTATTTCACATATTGCGGGAAGAACATTCCAAAAAGGACACTTAGAATCAGGGCGATCAGGATTTGCCAGTGCAGTTGAAGTTTTTTCACTTGCCAGCGGGTTTAGAAGGTTTTTACGTCAGTGTATTTGTCTGTGAAAGGCATTTTGGAAGGAGCAATATTACAAAACAATTGGCAAAGCGCTAAATTTTTTTGAATTTGCCCGGGGCTGCAAAAATGGCATTCGCCTGTTTTTTAAGATGCCAAAATGGCTGAAATTTCCGCAAAAGCGGGCTTGGTAAATATTTTGATGCCTTAGGGACAAAACGGAACAAAGATTATGAACCTAAATAATTTTACAATAAAATCGCAGGAGGCTTTGCAGAAAGCCCAGGAAATTGCCGGCGGATATCAGCATCAGGCAGTTGAAAACGGGCACTTGCTCAAGGGCATCCTGGCCGTTGACGAAAACGTTGCGCCTTACCTGCTGAAGAAAAATAATGTAAACATCCAGGGGCTGCAACAAGTCCTGGATCGTGAGTTGCAGAGCTATCCCCGGGTTGCGGGGGGCGATATCTACCTTTCGTCGGATTGCAACCAGACCTTGCAAAAGGCACTGTCTACCCTAAAGGACTTTGGGGATGAATTCATTTCGATAGAGCATTTGATGCTGGCCCTGTTGATGGGCAAGGACAGCGTGGCCCGGATGTTGAAGGATACGGGCCTGACGGCTTCGGGAATGAAGGAGGCCATCAAGGAACTTCGCCAGGGCTCATCGGTAAAAAGCCAGACTGCAGAAGATACCTACAATGCCCTGAATAAATATGCGCGCAACCTGAACGATCTTGCCCTTTCGGGAAAGCTGGATCCCGTGATCGGCCGTGATGAGGAGATTCGCAGGATCTTGCAGATCCTTGCCCGCCGTACGAAGAACAACCCCATACTGATCGGGGAGCCCGGGGTGGGAAAAACGGCTATCGCCGAGGGCCTTGCCCATCGTGTTGTGAATGGTGACGTGCCTGAAAACCTGAGGTCGAAAAAGATCTTTTCGCTCGATATGAGTGCCCTGATTGCCGGGGCTAAGTATAAGGGCGAGTTTGAGGAACGCCTGAAGGCCGTTGTAAAGGAAGTTGTAAGTTCAGAGGGAGAGATTGTTTTGTTTATTGATGAGATTCACACCCTGGTGGGTGCCGGCGGGGGTGGTGAAGGAGCCATGGACGCTGCCAACATTCTGAAGCCAGCCCTTGCCCGCGGAGAACTTCGTGCCGTGGGTGCCACCACCCTGAAGGAGTACCAGCGGTATTTTGAGAAGGATAAGGCCCTGGAGCGGCGTTTCCAGATCGTTATGGTGAATGAGCCCAATAAGCTGGATGCGGTGAGTATATTGCGCGGGCTGAAGGAACGCTATGAGACGCACCACAAGGTGAGGATAAAGGATGAGGCGATCATTGCTGCTGTGGATCTGTCGCAGCGATACATCACCGATCGGTTTCTTCCAGACAAGGCCATTGACCTGATTGATGAAGCCGCTTCCAAAATGCGCCTGGAGATGAACTCGGTGCCAGAGGAACTGGACGAGGTGGAACGCAGGATCCGTCAACTGGAGATTGAGCGTGAGGCCATCAAGCGCGAAAAGGACGAAGCCCAGCTGAAAGTGATTGGTGAAGAGCTTGCCAATCTTCAGGATGATCGCAATAAGATCAGGAGCAAGTGGGACGGCGAGAAGGAAGTAGTGCAGCAAATCCAGTCGCTGAAGCAGTCGATTGAAGAATACCGCTATGAGGCTGACCAGGCAGAGCGCAACGGTGACTTTGGCAAGGTGGCTGAGATACGTTACGGACGGATTAAGGAGGCCGAGCAAAACCTGGAGAATCTGAACCTGAAGCTCAAGGAGATGCAGTCGGAGAGTGCCCTGATCAAGGAGGAAGTCACGGCCGAGGATATCGCCGATGTGGTTTCGCGCTGGACGGGCATCCCTGTGAGCCGCATGTTGCAGAGCGAGCGTGAGAAGTTGCTGGACCTTGAGGAAGAGCTTCACCTGCGGGTGGTTGGGCAGGATGAAGCCATTGCGGCCGTGTCTGATGCCATTCGCAGGAGCCGTGCAGGCCTGCAGGACCCCAAGCGCCCCGTGGGTTCATTTATTTTTCTGGGCACCACAGGGGTAGGAAAAACCGAGCTTGCCAGGGCACTGGCCGAGTTCCTGTTTAATGATGAGAATGCGATGGTCAGGATCGATATGTCGGAATACCAGGAGCGGCATACAGTGAGCCGCCTGATCGGAGCGCCTCCGGGCTACGTGGGCTATGAGGAAAGCGGGCAATTGACAGAAGCTGTGCGCCGCAAGCCCTACTCGGTGGTTTTGCTGGATGAGATTGAAAAAGCCCATCCCGATGTTTTTAACATCCTGCTCCAGGTTTTGGAGGATGGACGTCTTACAGACAATAAAGGGCGGACGGCAGATTTCAAGAATACCATCATTATAATGACCTCCAATATCGGATCGGGCCTGATACAGGAGCAACTGCAAGGTATGAACGACGGCAACCGTGTGGAGGTGCTTGATCGCACGCGGGAAGATGTGTTTCAGCTGCTGAAACGAACCATACGCCCCGAGTTCATCAACCGGGTGGATGAGATCATTATGTTTAGCCCCCTGACGCGTGAGGAGATTTCGGGGATTGTGGAACTTCAGATCAGGCGTGTGCAGGATATGCTCCGGGAGAACGGAATCAGCCTTGAAGTCACACCCGGGGCCATTGAATGGATTGCCGGCGAAGGCTTTGACCCGCAGTTTGGAGCCCGGCCGCTGAAGCGCGTGATACAGCGCAGCCTGCTCAACCTCTTGTCGAAGGAGATTCTCGCAGGCAGGATCAGTAAGGATGAGCTGGTGAAGGTGGATTCCAAAGCCGGCGGCCTGGTGCTTTCAAAATAATGGTTTTGTGTAAGTTGGTAGAAGCGGAACACTTCTAAATGAAGTTTCCGCTTTTTTCTTTGGGAAAAATCCTACTTTTGCAATCAACTCAAAGGCAATATAATTTGAACACCCCACTTTTTATAGCCCGCCGCCTTGGAACAGACAAAAAAGGAAAATCCTTTGCAGGACTGATCCGAAAGATTTCTGTGCTGAGTATAGCGCTGGGCCTGGCCGTGATGATCATTGCAGTGGCCGTGGTCACGGGATTTCAAAGCGAGATACGAGAAAAGGTCATTGGATTCGGTGCCCATATACAGGTGACCAATCTGGATTACAATGTGTCGTATGAACCCACGCCCATCAGCCGGGAGCAGGACTTCCTTGAGCCTTTGAAGGGGCTGGAAGGAATCAGGCATGTTCAGGCTTTTGCCACCAAGTCAGGCATCATTAAAACGGATGAGGACATTCATGGCATAGTAATGAAGGGCATTGGGACCGATTTCGACTGGTCGTTTTTCGGCGATCGCATGGTTGCGGGGACTCCCCTGCTGTTCAGCGATTCGGCCCGATCGGATGAGGTGATTGTTTCAAAATTCATTGCCAACCGCCTGAAGCTTGAGCCCGGGCAAACCATTTTTGTCTATTTCATCCAGGAACCTCCCGCCATCAGGCGCTTTACCGTTGCTGGCATTTATGAAACAGGTCTGGAGGAGTTGGATAAGGTGTTCATCCTGGGCGACATCCGCCATATCCAACGGCTGAATCGCTGGGATGAAAGCCAGATCGGCGGCTTTGAAGTGCTGGTGAATGATTTCAGCAACATTGAAAGCATCAAGGGAGCGGTGTACGAATTAATCCCGTATGATTTGAATGCGCGCAGCATCCGCGATATCTATCCACAGATCTTTGACTGGCTGGCACTGTTGGATATGAACGTGTATGTGATCCTGTTCCTGATGGTGTTGGTGGCTGGCATAAACATGATCACAACCCTGTTGATTGCCGTGCTTGAAAAAACAAATATGATCGGGGTTTTGAAGGCTGTGGGGGGCTCCAATTTGCTGGTCAGGAAGGTGTTTCTCTACAACGCCTCCTTTACCATCGCAAAAGGGCTGTTTTGGGGCAATGTGGCGGGGCTTCTTGTGTGTTGGATGCAATCCAGCTTTGGCATCATTACGCTTCCCCAGGACTCTTATTATGTCTCACAGGTGCCCATAAACCTCGAGCTGCTTCCATTGCTGCTTTTGAACCTGGGAACTTTTGTCATTTGCATGGTGATGCTGATCTTCCCTTCGATGATTGTCACGCGCATCTCGCCCGTAAAGGCGATCACCTTCCGATAAGGGATCAGAAAAGAATGCCCAGGCTCAGGATAAACTGATGGGGACGGGAATCAAATTTTATGGTCTCGCCTCCAATGGTGATCCCTTCGCCAAATTCGGTAAAATTGCCTTCGTATTTTAATTCAAGGGCCAGGTTTCCCAATTGAAGGCCTGCACCTATTTGATATCCAAGGGTTAGTTTCTTGAGTTCCTGGCTCAATTCCTCTTCAATGCCGAGGTCATTCCAATCGTTAATAAGGAAAGAGAACACAGGCCCTGCTCCAATCTTGAGGGCGCCGAATTTGGCGCCTGCAATCAGGGGCATAACCAGGTGGCTGTATTTCTGGGTGAAATATTCATCCTCCTGGTCGGATTCAATAAAGGCCAGGCGCATATCGCGGCCTGTTTGGGTATAAAGCAGTTCAGGCTGGAAAAAACCGCCTCTGAAAAGGAACAGGGCCACGCCTCCCACATGGTAGCCTGTATAGGAATCGGAGAAGGCAGAGACGATGTAATCGGAAGTAGACCCGTTTTGTTCGGAAGGCAGGCTGGTGAAGTTTAGGCCAGCTTTCAGGCCAAAGCTTGTATATTGTCCATGGGCTAATGGCGCCAGGCAAACAAGAATTGCAGAGATTAGAAAAAAGCGTTTCATAATACCGGATTTTTGGAAAAGCGTTTTTATTATAACTGCACCATAATGATTTTGTTATGCAAGATAAAAAAAGCCGGGTGATTTCCCGGCTTTTTTTTAAGATTCCCTGAGGATTTTGAGCTTTTCTTCGAGGATTGTAATTTCCTGCTTTGCTTTTTCTATCTTCTCTTCGAACTCGTTTTTGAGGATATCGGCTTTCTTTGAAGAAGCAAAGAATCCGATGTTGTTCTCCCAAACCTTGATGTCGTTCTGAAGGGTGTTTATTTTGTTGATCAGGTAATTCCGCTCCTTGTAGATGATATGATCGGCATTGGCAGTATGCTTAATATTCTCGATCTTTGAGCGGAACGAGAGGGTGCTCTTAGCCTTCTTGCTGATTCCTAGCTTTTCAAACTGCTCATCAATGGCTTTGCGGTATTCTGCCTGGATCTTGTCTTTCTGCTTGATGGGCACATGACCGACTTCCATCCATTGCCGCTGGAATTCATTGATGACCTTCAGGTTTTCTGAATTATCCTCGCTATAGGCATAGGTGCGGATCTGTTCGATGATCTCCTTCTTTTTCTGAAGGTTCTCTTCTTGCATCTCGCCAATATTGGAGAAGTATTCCGATTTTCTTTTGAAAAACTCATCACAGGCAGCCCTAAAGCGCTTCCAGATTTTGTCAGAGAATTTGCTGGGCACCGTTCCGATCTTTTTCCATTCGTGCTGCAGGGCAATCAGTTCATCGGTAGTCCTGCGCCAGTCGGTGCTTTCCTTCAGGGCTTCAGCCTGGAGGCAAAGGTTCAGTTTCTGGTTGTAATTTTCTGTCTGGTTTTCTTTGAACTTCTGGAAGAATTCCTTTTTGCTGGTGAAGAAAGTATCAAGGGCAGTGCGGAATCGGTTCCAGACCTCATTGTTGACTTTTTTGGGTGCAAATCCAATGGATTTCCACAGCTTAAAGAGTTCATTGATTTGGTTGGTGAGATCTTGCCATTGGCGAGGAGTCTCAGGAGTCTGTGAGGCTAGCTGCTCGGCTTTCTCACAAAGGACCAGTTTGGCGGAGAGGTTGTTTTGTTGCTCTTCGCGCAGGCCATCATAGTATTCCTGGCGGCGTTTGTTGAGCTTCTCGGTAGCAGCCCTGAAGCGTTCCCATATTTCTTCCTTCTTGTCGTTGGGAACAGGACCTGTTTCTTTCCAGGCTTCGTGTAGTTTTTGGAGGCGCTGGAATGACTTCACTATAGAGGGTTCGAGCAGCAGCTCTTCAGCTTTTTCACACAGCTCGGTTTTCAGCTCCAGGTTCTTCTTCAGGTCCAGGTCTTTGAGTTCCTTGTTTATCTTGACCTTATCGAAGAACTTTTCCACCAGGAAGTGGTAGTTGTTCCAAAGGGTGTTCTTGGCGTTTTGAGGAACCTGCCCAATATCGCGCCATTTTTCCTGGAGGTCGCGGAACTGATCGTAGGTTTTTTTAAGTTCCTCCTCAGACTCGATTAGGTTTCTGAGTTCTTCGAGGATATGCTCCTTGGCATCCAGGTTTTCCTGTTTTTGTTTTTCCAGGGCCTGGTCGAAGACAGATTTTTTGTCTTTATATACATTCATTGCCACATCGAAGCGCTGTGCCAAAGGATCAGCAGGAGCTTCCTGTGCTTCAGCGCCCTCTTCGGCTTCTTCGTGGGATATGGATTTTTCGTAATGAACGAGGTTGTCTTCCCTGGTAAGCTTGCGGAAAGCCGCTTTGATGTAGCCAATGTGTTTCCTGATGAAGTTGATGTCTTCATTTTTTACCAAGGCTTCAAGCACCTGGACCAGCTCATCGCGGTTCATTTTTCCGTAGTGCTCGTTGAGGTCTTCGGTTTCCTCCTCTTCTTCGTGGTCGGATTCTTCTTCCTCCTCTTCGTCTTCTCCGTCAGGGCTTTCCTCTTCCTTCGGGGCAGTGGGACCAGCAGAAGGAAGGACTACAGCGGCGGGCTTTTCAACAAGGGCTTCCTCCTTTACCGCAATCGCTTCTTCAGTGGGCTCGGCTTGTGCTGCAGCTTCATCAGCAGGGGTTTCCTCCTTTGTTGCAGGCGCTTCCTCAGCAGGTTCTGCTGCAGCTGCTTCTTCTTTCGCAGGGGCTTCCTCCTTTGCTTCAGGCATCTCTTCAGTAGGTTCTGTTTCCGCTGGTGCTTCTTCCGCAGGGGCTTCTGCAACGGCTTCCACAGGATCCTCAGCCAGGGTTACTTCAACAGGAGGTTCATTTGATTCTGCAACCGTTTCGGGGGTTTCCTGAGGGCTTTCAGCCAATGGTTGCTTAACTTCCTCTTCTATTGCAGACTCAGTGGATTCCACTTCAAGGGTTGTTTCAGCAGGTTCAGGATCGGTAAGATTTTCTGCAGTTTCCCATTGCGGTTCACCAACGTTTTCAACTTCATCGGGTTTTGCTGTTTTATCAGCGTTCAGGCTCTCATCCCCCTGCTGATCAATAGGCTGATCGGCTTTGGGGTCCAGTTGTTCCTTCTTATTCATTACGAAAAAATTAATAATAATTACTAATTAAAGTTTCAGAGCAATGCGGCATAAAAAACACTTCACGCGTAAGTGTGTCAACCAATATTCCGGTATTCAGCCAGTTCTTTTTGATTAAAGCCCACAAAATTATAAATATTTTGGTATGAACGAAAATGTTTTTTATTCATTTTTAACCATTTAAATGCTTATGCAGGCTTAATGCAAAGGGTTATCGTTGAAGATGAGATAACCAAAGTTGAGGGACAAGGAAAAAGGCACTTCATATCTGTCGAAGAAGTTGAGGGTCAGGGAGGCTGGCCCAAGGCGGGTATTGGCTACAAGTGAAGTGGAAAGGAGGAAATAAGTTCGATCGAAAATCTTACTGAGGTAGGGCACGTGATCAGGTCCTGCGAGGATCTCGCGAACGGGTTGAAAGATATAGGCTTCCATTCTTAAATCCGTATTTCTGGAGAGAGAATAAATACCTTTAATTCCTACCACTCCAAAATTATTTGCCCTGTACCGGGGTAAAAAAATGCCCCGTGTTTCAGGTACCTGGTCAAAGCTGGGAGCAGTAAGCAGGCTGCTGGTATAATTTGAAAACAGGCTTTTGTTTGAAAGCATGAGTTCAGAGAAGAAACCCCAGGTTATTGCATTGGTTTTGGCGAAAAAATTCTGATAATCGATGCGTAGCTGGAACCAGTCGTGCTTATTGCGGGATCCCAGGGTTAAGAAGGAGGTGGACCCCGGGGTATGCCTTTCCAGTCCTGTGATATAGCGCAAGCCAATGGAAAAGAAGGTGCCCTCGTTGGGGAATTGTTTTCGGTTCAGGGTATTTCGTTCGAAAACCAGATAGGGGCTGAAGAAGCTCAGCGTAGTCTGGTCGGTAGTATCGGTGCGGGCAAACTGATTGGTCTGGTAATAATCGTAACGGGTGATGCCGGTAGTGGCTCCCAGCAGGATCTTACCAGAATAACGAGCGGGCAGGCCGCCCTTCAGGTTGAGGAAGTTCTGGTTAATTCTCAGGTAAGCGGGGGTCTGATCCTGGAAGAACAGGGTATTGGTTTGGAAGAAATTATAGTTGTTCAGGGTATAACTCCCTTCCAGGAAGAAGGGTGTTTTTGTGGGAAAACCCATCCTGCTCATCAGGTGGACCGAATTGTAAAACCTTCCCACATAAGCGTTTGCGATGGTAGTATAAGCCTTATATCCTAAGCGACGGTACTGTGCCTCAATGAAGGTCAGGTTCACAGGGCTGCTGCTTACGTTACCCCCGAATTGCAATACAAGATCCTTGTCAAGGGTGACATCAAGGTAAAGGTCATAATAACCAGATTCAGGATTGTATTCGATTGTTGGAACCAGGAGTTCAATATGTTCCTCTGCCAGCAATTTGAAGTATTCTACCTTGATTTCCTCGATGGGAGTGGGTTTACGTTCATAGAGCAGCCTGTAAATATAATCCATCTGGGCTTCATTCATCCCCCTGAAAAAAATCCTGTCGATGATTACAGGAGGGGTCCTTTTTGCGAAGGCATCGCGGCGGGCTTTCCTTTCTTCCAAGCTTACTTCACGGGAAACCCTTTCCTTAATTTGCGCAATGACCTTTTGTGTTGCCACGTAACCACTATCGAGGATTTCGTGGCTTCTGGAAAAATCGGTGACTCCGACTTGGGGGATATCGGGTTTGATGAGGATTCCAAATTCTTCATCAATAATGTAATCTGTTTTGGAAACCAGGAGATTTTCGACCTGTGAGCGGATGTTATCCTCTGTTGGGGGCTTGAAATTCTGGGCTACCACGCTACCGATGATGAAGTCAGGATCAAATTCTGACTGCATCACATCCACGGGGAAATTATTATAAATACCGCCATCGAAAAGGAGCCTGCCATCGATCCTGATTGGTTTGAACACAAAAGGATAAGTCATGGAAGCTCTTATGGCGGGGAATAAAGGCCCCTTGCTGAACACGACGGCCTCCTTACGTTCAATGTCGGCAGCCACACAGCGGAAAGGAATGAACAGGCTGTCGAAGTTGCCCTTTGAAGCGACATTCACTGAAGAGAGATATTGCACCCCGGCGAAGTCCATTTGAACAGGGGACACCAGGCTCGTAGGTAATTGCGGCTGCCAGACGGAGTCTACTGTGAATTTCACTGAGACCCAGGAGGCATTTTCAGGTAACTGCTTGAAGTAAAAGTTGTATTCTTCCTGTATGGTGCCTAATGCCCAGGACTGGAACTCAGGGCTGGTCACAATCTTTTCAATGCTGTCGGGCGAGAATCCGCTGGCATACATCCCCCCGATGATAGCTCCCATGCTAGTACCTGCAATGTAATCGATGGGGATATTGTTTTCCTCCAAAGCCTTAAGCAAGCCCACGTGAGCCACTCCCTTTGCCCCTCCACCGCTGAGCACTACTCCTATCCTTTGGGCAGAAGCGTCCGGGGCCAGTAAAAGGCACAGAGCAAGCAAAAAAATATAGGGCTTCTCACTCATGATTACATGCCTAGGAATTAACTAAAATATAATGCTTTATAACATGTAAAGTTATTAAAACAAATGCCTCTCTGAAAGAGAAAATGCAAAAAAAAACGCCATCAGATTTTGGCAAGTGCCTGATCCAGATCGGCAAGAATGTCTTCTACGTTTTCAATGCCCACTGAAAAACGCACCAATCCATCAGAAATTCCTGCATCCTGGCGGTCCTTAGGTTCCATTTTTGAGTGGGTCATGCTGGCCGGATGCTGAATGAGTGTTTCGACGCCACCCAGCGATACGGCAAGCATGCAGAGCTTCACATTGTTCATCAGGACTTTCCCTGCTTCCAGGCCGCCCTTGAGTTCAAAACTGATCATTGCCCCGGGGCCTGACATTTGTTTGAGGGCCAGATCATGCTGGGGATGATTCTGCAGACCGGGATATTTGACCCATTCAATTTTGGGGTGATCTAGCAGGTGATGTGCAATTTTCAATGCATTTTGCTGTGAACGCTCCACCCTGAGCGACAGGGTCTTGAGGCCACGGATAACCAGGTAAGCCTGGTGGGGGTCCATATTACAGCCCAGATTGACCATCATGGGGCGCAGGATATCGTGCAGGGTTTTTTCGCGGGTCACCACGATTCCACCTACTACATCGGCATGGCCATTGATAAATTTGGTGATGCTGTGGAATACCACGTCAAAACCGAAATCCAGGGGGCGTTGCAGGTAGGGGCTGCTGAAAGTATTATCAGAAACAGTGATCAGCTTGTGTTCACGGGCAATCTTCACCACCCCTTCCAGGTCGGTGATGTCCATGGTTGGATTAGCCGGGGTTTCAATAAAGATTAATTTGGTGTTGGGGCGAATAGCCTTGCGTATATTTTCAAGATTGGAGGTGTCCACATAGGATGATTCAACGCCAAAGCGTGAATAATGCTTTTCCATTACCACCCTTGAAGGGCCATAAACGGCTGCAGAGCTGATGAGATGGTCGCCCTGGCTGAGCAATCCCATATAAATAGTATTCACTGCACCCATCCCTGAGCTGACGGCAATGGCGCGGTAGCCGTTCTCTAGTTCTGCCACCAGTTTCTCCAGTGCGTCAATGGTGGGATTGTTGATGCGTGTGTAGATAAATCCATCTTCTTCCCCTGCGAAGCAAGCTGCCCCGTGATCTGCATCCCTGAACTTAAAGGTGCTGGTCTGATAAATGGGAACGGTTGCACTTCCAAACTGGTCTTCAAAGGCTCCTGCGTGAATAAGCTTGGTGTTGAATCCTTTTTTCCTGGTATCCATTGCGAAACTTTACGATTTGTTTTTAATAATATCTTAATACAATCCTGCATTGAGCATAACGAGGGTACAATCTTCCTCGGTTTCAATACCTGCCGCCCTGGCCATCTTTTCCAGTTTGGGATTCCATGTGCCGGGGTTAAAGATTATCCTTTGAGGCTCCAGATCAATGATGTAATCAAGGAATTGTTCCTGGTTGGTGGGATTCATGTAAAGGGTGACTGTGTGAATGCCTTCCAGCTTAGGTTGTCCTTTTTGAATTTGAACTGTTTCAATATTTGCTTCGCGCAAACCGATGGCTACCACTTCGTGCTTGTATGCAAGCAGTTTCTTTACTGCACGGTAAGAATAGCGGTCGGGCTTATGGCTCGCTCCCAGGACCAGTGTCTTCTTGCTCATATGGATTATTCGATAATGGTATTCACAATGAATTCGGGCGCATTGGCGATATGCTTCTTAACGGCGCAGGCATTGGCAGCCTTGATTACTGATTCGCGGTAACGATCAGGGAAGTCTTTTGGGAGGTGAATGTTGATCTCAATGGAGGCAATCATACGGGTCTCCTTGTTGTGGTTTGTTTTCTGCACAAGCGTAATGCCATCGGTTGGGATTCCCCTCTGGTTGCAGAAGGCTTTTACATAATAACCAGCACAGGTACCAATGGAGGCCAGGAAGAGATCAAAGGGCGCAGGAGCGCTGTTGTCTCCACCTGCGGTAATAGGTTGGTCGGTTTGGATGACAAACCCTTTATAGTGTGCTTCTACACGCTGGTTCTCTCCCAGAAAAATGTTCATATCCATTTGTTCAAGAATTTATTTTTCAGATTTGTTTTAATTTGTATAGGGTAATAGCCTTTCCAAAAACCAGTCGGGTGCGGGACACGGTCTGTGGTTTGAATACTTAATAAAGGCAAGCACTGTGTTTCCCTTGCAAAGGAGAATTCCTTCCTCATTGTATATCTCATAATCGAATACCATCCTGGAGGTGGGAACTTGGGAAACGATGGTCCGGATGGTCAGCAGGTCATCGTAACGTCCTGGTTTAAGGTATTTGACATTCATCTGGGCAATGGGCATGTATACGCCTTTTTCTTCCATTTCACGGTAGGTCATCCCCAGTTTGCGCATTGCTTCTGCTCGTCCCACTTCAAAATACAAGGCATAATTCCCATAATAGACAAAACCCATTTGATCGGTTTCGCCATAGCGGACCCGCACGTGTGTTTCGGAAATAAAATTCATCATATCAGGATTAAAGCCCCGCGCCGTGGCAATGTTTGAATTTCTTTCCACTTCCGCAAGGGCAGGGTTCGTTTCTGCCCACTTTCTTTTCTACCCTGACGGGTTCTGCCTTACGCTGGCCGCTTCCCGGAATATCGCTGCGACCTGTCTGCAGCTTGCTCATATCGGTTCGTTCAGGAGCAGCGGCTCGCTGCACCTGGTCGGCATTCTGAATAGGTAGGCGGGCTTTTACCAGGAAGGCTATGATGTCTCTGTTCACTTTTGTGATCATGCGCTTAAAGAGCTCAAAGGACTCGAACTTATATATCAGCAAGGGGTCCTTTTGCTCATAGGCAGCACTTTGAACCGACTGCTTCAGGTCGTCCATTTCCCGGAGGTGTTCTTTCCACGAATTATCGATGATGGCGAGGGTAATGTTCTTTTCAATGGAAAGGGCCACCTCACGGCCATTGGTCTCATAAGCCTTCTTCAGGTTGGTGATGACGTTGATGTTCTTGATGCCATCAGTAATTGGAATGGCAATATTTTCATACAACTCAGAAGCCCGCTCATAAACATCCCTGATGACAGGGAAGGCTGAATTGGCAATGCTTTCGTTTTTGGCCTTATAGCTCTGTACTGCCTTGGCATACAGGATTTCCGTAAGCTTTTCTGTTTTTTCATCCAGGAATTCCCGTTCGTTGAAGGGTGACTCCAAGCCAAAGGTTTTCATCAGGTTCATTTCAAAGCTATCGTGGTCACCCAGGTCCTGCCCTTCAATGATCATCTGCTCGCAGGTGTCAAACATCATATTGGCAATATCCACGGCCAGCCTTTCGCCAAAAAGGGCATTGCGGCGCTTGCTGTAAATCACCTCGCGCTGGGCATTCATAACGTCGTCATATTCCAGCAGGCGCTTACGAATGCCAAAGTTATTCTCTTCCACCTTTTTCTGGGCTCGCTCGATCGATTTGGTGATCATGCTGTGCTGGATCACTTCCCCTTCCTGCAGGCCCATACGGTCCATGATCTTTGAGATCCGCTCGGAGCCGAAGATACGCATCAGGTCATCTTCAAGCGATACAAAGAACTGGGAGGAGCCGGGGTCTCCCTGTCGCCCTGCACGACCGCGCAACTGCCTGTCCACACGACGCGACTCGTGGCGCTCTGTACCGATGATGGCCAAACCACCTGCCTCTTTCACACCGGGTCCAAGCTTGATGTCGGTACCACGACCAGCCATGTTGGTGGCAATGGTCACTGTTCCTGCCTGACCAGCCTCAGCCACAATCTGGGCTTCCTTTTGGTGCTGCTTGGCATTGAGGATATTGTGCTTGATTTTGCGCAGGTTAAGCATTCGGCTCAGAACTTCCGAAATCTCAACGGAAGTAGTGCCCACCAGTACAGGCCGCCCGGCAGAAATCAGGTCGCTGACCTCGTCGATGACCGCATTATATTTCTCGCGCTTGGTTTTGTATACCAGATCTTCACGGTCAGCACGTATTATGGGGCGGTGCGTTGGAACCACCACTACATCCAGTTTATATATGTCCCAGAATTCGCCTGCTTCAGTCTCGGCCGTACCCGTCATACCGGCCAGTTTGCGATACATCCTGAAGTAATTCTGCAGGGTAATTGTGGCGTAGGTCTGTGTGGCTGCCTCAACCTTTACGTTTTCCTTGGCTTCAATGGCCTGGTGAAGGCCATCGCTGTAACGGCGGCCTTCCATGATACGGCCAGTCTGCTCGTCCACAATCTTGACCTTGTTTTCAATGATCACATATTCAGTGTCCTTTTCAAACAAGGTATATGCCTTAAGCAATTGGTTCACGGTATGAACCCGTTCACTTTTTATAGAAAAGTCGCTGAGCAGCAGGTTTTTCTTCTCGAGTTTCTCTTGGTGCGAAAGGTTTGCCTTCTCGATTTCCGCAATTTCCGATCCCATATCGGGCAGGATAAAGAAATGGGGGTCGTCTGTCTGGCTGGTGATCAGGTCAATTCCCTTCTCAGTAAGTTCTATGGAGTTATTTCTTTCTTCAATGACAAAAAACAGCTCATCGTCAATGATGTGCATGTTTTTGTTCTGCTCTTGCATGTAAAAGTTCTCGGTCTTTTGCAATATGGTTTTTATGCCGGGCTCCGAGAGCAGTTTAATCAATGCTTTATTTCTCGGCAATCCCCTGTGGCAGCGAAGCAGAAGCTCCCCTCCTTTTTTCTCATCGGCCTGGCCTTCATTGCTCAACAACAATTTTCGGGCTTCTGCAAGCATAGAGGTTACCAGCGTGCGCTGGGCATTTACAAGGCGTTCAATCTTGGGTTTAAGCTCATGGAATTCATGCTTATCACCCTGGGGTGTAGGTCCTGAAATAATCAGGGGCGTACGGGCATCATCGATCAACACCGAGTCCACCTCATCCACGATGCCGTAATTATGCTTGCGCTGCACCAGTTCCTCAGGGTTCCTGGCCATATTGTCGCGCAGATAGTCGAAGCCAAACTCATTGTTGGTGCCGTAAGTGATGTCGGCAAGGTAAGCTTTGCGACGCTCATTGGAGTTGGGTTCGTGCTTATCGATGCAGTCCACTTTAAGGCCGTGGAACTCAAAGAGCATCCCCATCCACTCTGAGTCACGCTTGGCTAGGTAGTCGTTCACAGTAACGATGTGGACCCCTTTTCCAGGAAGGGCATTGAGGTAAACAGGCAGAGTTGCTACCAGGGTTTTCCCTTCACCCGTGGCCATCTCGGCAATCTTGCCCTGGTGAAGATGGATACCCCCAATAAGCTGTACATCGTAATGGACCATATCCCAGGTGATGGTGTTGCCTCCTGCAATCCACTGGTTTTGGTAAACGGCCGTATTGCCGGTGATGGTTATGCTGGGGCGGGAAGCAGCAAGGTCTCGGTCCATCTGCGTGGCTGTTACCTTCACTTCATTGTTTTCCTTAAAGCGGCGGGCTGTTTCCTTGATCACCGAAAAAGCTTCAGGAAGAATTTGCCTGAGGAGTTCCTCCGTCTTTTCGTCCTGGGCCTTTTCAAGGCCGTCAATCTGGTTGTAAAGGCGCTCCTTTTCCTCAACATCCATTGCAAAGTTGTTTTCAATTTCCTTGCGCAACTGATCTATCTGATCCTGTTCCGCCTTAATGTTTTCGCGAATTCGCAGGCGAAACTCCAGGGTCTTGGCACGCAGTTGGTCGTTGTCAAGATTTTTAATGGCTTCGTATACCTGCAGGGTCTGGTCGAGAAGAGGTTTTATTTCGCGGAAGTCCCGATCGATTTTACTTCCAAAAAGTTTTTTAAATAGGCTGGGCATAGTATGGTCAGGGATGATTGTTGTTAAAAGTTGCAGACTTTTTTTGGAATTGCAAAGGTAATCCAATTAGCCCAAAAAATGAAGCGAAACCCAAGGTTTCTGGGGGTAAAAAAAACCGGCTGGTGAAGCCGGTTTTGTGGTGTTTTCTTAAAACGGTCAATCAATACTCATCCTCGTGAAAAAAGAAATCATCCTTGGTGGGGTAATCGGGCCAGATGTCTTCAATGCTTTCGTATACATCGCCCTCATCTTCGATTTCCTGTAAGTTTTCAATCACTTCCATGGGTGCGCCCGAGCGAAGGGCATAGTCGATCAGCTCCTCCTTGGTGGCAGGCCATGGTGCATCTTCGAGTTTTGAGGCTAATTCAAGCGTCCAATACATACGCGAGTTCTGGTTAAAATTTTTTGCAAAAGTAATTTTTTTTAGTTAACAAACAACTTTTTTTTAATTTGTTTTGAACGATGGCAAAACGTCGCTTGTTTTTAAAATAAAGCAATTGGTTTTTGATCTTTCACAAAAGGAATGCCACAATCAGTTTTTTTGTGAAAAATCCATTAACAGATCTGCTATGCAAACGCTGATAAGCAAAATATGTTCAAAAAAAAAGTAAACAATTAAATCAGGAATATTTAAATTGCAATCAAATATTTCAATAAAAACAAACCAAATACAATGTTTCGTAAGCTCATCAAATATATTACAAGAACCTGGGACGAGCACAACCAGCCCAAAAATCCTGCATTCCGGGCCTTGCCCCCTTTCTTTTATGAACTGCTGGCCTACCTGATCCTGGCTGCAGTCATTGCCTGGACCGTTTCATTATATTTGGAATAAGGATGAACGCCAGATAATATAAGTCATTGAGCATGGAGAAATGCAGCAAAAATTGCGTATGATTTCACTTCAGAAGCCTGCCATGATCTTTGTTTTTAAACAAGCCTCAATGCTCCCTGAATTTTCGTAATTTTGCGTCCTTATCAACCTATGGCCGGAAAAATCAACATAAGAAACAAAAAGGCAGGCTTTGAATTTTTACTCCTGGAAAAGTTCACTGCAGGCATTGTGCTGACGGGCACCGAGATCAAATCAATCCGGGCCGGCAAGGCCAGCATCAATGAAGCCTATTGCGCCT
>JAAYLH010000097.1 GCA_012521995.1 Bacteroidales bacterium | reverse complement strand
CCGGATATTCCGTCACACACAACCTGCTCAGCGTCTTGGTGTTCTCTCCCCATGGCATTCCCTCCGATGCCGATGCAACGGCCTTTATGGTCATGGGGTTCTAAAAAGTATTGGCATTTGTGGAATCTCATCCCGAAATGGATGCTTTCTTTATATACTCCGCAGGACCCGAGCATTTTGGCACCTATGCCACGCCGGGGCTGAAACTGCTTAAGCGCGACAAGCTTTAGGATTGATTCTTCCCCGAAAGGAATGGATGATCCCTTCAAAAAAATTGCTCCTTACTGCTCGCTGATCAGTTTCAGGTAACGGTCCCTGATGGGCGCAATCTTAAGGGGAGAGATGTCTTCCTTGTAAATCCTTACCAGGTTCATGATCTTGCGGTTCTCGTAGAAAAAGACCCTGGCAGCATCGAAGAACAACAGCTCGGTTTCGTACTTCGCCTTTATGGTCAGTTCCCTGAAGCTCGGCCATTCAATGTAATCAGGGATGGTGAAATAGCCCACATGCTCCTGGGCCGTGTCCATATAGATGCCTCCCTCAAAAGGCTTTAGATAGAAAAACTTCTGCAGCCTGATCAGTACCATCTCCTCCCGGAGGTTGGAAAAATGCTTCTTAAAGGCAATGCCCTCGCGCTGATAAAGCTCCTGAATGTGCTTTATCTGACAATACTTCTTCAGTTTCTTCACGCGGATCACCTGGCACGTCCGGTTATGCATGGAAGTGCTGCCCGAGGCCGCTTCAAAATCGCATTTCACCTTTCCCTTTACCTTTTCTGAAGCCCTGAGGATCGCCTCGAAGGGGTGATGCCCGTCAAGGACAAAATACAGGTAAGCACTCAGGTCGACTTCGGGGCGGTCGTTATAATAACTGAAAAAGGGTTTACGCGATTCCAGGACTTGTGTTCCGCCTAATACAAGGTCCTTATCCAGTGTGCTCAGGGGTTCTTCCTTGGTGACCCCGCCAAATCGTTCAATAATCCCGTTATTTTCCATATTGTTACTGTTTTGGTGCTGTACTGCTAAAGATACAAAAAATTACATACCAAAACAACCCCATGGATGCCGTGGGACAAAATTATGCAGGTAAAGATAATTACGGAATCTAGCCGACCTTTACTTCCAGCTTATTATTGCAGTCTTCGGGAGTCTCCGAATGACAGGAACAGGGGAGGGCCTTGCCTGTCTTGGGGTCAAACTGGCTGCCGCAGGTTTTCTTGAAACTTTCACCCGGGATGAAGAACATTTTGATGGCAATGCCGCCTATGGCAATGGCTACAAGAACTATGGCGAGAAGAAATACTTGCATGTCAGTAATGTGTTTTTTCAGTTGCTTATATAAAGATAAGCATATTTTTCCTTTTTTTCTTATTTCCTGCTGAACCAGGCCATCAAAATCCCTGCCGCCACCGAGGCGTTGAGCGACTCGGCTGCATCGGCCTGCCCGCCCCGGCGCCCCCCGTGTATGCTCACCCTTTTCTGAATTAAGGCAGCCACTTCCGTGGAAATGCCTTTCGATTCATTGCCAATAACAAGCAGCCCCTTGGCTTCAGCCTTAATCCCAAATAACTCATCTCCTTCCAGGAATGCCCCGTAAACCGGTACAGATCCAGAAACCGACTCCAGGAAAGGAACCAGTGGGGTATATACGACCTCCACGCGAAGAAAGGAACCCATGCTGGCCTGCACCACCTTTGGGCTGAATACCTCGGCCGTGTCGAGCGAGCAGATCACCCTGCCGATGCCAAACCAGTCGGCCGTTCGGATGATGGTGCCCAGATTGCCCGGGTCCTGCACCTGGTCGAGTACCACAGCAAGCCCCTCGTGATGCGGCCGGGTTTCCGAAGGGGGCTCAGGCATCCGCACCACCGCAAGCACCCGGTTTGGCGTCTTCAGCCCGCTGATGCGCTCCAGGTCTTTTTCACTTACCTCATAAACATCCACCCCCTGCGGAATCACAAGGCGGTGGGTCTCCAGCCAGCCCGAAAGGGCATAAACCCCCTCCACGCTCAAGTTACCCGCCCAGAGTTCGCCAACGATCTTTTCACCCTCGGCCACAAACACCCCGTGCTGCCGCCTGAATTTCTTCTGCTGCAGGCTTTGCACATATTTGATCTGCGAATGGCTCAGCATCGCTATTGGTTTTGTTTGCAATATTACAAAAAAACCTGCCCGCTCAAAGAGGGGACAGGCTTTTCCTTTGGTTTTCTTTTAGGCGGTGGCTTATTCGCCAACCACTTCAAACTTGATATCGAAACGTACTTCCTTGTGCAGGTTGATCTTGGCAGTGTAAACACCCAGTTCTTTCACGGCATCGCCATCTACAACGATGCGCTTGCGGTCCACTTCAATGTCGAACTGCTCCTTGATGGCTTCTGCGATTTGCAGGGCGTTCACCGAACCGAAGATCTTGCCTGAAGTACCTACCTTGGCGCCTACCTTCACTTCAATGTCGCGAAGCTTGTCGGCCAGTTTCTCGGCGTCCTTCTTCACCTTTTCCTCTTTATAGGCACGCTGCTTGAGGGTCTCGGCCAGCTTCTTCTTCTCCGAAGGAATAGCAAGAATAGCCAAACCTTTTGGAATCAGATAATTAGCAGCATAGCCGTCTTTTACGGTTAAAATATCGTCTTTGAATCCCAGGTTGGGAACATCTTGAATCAGAATAATTTCCATCTTGTTACCTCCTTATTTTAAAAGATCAGCTACATAAGGCATCAGGGCCAGGTGACGGGCGCGCTTGATGGCGCGGGCCACTTTACGCTGGTATTTTACCGATGTTCCGGTAAGACGGCGGGGAAGGATCTTGCCCTGCTCGTTGACAAACTTCAACAGGAAGTTGGCGTCCTTGTAATCAATATATTTGATGCCTGCCTTCTTGAAACGGCAGTATTTCTTCTTCTTGATATCTACGGCAATGGGTGCCAGATACCTGATTTCTGAATTTTGCTGGTTAGCCATGTTTCTAATGCTTTGTTCGTTATACTACCTGTTTATTCTTTCTCCGCTACCTTCGAAACGTCCTTGTCCGAACGCCTCTTCTCATTGTATGCAACGGCAAATTTGTCGAGCGATACGGTCAGAAAACGGATGATGCGCTCGTCACGCTTCATTTCAAGTTCCATCTCGGCGATGAGCTTGGGCTCAGCCTTGAACTCGATCAGGTGATAAAAGCCCGTCGATTTCTTCTGAATGGGATAAGCGAGTTTGCGCAGGCCCCAATGATCTTCATAGACGATCTCGGCGCCCTTGTTCTTCAGGTAGTCCTGAAACTTACTTACCGCTTCCTTCATCTGTTCATCAGACAAAACGGGAGTCATAATGAAAACGGTTTCGTACTGTCTTACCATTTTTGTACTGTTTTTAAATGATTGATTTTGTTTGTCTTTTCGTTTTTCTAAAACGAGTTGCAAAGGTAATAAAAGTTTTTGAAAATCAAGGCTTACTGTGCAAAGAGATTTTTTGACGATTAGCCCCCTTTCTTCATTTTATTGCTTCTTGTTTTTTGACCAAATCTACACCGTAATTCGACCGTAAAAATACGGTCATGATACGGTCATGATACGGTCGAGATACGGTTGAAATACGGTCGAAATACGGTCGAAATACGTATTGCGTAATTTGGGGTTGAATTCAGGTCTTGAATGAGCAGTTTTTTTGTTCAGTTTTCGCTGGAGGGGCAGATTCGGGCGGCCGGATGAAGCGTATTGTTTTTTTCGTACTTTTACCCGTCAAAAATCCCCCTAATCCTGTGCAGGAAGAAATCAAACCCGGCTTAAAGGAATGGATGGTCCTGGTGGTGCTGATGCTCATATGGGGCAGTTCGTTCATTTTGATGAAGAAGGGCCTGGTCTCCTTTACGGGAATGGAGCTGGGCGCCCTGCGCATCAGCATTTCGTTTGCGGTGCTGATGCCCCTGGTGTTTCGCCGGATAAAAAACGTCCCGAAGAACAAGCTTAAATACTTTGCCCTGGCAGGGGTGGTGGGCAACGGGGTGCCGCCCTTCCTGTTTGCCATTGCCCAGACACGCATCGACAGCTTTCTGGCGGGGGTGCTCAATTCGCTCACGCCCTTGTTTACCCTGCTTGCCAGGTTCAGTTTTTTTAGCCCCGTGGCCCACTCACCGGTCCATAATACCGAGTCGCCATCGAAAAACAACGACTGTGAGGCGGGTCGGTGACCGGCATCTTTTTCCGTTTCCAGAACAACGGTATGTGTTTTTTTGTCAATAAACAATATGCCGCCCTGGGTGCTTGCCACAATTTGATCCTTGTTGCGCGGATGGGCGTCAACCTGGTAAACCCATGACTGGAGACTTTTGGCTGGAAGGCTTTTTTCATCTGCCTGAAGCATCCAGAAAATTTTGTCGTTTTTTCGGTCAAAATGCGCCAGACCGTTCGAAGTGGCAATCCAGGTGTTTCCGTCAGAATCTTCAAAAAAATAATGAACCTCTACCGCCGGAAATTGATGCGTATGGCTGGCAAATGGGTAGTAATTTGTAAAAACATCCAACACAGGATTATAGATGGAAAAGCCATTATTGGTGCCAACCCAAAGCAGGGAGTCGCTGCTTTCATAAACACAATAGACCAGGTTCTCCAAAAGAGACCCGGGATTGTCGGGATTATGCCTGAACACCTTCATTGCATGGCCATCAAACCTGGCTAAACCATTGTCGGTCGCTATCCAAATGTAACCCGAAGCATCCTGGGTAACCCAACGCACCACATCCGATGGCAGCCCATCCTCCTTTGTAAAATGCCTGAAATAAAGCGTTTCCGCCTCACCGTGAGCCATATCCAGCCTTTGGGCAGAAATATTGGTTGCCAGCAATAGCAAAAGCAAAGCAATCGGAACTGCTATGGAATTCCTTTTCACTTTATGGCCCTTTAATTTTTTCTAAATTTAGGAAATTATTGATATTGAGGATGAAATAATGAGTAAAGGTGCTGTTTGAATTAGCAAAAAAGCAGTTGAATAAAAAACTGTCTTGATTTGACGGTCAAAATTTATTAAACCTTTTAGCTTTTTTTTTGAAAAAAAGCAAAAAAAATCTTGTTTTTTTATTTTATTTTTTTTTTTTTTTTGCCATGACATTGTATTAGTT
>JAAYLH010000012.1 GCA_012521995.1 Bacteroidales bacterium | reverse complement strand
CTTTATAAGAATCAGCAATCCAGGTTATTTCTGTACCTGGATTCTGCGGGTCTCCATTCCTTTATCGGTAAGGATCTGGACAAAGTAGATGCCTGACTTAAATTCGCTTACATTCACTTCGTGCGACAAACCAACGGTGCTGGTAGCATAGGCTACCTGACCCAGCATATCGATGATGCGCAGGTTGCGGATCACCTCAGGTGAAGTAATGTACAGGGTAGTTTGGGCAGGTACAGGATAGATTTTGAGTTGATCTGATCCTTGTCCGGGCATGCCTGTGTCGTCGATGATCAGCGTTACAGTAACCAGAACATCTTCATCGGTAACCACAACTTCGCCTGTTGCATCAAAATAACCTTCTTTCTCAACCAGGTATGAATAAGTACCGGTTTCAAGGTTTGCGAAGACGTAATCGCCAGCATCGTTTGCATTACTTTCAAGGGTAATTACAGCATCGGTGATTGGATTTTCATCTTCATCGGTTACTTCGAAGGTGACAGTGTAGGTTGGGATAATCATACCTTCCACTTCGAAATCAATTGTAACAATCTCGGAAACGCCTGTGGTGTAAACAGACTGAACGCCGGCGGTATAGGTACCTCCCTCAAGTTCTGTAAACAAGTACTCGGTGTCGGTAACTGTTGCCACGGGGGTGTTCATGTCGTCGAGGTAAATGTTGAAGCCTGTGAAGGTCTTTGTCAGCGGGGCTTCAGGCGTGCCAATAAATACATCATCCACCATAAGCATGAACGCATCATTGGAAACACACTGGATGGCGAGGTACACATCTTCACCGGCATAATCGCTGAGGTCGTATGAATACTCGGTCCAGGCCACAGGGGCTTCCAGATAGGTTCCTTCTGAAATTTTCACGAAATCAGAGATGGCGTTGCCAGTAGTCGAGACATAAACATTGAATCGCTCGAGGCCGTAGTTGGCAGTAATGGATTTACCCATAAACTTGAAGACCATGTTTTCGCCAATGCTCAGTTGCGGGGTAACGAGCCAGCTATTATCAGGACCCGTGGTTTGTGCAAAGTGGGCAGCATACTTGGTTCCTGAGTATGCTTCGTAACCCGTGCTTGTGAGCGGAGGAGTGGTTCCCGAAGGATCGAAAATAATGTAACCAAAGGCCAGTCCCTGATTGGGGAAGGTAGTGTTTTCAATCGTATAGGTTAGGTGGCCAGTTTCCTCATAAACGGTCCATGGGCTCAGATCGAGGGCAAAGCTTGGGTAACCTTCGAAATCATCTTCAAGCAATACTGAGGTCTCATTCCAGCTCAGGTGAGCCTCACCGGCTTCAAGGCCTTCTGTGGTTACCGTGAGGTTAAACGGATTGATAATGGCATCCAGCATCAGGACGTCAATGCTCAGGTCTTGTCCGTCAACAATAAAATCTACGGTTTCGGTTTGGTAGCCTGATTTGGTGATGGTGGCGGTGTATGAGCCATCGATCAGGTCAACCGTTGCCATA
Source organism: Bacteroidales bacterium (assembly GCA_012521995.1). Taxonomy (GTDB): domain Bacteria; phylum Bacteroidota; class Bacteroidia; order Bacteroidales; family UBA7960; genus UBA7960. The sequence goes on along the minus strand of JAAYLH010000012.1, from coordinate 36,379 downwards.
CCCTGGGCATCCGTTGTAAGAACGGGATAACCAGTCATAGAGATTTGTGCACCTTCAATGGCAGCACCAGCGGTGACGTCTTCTGCTACGGTGAAGCTTACCGTGTAGTATTCGGGTTGTGCTTCAACAAGAACATCGTCAAAATACCAGGCGTGGGCATCAGTACCCTGATAACGGAAGGCAATATAGATCTCCTGACCTGCATAAGCGTTCAGATCAACAATGGTCTCAACCCATGCCGAGGTGACGGCGGTTGTTGTCCATACCTCAGTGAAATCATCGCTGGTGGGATCGGCGCTTCCGGTAGAAATCAACACGCTGTTGTTCCCATAATAGGTTGGGAAGCTGTTGTATGACCAGAATATCAGGCGCATATCCTCATTGGGCAGTTGCAACAATGGGGTTACCATCCAGCCATCCTGGTTACCTGCTGATGCAGTTGAATAGTTGTGGTAAGCAGACCTTGTTCCACCAGTGGTGTGGTTCTGTGAAGTGCTTAATGCCCACTGTGGTCCTCCGCCATCCAAGTTATGACTGGCCCATCCGTTGGGTGGGAAGTCATCCTGTTCAAAGTCTTCCGACCAGGGGAAGGTATCGATTACGACAGGGGGTTCAAGAACCGTTACAGTTGCACTAACCACCAGCGGAATGGCGGGGTCAGGCTGTTCAATGCCTTCAGGAAGGGTAAAGGTTCCTGTGGCAGTGTATGGGCCTGCAACCTCACCGTCATAATCGGCGATGGTCCAACTAAGGGTAACAACATGGGTATCGTTGTTGCTGTCGGTAATGGTGGTGGTGGGTGCCAGGCCTGCAATAGCGTCGGCTTCCAGTGTACCATACTCAACATTGACGTCATCAACAGGGGTAATCGCAATAATAACTGGAATGTCAGGCGTTTCAACCAATACAACCGGGATTGTAATATCGGCATCAACCACAACAGCTTCTCCGCTTACGATGAAGTAGCCTTCCTTAACTACGGTATAGGCATAGGTGCCAGGCATCAAGGCTGTGAAAACATAATCGCCGGCGGGATTGGTCACCTCAGCCAGGGTAACAACTGCGTCAAGAACAGGAACTTCTTCCTCATCTTCAATAACAAAAGTTGCCGTATACCCTGCGTTAAAGGTCATGTTAAGAGTAAAGGTAATAAACTGGGGTGAGGGGTAAGAGGAAACGATGGCAAAATAAGTGCCTGCTTCCATGTACTGGTCGGTGAAAGAAACGGTGCTTCCTGAAGAAGTAGCTGAACGAATGACCTCTGCAGGTGTTTCAGCATCAGGGCAATCTTCAAGGATAAACATGCCAATCCATGAATTGGCTGAAGTCATGTTCGCACTCAGGTAGCCTGGCTCATCGAGTGTGAATTGGAACACCATATCATTACCATTAAGGTAAGATGAAGTAGGTGTAATCCAGGTACTTGAATAATCATCTCCCATGGGCTCGGTGTCGCCTTCAAAGTCAACCAAGGGAAGAGAAGCTATCACATATGGGTTGGCACAGGTTGAACCTGCAGGTCTTACGATGCCGTTGCCAGTCAGGGCTACGGTAGCTGTATTTGTGGTTCCATCATTGTATCCAATGGAAATTTCACCGGTAAAGGGCCCTACATCTCCGGGTTCAAACCCAACAGTGAAAGTTACTGTTTCTGAACCGCTAAGCTCTGCGGGGAAATCTTCAGCGGCAAAAGTAAGGGTGAATCCTTCATTGTTGTCAAGAACAGGTGCGTTCACTACCAGCGTGCCGGGGCCTGCATTCGAAATGGTAAATGTACGGACAGGTGAAGCAACTCCAACCTCTGCATCGCCAAAGTCCCAAGAAAGGGGCGTTAAGGCAAAGACGGGATTTTCGGGTACTTCCTGAACGCTTACATTGTCCACGTAAATGTCATTATCGGCATTGGAGGCGGTCGATTCTCCATAGAAGGCTACCTTAACGATTCCGCTATAATCTGAAAGATTAATGAAAACGGTTTCACCGGTATGGGAAATGTCATTCATAACAAAGGCTGAACCGGCGTTGTCATACAATCTGAGCGTGTTGTTTGATGACCAGGTAAGCCCGCCGTCGGTGGAAATAATAATGGCAAACTTATCGTCCGTCCCGTTCATGTCGGGCGGGTTGGCGGTGTTCCACTTGTTCAGCGACAGATCGAACACCAGTTCGTAATCTGTGCTGCCATCACCTAAGTCAATGGGCGGGGTAACGATCCAGTAGTTCCTGCTACTTCCGTATATATTCAGTCTTGCCGCGTTGTTTTCGGTTCCGATGTAACCAAATTTTCCGTGGACCCACCCAGAAGTGGTGGATGTCAGGGAGGAGGTTTCGGCCAGCATTCCGGTAAACCTGGTCCAGAACTCAGGCGGGAAAGGAGTGGTGTTGAAATCCTGGGTAAATGGGGGATAAAGGGTGGGATCCACACCTAAACCATTTAATGAAATTTCATGAAGCACCTTTTCGCCAAGGTTGTCGTTGATTGTAATCAACGCAGATTTTGCACCCTCTGATTGCGGGGCAAAGGCCACGGTAAAGGTGACGCTCTCATTCAGATCAAGCACCGCCGTTTCAGTAATATTGGAAAACACGAATTCGGCTGCGTCAGCTCCACTCAAAACAATATCTGTGGGGTTAATGGTAATGGTGCCCGCGCCAGTATTGGAGATGGTAAAGGTTTGTTCGGCTGAGGTCGCCCCAAGCAATACGGTTCCAAAGTCGCGGCTGGTGGGAGATACAGCAAATACGGCATCACCGGGTTCTGAATAATCGGGGAATACCAGGTTGAGGTTATTGGTCTTGTAGCCCCCGATACCATCGCTGGTGTCCAGAACATACAGGTCAGCGTTTACCCCGTCGGCATTGGGTGCAAAAGCAAGGTCACCATTGCCTGCAGAGTTATTCGGTCCCAGGACAGGGGTTTTGAACATCAGGCTGGCATTGGCTGGCATTCCGTTGGGAACCCTGATTACCCGGATGTAACCATCCGCGCTGCCATAATTGTAAACCGCAATGATGTCATCCGAGCCTTCAGTACCCAAGTATTTCAGGCCGGTAGTACCTGTCGGGGCAACGGTAGTTGGAACAGATCCCAGGAGTACGCCTTCTGCACTGTATTTCAGAATGCCGATCCCTGTACCCGTATAGTAGAAGTTCCCGTTGGGCAATGGCGCAACTACGTTGCTGCCACCCCTGCTGGTAATGGGGATGATTTCAGGCTCACCGATGACGAGATTGCCACCTACGCCTTCTGTAATGCTCCACTTAAACACGCGGTTTTCTGAACCGTCGGCAGCATAGAGGGCGGCAGTGCCTTCGGCAACGCTTCCTACTACGGTGATCTTATCACCAAGCCGTACTGCTGTGAAGCCGCTCACGTCAAAATCAATAGCCAAGACAGGTGCAACACCGGGGTCGCTTGAAACCTGGTACACCTTAAAGTTTCCGCCAGTGGGCGAAAGCGTGCCATTGGCTGCAAGGATTACTCCGTCCTCAGTAACGCCAATGTCGTTTACTGCCCAGAAACCACCGTCAATTCCGGTTACGTTCAGCGTGCCTGCGTCCAGGCCGGAAAAGCGGTCAAGAACCTGGATGGTGACAGGCGATTGCTTGGCCACCAGCAAATGGTTGCCATGAACAGCAATACCCCTGTTTGCGCCAAACCAAGTGGGTACGTTATCGGTAGCCGTAGAAAATTGGAAATAAGGAGAATAAGGCTCCGTAACCATGTCGGCAAGATTACGCGGAACAACCTGCAGGGCTGCGTTATACTGGATAATCACCCCCGTAATGGATTGAGGTGTGGTGGGAATAGCAGTACCAATGTAATCCGCACTGAAAAAATCGGTACGAAGCACCAGTTCGTTGGTCCCATCGGTAAGCGTATAGTTCTGACCGGTACTGAAGTTTCCTGCTGAAGTAAAGCTCACATTCCTAAGGGTTACCAGTTTTGCCTGATCGTCGGTGGTCAGTGCATCAATGGTAAATACTGTTGGGGTCACAGGGTTTCCTGTAGAAACGGCAGCACCCGGATCAGCAACGGGAATAAACCGCAGCATATTATTGGCCAGGGTAAGGGTGCCGGTTACATTCTGCATCTTATCCCCAACCGAATAGTCGGAATCAATAATACCATTGCTGTCGAAAATCATAATAGCACCCGAAGCATCCTGGATAAATTTACGGTTGTTGAAGTTATCCATTGCGGTGATCAGGGCCTGACCGGTCAAGCGGTATGCAGTGCCATCAGTAAGGCCTGCCCGCAGCTCAGCAATGGTTGCCATGTCGGTAACAGCGGGGAAGGTGAAGGCAGCAGAAGCAATACTGCTATTGTCCAGGCCTGCCTTAATCCCGATTGCCTTTACAGTGGCGCCTTCACTAAGGGTAAAGGGAGCCGTGTACAGCGTAGCCGTTGCATCAGGATCTGTTCCATCTATAGTGTAATAAATGGAAGCGTCTTCGGTAAGGGTAGAAATTGCCACCTCAACAGGGGCGTAAAAACTACCGCCGTTTGGAGAAATTGTTGGCGTAGCTACCTGGGTTATCTCAGCAGGGGCTGTCCACGAAATGTTGTCCAGAATGATTTGCTGATTTCCTGTTGCCCCGTACATACGTAAGGTTAATGATACGTCACCCGATATGTTAATATCATTAACAACGAAAGGAACCACCGTTGCATCTGCTCCGTCTGCAAAAACTGGCTCATGCTGGGCTATAACATTGCCATTGATAACTAATTCAAGTTTTCTTTGGGTGTTTCCAGTATAAGCTTTTCTAGTGTCAACGGAAAAGTCACCTATTCCACCGGGTATTGTTGCGGAAAGGCTGGAAGGCTCATCAGACCTCCTGAGCATTATTCCTTCCCCGTCAATTGGATAGGTATCTACGTTTCTTGCGTGGACATAAGTCCAGGTTATTCCACCGGAGCCAACAAATGTTCCATCTGAATAGGAACCTGGCAATGAAGAACCTTCAAAGTCTTCTGTTCCCTGCCCCCAGCCGTTAAAGCTGATCAGCAACAATAAGGCCATGAACCAAGGTATGGCCAGTTGTAGTTTTCTCTTCATAGTAATTGTTTTAAGTAAGTAAAAAAGGGTGTTCTGATAAAAAAATCCACAAGAATATTTTGGAAGCGGTGCTCCCGTGAACTTAAGGGGGTTGTAAGGCAAAAAGCAAGAATCCCTCCTTTCATTAACAAGGTTAGAAAAACCGGACAAAATTGCCCTTTTCTCCAAAAACACGGAAAAAAAGTCCGTCCGGTCCCTTTTTCTTAGCCAAGGGCTAATATAAAAAGAATTCTCCTTTTTTGAAAAGTTTTTGTTTTAAATTATTTCTTCCGAACAAACCAGCGGTCTTAAGGTGCCATCCCCTTTGGAATTTCGGTTTCGTTCTTTGGTTTTTCCTATCACAATCGCCTGAAAACAAATACAGAAGGGCTTCTCAGGCATACTTCCGGGCTGCTGTAACATTGTTTCAGCGTTGCTTTTCTTTGAACATATTCATGGTTTAGACGGTGGTATGGACTAAAAAGGGATTAGGCAGCATAAAACAAGCAGCCCGAAGAGTCATTCTTCGGGCGGCTTGTTTTGCTTTATTGAGTAAACCAGTCCGGTTAATAGAACATTGTGCGGTTGTCTTCGATGTTTGCTTTTTCCCGGATGGCATTGAACACATCGTTGATGACGCGGCTGGAGAAGGCACTCCTGAGCTGGCGGTCTGTAGCGGTCATGTCTTCGGGCTCAACGGCTTCTTCCCGATTCATCACCTCAACCAGCAGCACCCCTGAATTACCTTTGATGGGTTGTGATACGGTGTTGGGCTGAAGGCCGAAAGCGGTACCAACCACTTTGGGTTCGGGGCCAACATTGGGCAGGTTCATCATATTGAAACGAATCTCGAGGGCCTGCTCGGGGGTGAGCTGCAGCTTCTCAGCGATGGCATCCAGGTTGCCGGAGCCCAGGGCAGCTGTCATTTCGGCGGAGATGGCTTCGTATTTTTTCTCGCGAATGGCTAGGGCCATGATTTCATCGCGGATCTGATCCAGACTGGGAATGCCCTTTTCGCGTTTTTCGGTTACGGTAGCCACGATGAAGCGGTTATCCACATCGAATATTTGTGAAAAGCCGCCGATTTTTGTTTTTTCGTCGAAGGCCCAGCGGATGATCTCCCTTGGATTATCAATGCCGGGGAGGCTCATGTCCATTTCACGGACCATTTCCATTTCCCTTACACTGAGGCCTTTTTCTTCAGCCGCTTCTTCAAAGTTCTTGTTTGCGCGCAGTGCGGCTGAAAACTCGCTGGCTTGTCCAAATACGCTCTGGAATGTACGGTTGCTGGGTTCAATGTTACGGGTCAGCCTTGCTACCTGTACTTTTTTGGTGGGGGTTGATTTGCCTGTAACATGGATTACGTGCACGCCAAACTGCGATTCAGCAGTGGTGAAGGTGTTGACGGGGGCACCGATGACGGCATCGGAGAATTCGGGCACCATTTCAAAGTCTCTGAACCATTCGAGGTCACCGCGGTTTGCTTGTGCTGAAGGATCTTCTGAGAGTTCAACGGCAAGGTCGCTAAACCTGGCAGGGCTCCTGCGTACCACGCCCAGAATGCTGTCGGCGAGGCTGCGGGCCTCATCGAGGCTGCGGGTGGTGGTAGGGCTTGCCGAGGCTGAGCCCATATAGGAAACCAGGATGTGGCTGGCGCGCATGCTGTCGGGGCGGAACTGAACATCAGTGAGCTTGGCCATAACGAAAGCGTTTCCTTCAACAATGGGCCCGTAAATGGTGCCAACAGTTGAATTGAACATCACCGAATCCAGTTCGGGCGAAAGCTGCCCCTGGCTGAAGTAAGTGGGGTTGAAGCGCTCGTCGGAAGAGGAGTTGATGAAAGTCTGGACGTTTTCGGTATTTGCATATTCTTCCTGCAAATCGAGGATTTCGCGGCGAAGAGCTTCGCGGTCTTCTTCACTGGGGAAGACGGGGAAAGCTACATACTGGAGGCTGCGCGAGGCTTCTTGATCATACAGGTGGCGGTTCTCCTCGTAAACTTTCCTTAGCTCACGGTCGGATACCTGCACCAGGCTGTCGGCTATGGCATCGAAACGCTTCACCACATAGCGGAGGTCGGCAGTGGCGTTGCGGTCCTGGTATTCACGGTTCAGCAGCAGCGAAGGGGTGTAATAACCCTGGCGAACCAGGTTGTGGTATTTGTTCTCCTGGCGCTCGCGCTTGATGAACTGTTCGATCATCATCCATTGGTTCTGGGTATTGGCATCAAGCTGATCGAAGTTCTGGAGGAAACCCAGGACTTGCTGGGGATCATAGGTGCCATCCGTGGGGTTTGAGAAGTTCCTTACAATGACCTGGTGGGGGTTGGGGCCATGGATGAGGTGGTACAGTTCCTCAGCAGAAACTTCAACGCCCAGTTTCTCCATTTCGCCGTTCAGGAGCGTCTCGCGCAGCATGGTGTTCCATACCTGCTGCCTGATCTGGAAGATTTCCTGGGAACCCGGGTTCTGGTTGCCTGTCTGCATTTTCCAGCCTTCCAGTTGCTCGCTGACGCGCTGTTCAAAATCCTGGTAGGAAATTTTGGTTTTGTCAATTTTCCCAACGTCAACGTTTCCGCCACGAGCGGGGCTATATCCAAAAAAATCGCCAAGTACAAAAGCGGCAAGGGCAATACCAATTACGGCAATCAGCAAACCGGAGTAACTCCTTATTTTATTAATTACAGCCATAGCACAAAATCCATTTTAAAAATTAGATTGCAAAGGTATAACAGAAATTGAATTAACCACTTATAATTTTATATTTAGTTCGTTCAGGAGTTTGAAATTTTCACCTGAACCAGCTCAATTCGCTTTTCACTCACCTGGGTAATGCGCAAGATGAACCCGGGAATCTGCAATTCCTGCCCCTTTTCGGGAATGCTCTCAAGATGGTTCAGGATCAGGCCTCCCAGGGTTTCATACTCTTCCGATTCGGGCAGGTTTAGGTTGTAACGCTCGTTGAGGTAATCTATTTCGAGGCGGGCCGAGAAAAGATATTCGCCTTCCTTTACCTGTTTTTCCATCTGGTCGTCCGTATCATATTCATCATCAATTTCTCCGAAGATCTCTTCCATGATGTCTTCGATAGTGATGATGCCCGAGGTGCCGCCAAATTCATCGACCACCACGGCAATACTTTTTTGTTGCTGGATGAAGTTCTTCAGCAGTTTGTTGACGTGCATGGTTTCGGGAACCAGCATAATGGGCCTGATGATGGGCTGGATGTCTTTTGGTTTTTTGAAAAAGTCGAAGGCATGCACATACCCAATGATGTTGTCAATCGACTCGCGGTAGATCAGGATCTTTGACAGGCCTGTCTGCGAAAAGGAAGAGCGGATCTCCTCGGCCGCTTCATCGTGAGCCACAGCCACCACTTCTGTTCGGGGTATCATGCATTCCCGCACTTTGATGTCGGGAAACTCAATGGCATTCCGGAAGATTTGTATCTCACGGCTTTCCTCATTTTCGTCCTCCTTTTCAGGGCTGAACTCCCTAAGAAAGTTATCCATATCCACTATATCAAATACTTTCTTGCTGTTGCTCAGCTTCATCCTGAACAGGGTACGCAGGATAAATTCCGAAAATTTGATGGTGATGAGCACCAGGGGATATAATAGGAAGTAGATGAGATAAACAGGCAGTGCAAAAAAGGACAGGAAGCGGTTGGGGTTAAAGCTGAAGATTGCTTTTGGCAAATACTCGGCAAAAATCAGGATGATTATCGTAGAAACAATGGTTTGTAACAGCAATATGCCGGCTTCATTGTTCAGGGGTTCGGGGAGGATGCGCGCAAAGACAGGGTCAAGGAGGGCCGCAATGGCGATACCATATACAACTATGGCAATGTTGTTGCCCACCAGCATAGCTGATATAAAGCTTGATTCGGAATGTATGAAACGTGATAGCAGGCGCGCTGAAAAACCCCCGCCTTTCTTGTCGACTTCCACCTTGAGTTTATTGGCCGAAATAAAGGCAATCTCCATGCCCGAGAAAAAGGCCGAAAACAGGAGGCTGATGACAATGATCGTGTAGGTGTTCAATTTATTGGATTAATTTTTTTTCTGCATACAAAATTACCAAAAAAACAATAATTATTGCATGGGTTGTGGCTGGTCCTGACTCACCTGCCCTGTTTCGACACTAAAGGTGCCTCGGGGGTTTTTGATCTCCCAGGTTGTAAAGCGTTCATCGGCATCCATACCATCGCCAAACAAGGTTTCATCGGCTGTGGTGATCTTGACAAACTTTTCGGAGTATATGACGCCTTTTTTTTGATCCCAGATCAATTGTTCGGTGTTGAGCTTTTCATTGGCTTCGTTGATGACCACCACATCATTTCGGGCTTCAAAGAGGTTGTCTGTAAGGTAGTTGATGGCGTAGTTGGCCGTGAGGGTTGAGGTGATGTTCATCAACGAGTCATAAAAGATCACAGAAATCCCTTCAGGCATTTCAATGTAGTTCTTATCAGCCGGGAAACGATCCATCCGGGGGGCCTTCAGGATCATCTGGATCCGGGCATTCTGACTGTAAATGACCTCCACATCAAAGCCGCTCTCAATGGGCGAATCGTCCTTGTGTGTCAGGGCCTGGATGGTTTCCAGATCACTTTTGCATGAAACAAACATTGCCACTCCAAGAAGAATGGCAATGTTTGCGATTTTTTTTAAACGGATCAAGCAATTGCTTTCCATTTCAATGTTTTAGGGTCTTGGCCGGGCTGTAGTGGTTTCGCCTATCCAGCATTCTACCCGGTAAGGTTTCCCTCCGTCGAGGCCGTGAAAAAACAAGGTCTCATTGTTGGGGAAGTACTGCGAGAAAGTAGAAATCAACTGGTTGGCCTTTGAAACAACTTCCGGGTTGCTGTCTACATTGCGTGCGCGAATGAATTTATCGACGGCTGTCCAGTAAACAGCACCTGTTGAGACTTCATCTGTTCCGCAACTACGTGCGCTGGCGGCATACATTTCGCCAATGAGCAGGTAGGGGCGACCATCGTCCGCCTTTTCTTCAGCTGCCTTAAGGGCATAGCTGCGGGCCTGTGACATGCGGTTCAGGTTGCGGTACGACAAGTCGGCCATCAACATATACGTGGTGAATTTATCCACATCTCCGTCGTTCTGGGACAGGGCAATGGCTTCCTCATAATACTTCAGGGCTTCACCATAGTTCTCCTGGTTGTTTTCCAGGCGGCCCATCAGGAAGGCTGTTTGTGCCGTGGGGCGCAGACGGTGGTAGTTGCGGGTAGCCTTGTAAAACAACTCTTCACTGGTACATCCCGAACGGTTCAACATATAGGTGATCTTGTCAAGCAACTCAGGATCTTCAGGGGTGGCTTCAAATCGTGGAGTGTAGATCTTGACCAGGTTCTCACAGCTGGCATAGGGCTCAAACAGGGCCTCAATGTTGTTTTTGGCCAGATTGTAATAAATGGAGTCTTCAGGATTATTGAGCAAATTGAAATCAACATAATCCATTGCACGGTCATAATTGATGACGATTTTTTCGGCATCGACCAGGCCGGCTTCGACCAGGCGGATTACTGCCTGGAAGTTGATCAGCAAAACGTCGGCTTGTGAGGAATTGCCCTCCAGCTCAATAGAACGCTCTGAGATATCGTAGTGCTCCTGGGCGTTGTTGGGACGGAATACATAAAGGTCGGCTACCTTGCGGCCCAGTACATATCCCTCACGGTTGAAGTACTGAATGCGTTGATCGTACACCATCATCAGGGTGTCGACATAGGCTTCCCTGCGAATGGGGTCAGTTTCATTCTGATACAGGAATTTTATCAGGTTAGCACCATGAATATATAGGTTCTGGGTTGCAAGGGGGCAGTTGAAAAACATCCAGCGCCAGGGGTCTACCGCCATGGGATAGTTGCGCTGCTTATAATACTCTGCATAAAGCGACCAGTTGGTAACACACTTTACGCTGTCATTGCCATACTTGGGGAGATCCTGCAACAGGGCGGAAAAAGAATCATCAAGATACTCTTCTTCCATTTCAAATGCGGCTTCTTGCGAGACGCCGGAGGCTGTCAGGGTGCCTTGCTTGGTGCTTGCACAGCTTCCGGCTACCCCAAGAAAGAATAAAACCGCAGTGAAGATCAGTGTGAAGTTGGTTTTCATTGTATTGTGGTTTTTGTTGGTTTTTAGTAGAATCTCCGCCTTACGAACCATCTCTCTTGAATGTTGACGCCGATGTTTATACGGTAAAGATTCTCCTTAATCAGGTTGTTATCGGTTGAACCCCGCTGGCCAAGCTCAAAACTTACATTCAGGCCGTTGAGGGTTCGCCTTACTGGCATACTTACACCAAAACTTATGCCAAACTCATTAATGGCCTGTTCGTTGAGGTTGAGATAGGTTTGCCCGTAACGCAATCCTGCACGGTATTCAAGGCGGCTGAAAAAGTTTGAGTAGGTCTGAACATTGGGGTTATGCTGCACTCCCAGGCCTATCTGATAGGTGTTATTGAGGTTCTGCTGAGTTTCATAGAGCTCAAATTTTTCCCAGTTCTGCCATTTGAAATCCATTCCCCCTGCCCATTGGTTGTTGAGGCGGGCAAAAAAACCTGCCCCCCAGTATGAAGGAAGATAAAGGCTTCCTTTGACCCCCTCATAATGACTGATGGTATCGTAAGTTGTGAAGCCCGGCAGCAGGCGCTGAACGGTCTCCATCTCGCGGGTGCTGATGTCAGTGCCCGGCCCGAAAATGACGCCAAGGGTCAGGTTACGTGAGTCAGAGAACTTATGAAAATACTGAGCCCCGAATCCTAAGTAAAGGTCATTGACCTGGTTGGCCCTGTTGTGATTCGTTTGAAAAAAACCTGCTGAATCCGAATTCACCGTGGTGTGGCGTTCCATGCTTCCAAACAGGTAGGAGGCATTCATCCCAAGCGAAAGACCCTTATACACATTGAACGAATTGCCAATAAATACCTGGTTGATCCCCCCGCTGCCTTCATACAGGTAGTTGACGGTCCCAACCTCTTCGTCTACTGAGCTGCTTATTACCTTGTAGCCCACTGCGCTGAACGGCTTCAGGCCAATGCCCACGCCCCACCAGCGGGTAACAGGAAAAGAAAACGACAAGTTGGCCAGCGAGGTGTAATTCCCTATTTGCTCTTCCGTACGGGTGGTCTGGTGATAGAAATGCGAAAAAGCAGTTGCCTCAAAAACAAAAGAGGTGGAATCAATGGCGGTATATGAAGCAGGGTTCACGTCGTTGACCGAGAGGTTGGAACGGTAACCAATGCCCAGCCCCCCCATGCCCAGGTTGCGGAAATTCTGATTATACAACAGCTCACCCACCCCAAAACGGGAATAAGGTGAGGTGATGCGGGTCTGGGCAACCGCAGGCAACAGGATCAAAATTAAACTAACAAAGCTTATGGTTCGCCGGGAAAACCCGCTTATCAGGGAAAATGACATTATCGTTATGAAGTTGGTTACCCTTCAGGGATGAAAAATTATGACTGCAAATATCCTATTTTTTAGGTTTTTGTCAAAAAAAAATGATGCTGGCAAAAGCTAAAAAAGCATAAATCACCCAAAAAGGGAAATAACTGAGATAGCATATGATTGTAATGCTGGTGTATCAAAAAAACTGCGCAAAGTAAAATCCCGGCCAATACCGGGGATTATTCATTGAAAATGAGCAACAAAGGTAAGAAAAAAAATATTACCCCTGCCATTAATAAAAAAACCTGCTGAAATTAAAAATGTTTCCTTAAATTTGCAGCGTCAAAAAAAACGACAAGGGTACCATAGCTCAGCTGGTAGAGCAACGGACTGAAAATCCGTGTGTCCCTGGTTCGATTCCGGGTGGTACCACAAAAAAGACGGCCTCATGGGTCGTCTTTTTTTGCTTTAATGGGGGGGCTAAATCCTTTCTCTGATGCCTGCCGGCCTCAGTAGGCCATTGTTATCCCAGGGGCAAAGTCCTTGCCCAAGTCATTTCCTTCCGTAATCTGCTGGGATCTCTCCCCATACTTCGGTCTCCCATTTCAGGATGCGGTTTTTCCAGGTGTTGTTTCTCAGCCATCGCTCGGCCCGGTCGATCATATCAAACAGCGCCTCGTTCTGGGGGTTCTGCTCCACCTTTGTTTTGGCGTGCTTGTTCCTGACCCAGGCAATGGCGGTTTTTGAATCGGAGTAGATCGGCAGGTCAAGTTTTTTCTTCTGACACCAGGCCAGGGCATGTACCAGGGCAAGGAACTCCCCGATGTTGTTTGAGGCCTTGGGGAAAGGGCCCTGCTTAAAGAGCACTTGTTTGGTGAAGGTATATACCCCGCGGTATTCCATGTCGCCCGTAACCATATTGCAGGCGGCATCCACCGCGATGCTGTTTTCAACGGGTTTGCCCGCCGCCTTTAGTTTCTCGGGATCGGGCGGGGGCGCAGCGGCATTCTTGCCGATATACTTAAAGGGGTTTTCCCTCAAGGCCTGTTTGGCCTGGTCCAGGCTTTCGAACGACTTGTAGCGGGCCCCTTCAAACCCATGGACGGCCTTGCGGCATTCATCCCAAGTGTTGAACACCCCTGTCTGATGCCCCGTCCATACCACATAAAACTTTGTCTTCGCCATGACCGGGATTGTTTTGTGGAAGCTTATTCCTCCCTTTTTTTCAAGCCGTCCCAGCCCTGTGCCGTAAGCTCGATCCACTGCCCCGAAGTGGTCACCAGGTGGGCCCCCTGCGTGGCATCGGCTACGTGGCCAATGATTTGGATGCCCTCCATCTCCTTCACCTTCTCATAATCTTCCTGGCCCACCGTAAACAACAGCTCATAATCCTCGCCCCCGCTCAGGGCGCAGGTGGTGGGGTCAATGTTGAACTCATGGGCCACGGCAGCCATTCGCTGATCGATGGGGATGTGCTCCTCATAGATCACTGCGCCGTTTCCCGAGTTCTTGCACAGGTGAAGCACCTCCGAAGCCAGACCATCGGAAACATCGATCATGGAAGTAGGCACTACCCCTGCCTTGTTCAGCAGCTCAACAATATCTCTGCGGGGCTCTGGCTTCAACTGGCGTTCCAGAACGTGCTCATAGCTGCCCAGGTCGGGTTGCATGTCCGGGTTGCCCTTGAAGGCGGCCTTTTCACGTTTCAACACCAGAAGCCCGCAATAGGCCCCACCCAGGCTGCCACTCACACAAATCAAATCATTTACTGCCGAGCCTCCACGATACACCACCTTCTCTTTGGGCGAATGGCCAATGACCGTAATCGAGAGTACCATCCCGCTCGGGCTGGCCGTGGTGTCGCCTCCTGCCATATCCACCCCGTATTTGTCGCAGGCAAGCAACATGCCCTCATAGAGCTCTTCCAGGGCTTCGAGTGAGTAGCGGCTGGAAACCGCCAGACCAATGATTACCTGGGCTGGGGTTCCATTCATGGCATAGATATCCGACAGGTTTACGGCAACCGCCTTATAACCCAAATGCTTCAGCGGGGTGTACACCATATCGAAATGGATCCCTTCCACCAGGAGGTCTTTGGAAACCAGCACAAGCTCATTGCCTGCCTCCAGCACAGCGGCGTCATCACCAATGCCCTTCAGCGTTCCGGGGTTCTTCAACTGTATGTGTTTAGTCAAATGATCTATAAGCCCGAATTCACCCAGGCTGGAGATATCGGTAAGGGCTTTTTTTTCTTTTTCACTCATTGCCGTATTATTAACTGTTTTCGTTCATTATGCGGGTTTGCAACTCGATGGATTGCTGATGCACCATTTCGAGCAGGGTCCGCAGGAAGACGGGGTCAAGCCCCAGGTCCTGCCCACGTTTCATGCGGTCGCGGAAAATATTGTTCCAACGCCGGATCTGCAAGATGGTCAGGTCGTTCTTTTTTTTCAGGTGACCAATCTTTTCCACGATTTCCATTCGCTTGGAAAGAAAATACAGGATGTTTCGGTCTATGTCGTCAATCTGCCTGCGGTAGGCTTCCAGTTCGCGCGTGGCTTCTCCCTTAATGCATCCCGAACGCCTGACTACCAGGCTGCTGACCAGCTCGAAGAGGCCTTCAGGGGTCACCTGCTGGCTCGAGTCGGTAAGCGCCTGTTCCGGATTGCAGTGCGACTCAATCATCAGCCCGTCATAATCCAGGTCGATGGCATTTTGGGCCACCTGAAGCAGCAGTCGCCGGCTTCCGCTGATGTGGCTGGGGTCGCAAATCATCGGCAAGCCCGGGAAAATGCGCTTGAGCTCTATAGGTATCTCCCAAAGGGGTGCATTGCGGAACACGCTGTCCTCATAGGTGTTAAACCCCCGGTGCACGGCGATGATTCGGTCGATGCCCGAATGGTAAATGCGTTCAATGGCGCCGATCCAGAGTTTCAGGTCGGGGTTGACGGGGTTTTTTACAAGCACGGGCAGCTCGGTGCCAAAAAGGGCATCGGCGATTTCCTGAACAGAGAAGGGGTTAACACTCGTGCGGGCCCCTATCCACACCATGTCGATGTCGTACTTGAGGCACAGCTCGAGGTGGGCAGGCGAGGCTACCTCTACGGCAAGGGGCAAGCCTGTGGCTTCGCGGGCCTCCACCAACCACCGGAGCGCCTCTTCTCCCTTGCCCTCAAAAGAACGGGGCCGCGTGCGCGGCTTCCATACCCCTGCACGCATCACGCTTACCATTCCCGTCGATGCCAGTCCAAGCGCCGTTTCCATCACCTGCCTGCGGCTCTCAGCGCTGCAGGGCCCCGAGATCAGCAAGGGCAGGCTTACAGGCTTAAGCCAGGTGTTCAGAGAACGAAACTTTAGCGATTCATTGGCCGACATGCGCAGGGTTCTTTGTGGTTCGGAATGGTTTTTTCTGATGCAAAATTACAACATTCAGACGGATAAATGGTTCAGCAATAATTTCATTTGGAAGCTCGCTGGAACCTTGTTAGAAAGATTGAAGCCTTACTCTTGCCTTTTGGAAAGAAAGAAAAGGCCGGGAAAAACGGAAGGCTGTTTCTGCTTGCGATTACTTGCCCGGGATGAGTTTGCGTGGGTTAGCATATCCTTGTGGAATGACTGTCCTGCGGTGTAGTTTCAGGTTCCTGCGGCCTTTTTCCAAAACGACTTCCGCCCCTTGTTCCAGGCAGACCACCCCCCCTTTGTCCACCCGTAGCCTTCCCTTTCCTTGAATGTGCACCCTTGCCCCTGCCGCTATCCTCAGGGTGTCGCCTTGCCCGAGGCGCAATTCCGCACCATCCCCTATCTCCAGCAGGCTGCCATCTTCAATTACAAACGAAGACTTCTGGCTCAGGTCAAGCCTTGAACGCTTCAGCAGCCTGAATTCGGCGCCCTCTTCCAGCTTCAGTGATGTGGGCCTGGCGAACAAGCCCGAAACAGAATCACGCGTGATCTGGTTAGGAGTCCGGCTCTGGTTCAGCTCAATGACTCTTTTTTCCTTCAGGATGACTTTTTCCTTTACCACAATATTCCCGGTCCAGCGTACATCCTGATCCACCTCATAGTCGTCCCAGCGAACCTCTACCCTGAATGTGCCCTGCCCTGTGTCTTCCATCCCTATGCGCAATCCGCTCAGGTATATGTGTGAGGTGTTGGTGTTCTGATTGGACACCGTATGGTTGTTGTCTCCTTCGTGGCGCTGGTTTACGTAATAGGTCGTAACGTTGGCTGCAGGGGGGTTTGTGCCCAGGTTCATGTAAGCTTTTCCTGTAAAGGCATCGAGGGTATCGCCATAATAAGAAAAGGAAACATCCTTGTCGCCGGCCCTCCGTGAGAAATACTTGATGGCGACGCCCGCCCCGTCAACTCTTTTGATCACATCCTGTCCCTCGGGCGGGAAGAAATGCGTGGTCTGATCCTGGTATCCTGCCAAAGGGTTGGGTTTTAGTCTGAGTTCGGTGCGGCTGCTGGGATTATAGGCCACGCAGGAGAATTCGGGATCCATCAGTTCAAAATCCCAGTTTCCCTCGGCGCTGACCACCCGCAGATTGTCGGTTTCGTTCCAGGGAAACACCTCGGCCGAACTGCCTTCCAAGACGTCTTTTCCAACCTGAATGTAAGCATAAATGCCGGGTGTGCCCTCTGGGCGGCAGGGGTTCAGGGGCGCTCCATAAAAATCAAGAGCATACTGGTGGTAGTCCAGTTTATTGTTGCGGCCCACCTGGTGGTTTTCCAGCCACAGGTATTGATTGGAGGCCCCCTCATCCTTATAGGGCAGCAGGATGCGGATGGCATCCCCCGTACTGACAAAGTCCCTCAGGACAAATGAACCCGGGCCGTCCTCCCTGCTTAGGTCCGAAGGCACACCCCCCGCCTGTATCGGGTGACCCAGGGGGTTGTATTCAGGGCTGGTCCATTGCATGCGCCAACGCTCATATCCGTTACACGACAACAGGCTGGAATGGTAACTGCCCATCAGGCCATACCCTCCCTCGGCACCGATGAAGGTGTTGGTTCCACCTCCCGTGTAATGGTTCCCGCCCGAAGCATGGAAGTTGTTGCCCCCAAACAGGTTATGCGAAAACTCGTGCTGGATGATATTGGTGGGGTTATCAGTGATGTTCACATCGCCAACACACTGAATCGTCCCCAGGTCGTAGCCATACGACTCGCCTGCCAGCCTGAGGTCCACGGGCGGCTTATAATTGCCCCAGCCTTGTCCGTAGCGCAGTTGCCCGTACTGAAGACGGTGATTCACAGTCTTTCCATCCCGTACAAATGAGGTGTCCACATAAGTGGTGTTGCGGGTCATAATCTGTATGAAGTCAATTTTCCCGTTGGCCTCCTTAGGTTTTGGCTTACCCATGGAGGTGGGGCTAAAACGGTCGTATTCCGAGATGTCATTGTAGCCATAAATGGTTTTCAACCCGCCGTTTTTATTGATGAGCTCAATGGCAGCCCTTACCATAGCTTGAAGGCTGAACACCCCCAGTTCCTTTCCGAAATGACGGTCGTTGCTTTTCGCGATTTGCGATTGCCTGAGGTTGACCACCACAAAATCGCCCAGCAAAACCAGGCGGTCGAACGAGGACTCACGATACAATCGGGTCATGATGCCATAACCTCCTGAGGAATAATACTCGGTATCCATAAATTGCCCGAGGTAGACCGGAACGGCTGTGTTTATCCCTTGTTCATAAGCCTCGGGCCAGGTGTCGTTGGGGTCCTCTATCGGATCGACCCAGGGCGTCTCATCATAAATGATGTTGATGAAAACATTCAGAAAACGGTATTGACCATGGGGGTCTATCATATTGCCATAATGGCTCTTTAAAGGCCGCTCATCCTGGCCCCCGGCAAAAAAGCTGATGCCTGTGACCATCATAACAAGCAAGAATAGCCTGGCAATATTTACATTACATCTCTTCATAAAAAATGATTGATCAAGGCCCTTCCTTTCTCCCCTTAAGGAAATGAACAGGGCTTTGACCCTTAAAGGTATTGATTTCCCTTGTCCCGGCAATAATCGTGCCTGCTATTTATCCTTTTTTAAGGCCCTGAAGTTCCAAATGAGCCTCAGCCACCCATCGGCCTGCCTCGTTTTTATTGTTACATTTGTTCTGCACCAAGTGGTTTTTCTGATGGAAATCACCTCTATTCAAAATAAGATACAGCAATACCTGGGAGACGGCAAGCGCCTGTTTACCACCTCCAGTTTCCAGACCCACAGCGTGGTGCTGTTGCACATCCTGAGCCGTATTGACCGCAACATCCCTGTATATTTTATCAACACGGGCTATCATTTTCCCGAGACCATCATGTATAAGGAAGAAGTGGCTGCTGCCCTTGGCCTTCGGGTCATTGACCTGCATCCCCGGGTGCCCAAGATCATGCAGCGCAACCGTGAGGGAAACCTGTTGTTTACCTCCGACCCCGACTATTGCTGCTTCCTCAACAAGGTGCAGCCCGTAGAAGGACTGTTGGAACTTTATGATGTATGGATCAGTGGGGTACGTGCCGACCAGAACACCCATCGCAGGCAGTTGCCGGAAGAAGCCCCCCTGGAGCACAACACCCTGCGCTATCACCCTGTGCTGCACTGGACCGTGCAGATGGTGGAGGCCTACATCGGGCACTTCGGCCTGCCGCGCCACCCCCTCGAAGAAAAAGGCTATTCCAGCATCGGATGCGAGCCCTGCACCCGCCCGGCTGAAAAAGACGATAAACGCGGCGGACGATGGTACGGCCAGAAAAAAACCGAGTGCGGCCTCAATGCCGAACTCATCCAAAAAAAGAACTGAAACCCCGCGGCAGAAAAACTTAACCAAAACATTCACAGATGAATATTCTGATTACAGGTGGCGCAGGTTACATTGGCAACGAGCTCGTTTTTGAGCTGCTGAAAGACCCCCGCGTGGAAAAGATCGTGGTGTATGATAACCTCAGCAGGCGAAACTACAACCTCTTTCTTGACAACCGTTACGAGCCCCGAAAGGTCAGGTTCATCATGGGCGAGTTGCTCGATTCGCGCAACCTGCGCAAAGTCCTCGAAGACATCGATGTGGTGTATCACTTGGCGGCCAAGGTCTCAACCCCCCTGGCTTCTGAGCACTCACACCTGTTCGAGCAGATAAACCACTGGGGCACCGCCGAGCTGGTCTATGCCCTCGAGGAAAGCCCGGTAAAGCGATGCGTGTACCTGAGTACGACCTCGGTATATGGCGCCTCCGACCAGATGATCACCGTCGACACCCCTCCCGATCCCCGTACCTTTTACGGCAGCAGTAAGCTCAGGGGTGAAGCCCACATCGAGCGCCTGTTCAACAAAATGGATGCCTGGATCATCCGCTGCGGAAACGTGTACGGCTACAGTCCCAGCCTTCGTTTTGACGCGGTGATCAACCGATTTATGTTTGAAGCCAATTTCATCGGTCGCATCCAGATCACAGGCAACGGAAAACAGCAAAGGGCTTTTATCCACGTCGACAAGGTGGTCAACGTGCTTGCCAACCTGCTCCATCACCCCCTGCCATCTGGAACCTATAACCTCAGCGAGCACAATGTGTCCATTGAATCGGTGGCCGAAATGATCAGGGAAATCTTTCCCGGGCTCGACATGATCTTTGTCAACCAGCACCTCGTCATGCGCGAGATTAAGGTGGAAGCTGACCACCGCATCCTCAGCCTGCTCAGCCTGCCCCCTGTTTCAATGAAAGAAGAACTCATCAACCTTAAGGATAAGTTCTCCTTCTCATCCTTCAGCGGGAATCATTGAACTGATTTCCTTTTTAACCCCCTGCCTTCTGAAAAGAAGCCATAGTTGCTTCCAATCCCGGTTTTTTTAAAAGAGGACCCTTAAGGGTTTGGTTTCATCATCCCTCCGAAAACTTTTCCGGGCGTAATTTTCTTCGTACTTCAGACGTACCTTAGACGTACCTTAAACGTACCTTAGACGTACCTTAGACGTATGAAATCCGTTTAAAGTACGTTTTAAATACGTCTTACTAACGTTTTATCTGCCTTTTAAGTGCGATCCTGAAAGGGGTATGGGAGATGGTTTTTTCCCTTTCGTGAAATGGATATTGGGGTCACGGTACGCCCGGAAGATTATAAGCCCCCGGAAAAAAAAGAGGCAGCCTCCTGAATTTGAGGCAGCCTCCGTTATTTCGGATGTTATTTCAGTCTTACATCAGCATAAACCTGAGGCTAAACCCTGCGTTGGTGTTGACGTTCACAAACTGGTTTGACACAAAGGGGTTTGTGAAGACGCGGTCGTAAAAGAGGCGGAAGTTTACCCGCGGGCTAACTTGGTAGTCGGCCGAGGTGTTGATCGAGAATGTGCGTTGCCCTGCAGAGATCAGGTCTACGTCTTCTACCAGTTTGCGCAATACCGTGCGGTTGGTACGGATCGACAAATCAAATCGCAGGACCAGGTCGCTTTCGATGCGCTGACGGCCTCCGCCCTGGGCAATGTTGAAGGCCAGATCGCGGAAGCGGTAGCCCGTCCCTATAATGATCTCGTTGCTGCTCACGTCTGTGATCTGGTTGTTGGCAAAGCTCAGGCCAATGTCTCTCGACTTGCGGTATTCGAAACGCGTCATCAGGCTGTTCTGCCAGGTCATGTCGAAATTGATCAGTGGGTTGAACTGCTCGCTGATAGACACCTGTGAGATTTCGTGTTCCGAGATGAAGTTGCCCGAGGTTACTTCGCGTGCTTGCTGGAAGCCGTCGGACGATTCGCGGTAGCGGATGTCGGAGGTGAAGCTGCCAATGTTGAAGGTGCTGCGGTAGCCGTGGGCAATGGTAATATTCTGGAAGTATTTCTGCAGGGCAGGAACCTTCGAAAGGCCGTCGTAAGTAAGTCGCCAGCTGGGCATGGGGATCTTCAGGAAGGGCGAGAGTGAGGAGCCTGAAGGATCCCAGCCCGCGTATGCCGCCATAAAGGCAGGGATCATCACATCCTGTGAGGTGGGGCCATAACCTGAAGGGTATCCCGTAATTGAATCGAGGGTCTGATCCCAGTTGGGGTTTCGTTGCGCAAGGCGGAATGCAATTTGCTCACGGTATTCCTTGAAGTTCTGGAAGTTTTCGGAGGTGTTGAACCTGCTGTCGAATGACTCGAAGGCCGTTTTGAACGAGAAGAACGAAATGCTGAAACTACCCGTTTCCATAGGGCTAAACGACCCGAAGTTGCCCAGAGAGTCGGCCTTGAAATATTCGGAGCGCGACAAGGCGTAGTTTCTGATGGCTGTAAACTCGACCCGCAGGTTGGGCAAGGGCTCAAACTGGCTCCGTGCCGAGAGGTTCTGGGTGTGGTTTTTTGCGAAAGCGTTGTTGAGCATGGGGTTGGTAGTGAGCCATCCTTCGCGTGCCGCCTGTTCGCGGATGTCTTCCTGGCTTCCAAAGATGAAGCCCGTACCGGGAGCCATTTGTGACCAGTTCTGACCCAGCAGGCCGGGAGTAGGTTCAAAGCCCGGCAGGCGGGTACCATTGCTTTCGGTGTAGTTGATCGAGAAATTGCGGAAGCCCATCAGGAAACGCAGAGTGCCGTTAAAGATAATCTTTCCATAGTTGGGTCGTTCAGGGGGCAGGGTGTCCTGCTGGGCCTGTTCTTGTTGCTGCGGCCGCGGTCGTCCCCCGGGTCGCTGGGGGCCTGCGCTGGCCTGGCTCTTCTGGTTGATTTCGCGCAGGAAGCCTACCTTGTTGTACAGGTTGACCAGGTTGGCGTTCACATTCAGTCGCTTGGTCTGTGAGTTTTCGGCGGTGTTGCCCAGTTCCCTGGCTGCCAGGGCTGCAGCGGCCCAGTCGTAATTGCCCGCATATTCGGCATTGGCATTGACCCAGTCGAGCAAGGGCAGTTTGTTGATGGGGATGTTGTAGGTGACCTTCATCCGGTGGTTGTAAAAGGTGGTGCGCCCGAAACTGCGTATGTTTTCCCAGATGGAGTCGCGTTTCCACTGGTAGTCATCCTGTCCCCGCTGGATACGCCCCTCGGGCTCATCGATACGTGCATTGTTGGTGGCCGTGAACTCCAGTTTCAATCCGCGGGTCAAATCCCAGCGCAGGTCATAAAGCCTGTTCCACGAGAAGGTCTTCACAAAGTTTGGCTCAAGCAGCACAAGCCCCGTACTCTTGGGACGCATCAACGACTCAGCATATCCCCTGTCTATATTTGTGCGGAACGACAGCATCCGTGGCATGTAGTAGAAGTTGAAGTCACGGATCAGGGTAAATGCCTTATGCCTGAAAAGGTTGATTTTCGAGAAGGGGGTGACGGGGTCGGGGTTAGCCGTATAGTTGTATCCCAGAGCGCCGCGCCACTGCCTCTGGAGGTCGTATTCAAAGTCAACACTTCTTGCATAGATCTCGGTGAAGGCATAGGTGAAGTCAAAGTTCTCGATGCCATAGATCCTGCTGGGGCCTCCCCCCGTGCGGTTTTTAGCCACGTTGGTAAAGTTGAGGCTCTTGCGGCGCGTATAGTCCTGCGCCAGGTGGCGGATGGAGTCGCGCTCGGCCTGGGTCTCATACGAATCCAGGTCGTCCTTGAAGAGGATGTCGGGGTTGAGCGGGTTGTACTGCGGATTGCTGATGGCTTCCGAGAAGCTGAAGTGCATGGGGATGCGCAGCCCGAAATTCTGGGGGAAGAACCGCCCCAGCTCGAGGTTGGTGGCCAGGTCGTATGAGGTGAGCTCTTCCTTCGATCGCTCGTTCACTTTTTGTTCGATGCCGCCAAAGCCGGGGGTGCTGATAAATCCAGCCAGGGTCACATTGCCCAGGTCGGCAAGGGTGGCATTCAGACGTCCGTTGGCAGCCCATCCGCCCTGGTCATCAAATTCATAGAGACGCAACTCGTTGACCCAGACTTCTGCCGACTTGGGTCTGCCGTCGTCAAGGGGGGTATGAAAGGTCTTGCGGGGATTGCGCACCCCTACCATGATTACCTTAATGCTGCTTAGGGTAGGCGTGCCCACGATAGTCATTCTGTTGTCGCCATCGGGCTGAGTGAAGGGCACAGCCATGGTGACCCCTGAGGAAGCGTCGCGCGAAAGCGAGTTGCGTAACAGTTTCAGCTCCTGAAGTTTATTGAACTCCAGGTCTATTTCGTTCTCTTCGGGCCAGATGCCCCGCTCATTCAGCGCGCTGGTGTTCCAGGGCGTGACCTTAAGGGGCACCTCGTATTCGTAGTAGTTACTGGTAAAGTCCGATCCCAGCCTGATGAAAACGGTCAGATCGCCGTCGTTGAGGTCTTCGATCTGGCCCGCTGCCTCGGCATGAGAAAACATCTTCAGGCGGTTGTACTGGCGCACATCAAGGTCGGAAGTCTTGTAAACAGCGCGGGCATCTCCGTCCTTCAGGCCAAAAACGCGCAGCGACAGCGACTGCTCGTTGCGCTGCTGCAGGGTGGTGGTGCCCAGGTCTATCTCACGTTCAATGCCGGGAGGCAATACATAGGGTACCGGCGAGCGCTGGCCGTTTTCTTCCAGGTTTACCGTGAACACCTCGAAAGAAGTGTCATCGTTGTCAATGGGTACATAATCACCGGGGCTTGTCAGCGAACGGTCGTAGGTGCGCCAGGTTCCGCGCACCAGTTCCAGGGTGGCAAAGCGGCAAATAATGGGCTCTTCAAAGCCCTTGAAGAACATACGCAAAAAGCGAATCGACTTGAAATCCTGGATATTGCCCACCACCTGCCGGTTGGGGTCACGCAGCGGGATTTTGAACTGGTACCAGCGGATATTTTCCACCTCATTGTTGGCAAGCCGAACGCTGGTCTCCATTACGTCGGTAATGTAGTTCTGGCCCGATACCATGTCTTCGGGGCGAAGGCTCACACGGTACTGGAAATAGCGCTCCGATTCATTCAGGGTGCCGTCGCGGTTGATGTCTTCCGTGTTTGGAAGGTTGGTGGCAGAAGTAGGATAGGCCTCAGGCGACTGTTCTGCCGTGGGGCTGTTGCGCTCGTTGCCGTTATAACGTTTGTAACGGTCGAGGATACTTATCTCATCCGCATCGTAATTGGTGCCGCGATAGTAATGATACAGGTCGGATGACGGGTCCTCCATGGCCTGCTGGTATGCAAGCGATGAAGTGCCAAAAAGATTGGCGATCACATCGAGGTACTGCTCGGCAAAGAACTCGCGTTCCTTTTCCACGCTGAGGCCATCCAGACCCACGTCTTGGTATTGGCGGGAAGCCAGGTCATTGTCGAAGGCATTGACAACGGCCTGTACCGTAGGCACAATACCCCAGGCGGTGGTGTCGATATTGACCATCTCCTCGGTGACGGGGAGCCCGTTTTCAAAGGCTTTGCGCCCGTCGCGCAGGACGTCTTCGGAGACGTCCCCAAGATTGAAGTACAGGTATCCTCCCGTGTGATCCGGATTGTAAACGAAGGGGTCCATCATCCAGAACTCGATGTACTCAATATTCGATGCTTCGAAGTCGGTAGTCTGCAATCCACGCTGCACCCCGCCCCAGCGTGTGTCGGGGTCGAGCAGGCTGCCATCCTGGGCCACCCCGCGGCTGTATGGCGATGGAAGCACATCGTAGTTGTACTGGCCCCGTTCGCTGGGATAAAAGGCCATATTCATAATGGCAATGGGCGAGGGGATGCCTGTGGGACTTTCCTTGTTGGGCCAGATCTCGGTTTCGAGCACCTCCCTGACGAAGTGGTTTGAGCGCTGGTTCACGTCATTGCGGATGTGCGTGGGCGTCAGGTTGCTCACGCGGGTAAACAGTGGGTCAATGATGTACCAGGCCAGACGTGCAACATTGTAACGGAAGGCCAAGTCAGTGCCGGGAGCTCCTTCAGGGAACATACCCGGTGTGAACTGGTGCTGGGGTGTGCTGGCAATAAACCAGGTCTGTACGTTCTTCAGGTCGATGGACGACTTGCTGCCTTCAAAATCGTCAATATAGGCTGTCCCTGCACTGCCGATGCGGCGCGAGTGCCCGGGGATCAGGTGGGCAAATTCACCGATAAAGGTCAGGCGTGAAGCGGCGTTGCTGCTGTAGAAAGGAAGCTTGTCGAGGACCTTGGTCATCAGCAGGGACTCAGTGGAATAGGTTGTGTTCAGACCCCAGATGGTGTTGGCAATGGGTTCATCTCCGTAGTTCACTTTTTGCGTCAGGGGGCGTTCTGAAAGACGCATGATGGTGGCCCCCACATTGAAGTTGTCGCTGATGCGGTGATTGATGTGCGTCCCCATCAGGGTTTTGGTCTGAATATTGAACAGGCTTGCGCTCTCGAGTGAAATGCGGATGGGAGTGCCCGAGTTGAGGATCCCTTCGTTGATGATCCTGACGCGTCCAAGGGTGTAATCCACCGTGAAGTCCACGTTTTCGGTCAGGGGTACTCCGCCTGCGGTAACGATCACCGATCCGGGGGGGACGTTGATGGCATTCAGCGGGATTTCGGAACCCGAGGAAGATTTGTACTGTCCTTCCAATAAGAAGCGGTTGCGCTCAGGAAACTGCTGTGCCCTGTATTTGGTAGTGGTGTAGAGTGAGTCGAAGGCATACTTGTCGCCCAACTCAGGGTCCTGCAACATTTCACGCAGGTGCGATCCGAAGGGTTCTACCACAGGGAAATAGATGCGTCCGTTGGTCGACTGGATGGTGCCTCCCTGCGTTGCCGCGCGGTCCACGAAGTCAAACACCCCATCAGGAATGGGGTCGAGCTGTGTATTCAGGCGATCAAGACCCATTACACGGATCAGGGGCTGGCCTGCCACGGGCCCTTCATCTATGAACCCTACATTCACGCCCAGCTCTTCGCTGTCGTAAAGGATGTTCAAACGGAAATCCTGGGGGTTGATTTGGAAGGCCCCAAGGCTGTAAACGTTTTTCATCATCAGGTCCCAGATGGGCAGGCGCGTATCAACGGAAGTGCTCTTCAGCAATTTTACAATTAGGGAGTTCGGGGCATTCACCTCGTTTGAGAACTCACCCACCTGGTAGGTGGTGGTATCGCCGATCAGGGTGTACTGGAAGGCTACGGCAAGCACCTGGTCGGGGTTTACGGCCTGGTTCAGCGAGATGAAACCCAGTTTAGGGTTGTAGGTAAATTCGTTGGTGCGCAGCAAACGGGCATTCTCGACGTTTTCAAAGTCAACGCCCGAAACATAGCCCTCAGGTCGCTGCTGAAGGTAGCTGTTGGCTTCCGACAGGTTGCGGATAGGTGAGTCGAAAAGCTGGGAATAAATGTTGTTGGAGTTGTTGGAGGGGGCAGGGTTGAAGCTACTCCCCACTGCGGGGTTGTTCGGGGTCGACTCACCAAGGTCGGCCATGGCCACGATATTGCGGTTATTTTCAGTGGCTGCGCCTATGTTGGTGAGCCAAACCTCAAGGCGGGTGATGTTGATGTTGGAATTGATAATGGGCAGCCTCGACATGGCATCATCGTAGTTGTTGCGGAAATATTGTCCGATGAAGTAGTGGCGGTTTTCCTCGTATGCATCGGCCTTGATCTCAAACTGAGTGGTTTGTGCCCCTCCCGAAACCTCGATTGTGGACGACTCGGTCTTTTGCTGCGAGAAGACACTGGTCACCGTAGTGTTTCCAAACTGCATCTGGGTTTTGAAGCCAAAGAGTCCCTGGGTCCCCGAGATGAGCGTGCCGGGCAGGGGCAGGGTCACGTCGCCCGCCTCCACCAATTGCAGGATTTCATCTTCAGTACCCCGGTATTCCACCTTCATCCTGTTCTCGAAATCGAAGGTGGCCTCGGTGTTGTAATTGCTCTGGATGTCGATCTTTTCGCCGATCTTGGCTTGAACGCTCAGCTGTATTTTTTGCTGGAAGTCGAAGTTGGTGGTACGGCGTCTTTTTTCGTCCAGCGAAGGGTCCTCGCGGCGGTTCGACATCACCCCGAAGATCAGTTCAGCCGAGCCTGTGGGCCTGATGTCAATGGTGCTGCCCCCGAAAATGCGGTCGAAAAGTTCTCCTCCGATATATATTTCAGGGATCACCCCTTGCCTGCGCTCAAAACCCTGGGGAGTAGCCTTATCGCGCCAGTACTGCTGAAGGGCGTTGTCGAAATCGTATTTCAGATAATCTTCAAAACTGATGTATGTAGGACGGCCAATGATACGGTCGCCAACTTTGCGCGTCTTTACATACATTCCCGAGACAGGGTCATAGGTGATGTCGGTGGTGACGTTGGGTGGATCGGTAAGGTAAAAGCCCCCCTGTGGTGACTGGTGTATTGTGTATTCCCCTTCATCTTCAAAGGGATAGGGAAGAGTAACGGGTTCAACGGGCTGCAGGCTGTCCTGGATGACAACAGGAGGTTGCTGAATGAACCCTGGCAAGGCTCCCGTTGAAAAGGCGTCCAGGGCAAACAATGCTAGGGCTCCGAACAACCAGGCCCCAAAGAAAAAAATTACAACTCGCCTAATAAATACCAATGTAGTATACGATTATTGCTGAATCAGAAACCTTTTAATGCCTCCTTTACGAGTTCTTCAGTAGTTACCGAAGACCCCTGCTTCTTTTTCAGAATGGCAGCCAGGGCTTTTTGCGCCGTATTTTTTGCAAAGCCAAGCATCACTAATGCAGATAACGCTTCTTCGTGCATAGTATTGTTTGTAAAAACCAAATTTTCGTCTTTAAAAACGCCTTCTTTTTCGAGGCGGTCGCGGAGGTCGACCACAATGCGCTGTGCCGACTTGGCGCCTATGCCTTTGATGGACTGCAGCATTGACACGTTGCCGCTGACAATGGCGCCTTTAACTTCCGTTGGATTCATCGACGAGAGCACCATGCGGGCTGTGTTGGGGCCGATGCCACTCACCGAGATCAGCAGACGGAAAAGCTCACGCTCGTCTTCACTTGAAAAGCCGAACAATTGGTGGGCATCCTCACGGATTACCTGGTGGGCGAAAAGCTTTACCGTTCCCCTGTCTGGCAACTGCGAATATGTGTGCAGCGAGATGTGCAGTATATATCCAACCCCCTGGCAGTTTATCACTGCAAAGGCAGGGTTCTTCTCCTCCAGCGTTCCTTCAATAAATGCAATCATGCGATGGTTTTTCGGTCTTTTAACAATGCCGTGACCCTAGGTCACCCTGGGTCACGGCAAAGATATACAGAAATTAAAATGTAAAAACCTTGAAATGCTATTGTTTTACGCTTTCAATGGCTTTCTGCAGGGCCTGCTCTACCAGCTCGCGGGGCGGCTGCGCGATCAGACCATGGTCCACCAGGAATTCGGTAGTTTTGCGTGCGTGGATGATGCCTGCCTTGGCCTCATCGAAGGCTTCCCGCCAGGTCATCGTTTTGCGGGCCACCCCGTCTTTGATGGCTTGCATGGCCACGTCGGCGGCCTCTACGGGAAATACATCGGGCTCGTCCATCTTTGCGGTGATGTTGTCGGGGTCAATGCCTCGCTGCTCTGAGTAACGGGCAATGGCATGGGCGGCGGCAATGGCCATGGTGTCGGTGATCTTGCGGGCCCTAACCATCAGGGCGCCTTTCAGGATGCCGGGGAAACCCAGCGAGTTGTTCACCTGGTTGGGGAAGTCACCACGCCCCGTAGCCACGATATAAGCCCCTGCTTCCTTGGCTGCATAGGGATAGATCTCCGGAACAGGGTTGGCACAGGCAAATACGATGGGCTTGGGTGCCATGGCCTTGATCCATTCGGGCTTCACCACATCGGGCCCGGGCCTCGAAAGACTGATCAGCACATCTGCACCCTGCATGGCATCCATGATGTCATCTACAAAATCGGGATTTGTTACCTGGCACAGCTCCCATTTTCGGTAGAAACGCTTGTCGGCACGGATGTCCTTGCGGTTCAGGTGAAGGCTGCCATGCGAATCAAACATGATAGAATTTGCAGGGTCGGCACCCGCAGCGTGGATGATGCGCGCAATGGTGGCATTACTGGCGCCTGCACCATAAAACACAATCTTAATATCTTCCATTTTCTTGTCCACCAGCTTCAGCGCATTGATCAGCCCTGCCAGGGTTACGCAGGCCGTCCCCTGTGCGTCATCATGCCAGACAGGGATTTCGCACTCCTCGCGCAGCACATCCAGCACCCTGTAGCAGTTGGGCTGCGAGATGTCTTCCAGGTTCACCGCACCAAAGCTGTGCTGTACCATTTTAACAAATTCAATGATTTTCTCGGGGTCGTTCTTTCCGTCCTTGCCTCTGCTGTCAACACACAGGGCCACCGAATCGACGCCCCCCAGGTATTTCATCAGAAAAGCCTTTCCTTCCATCACGCCCAGCCCGCCGGGAGGCGTGCAGTCGCCATCACCCAGCACGCGGGTCGAATCGCTCACCACCGCCACCAGGTTGCCCCGGTTCGAAAGCTCATACGAGAGGTCGTTGTCATCGCGAATAGTGGTTGAAACCTTGGACACCCCCGGGGTGTACCAGGCATTAAACCAGTTAAAGCCCAAAACCGGGGCCTTAGGCAAGGTTTGCATCTTGCCGCTGTAGAACTTGTGCGCATGCAAAGCCAGCTCCTTGTAAAAAAGAGTCTTGGCCTTGGCTTTCTGCTCCTGGCTGAATTCCTTGGGAAACATCTCATCCAGGTTGTCGAGGGTCAGATTCAGCTGCTTCATGGGTTCCGGTTTTTGTTTGAGGTAAAGATATAAATTTTGCCTAGTTCGATACCTTCTTTGGGCCTTTATTTTTTGATTTCGATACAATTATTGCATAAAAAAACCGGGCCCTTCCAAGCCCGGTAAGTATTTTCCTGAAAGGGAATCAGTTCATTTCAATGATTTGGAAGAGTGCATCGAGTTTTGGGGTCAGGATGATTTCAGTACGGCGGTTCTTGCGGCGGGCCTCAGCGGTCTTGGCAGGATCGATGGGCAGGTGTTCGCCGCGTCCGGCCACGATGAAACGCTCGGGTTCTATGCTGCCGTGCTTGAGCAGGATTCGCACAATGGCCGTGGCCCGCAGCACGCTCAGATCCCAGTTGTCGCGAATGGAAGCCCCCGGGCGAAGCGGCACGTCATCCGTATGGCCCTCGATCATGACACTGATATCGGGATTGCGTTCCAGCACCTGCGCCAACTCCTTCAGGGCCGACTCACCTTTGCTGTCCACCGTGGTGCTGCCCGATGCAAACAACAGGCTCTCTTCCAGCGAGACATACACCTTGCCGTTGCGGGTCTCCACAGTAAGGCCGTTGTTTTCAAAGCCCAGTAGGGCACTCGAAACGGTCCGGCGAAGCTCCTGCACCACGGCCTCCTGCCGGTTGAGGATGCTCTCCAGCTCGTTGACCCGGGCTTCCTTGGCGGCAAACTCACCCATCAGCCGGTTCAGGTTTTGTTCCTTTTCACGCAGCTCGTCTTCTCGACGCTGCAAGTCTTCCTGAGTCTCCTGTAATTTGCCCAGAATTTGCTGGGTCTCCGAGGCACGGCCTTCCAGAAGTTTCTCGTTCTGCTCCTGCACCAGTGCATAGGTGCGGTTCAGGGCCTCGTAATTGGCGGTAAGGTTGCGGATATTCGTCCCCAGCCGCATGGTGTCTTCCACCAGCAGGCGGTACTGACGGTTGATCTCACTCATCTCGTCGTTGATGCTTGCGATGCGATTCTCCGCCGATCGGTTGTCGCGCATGAGCTGATCGTTCTCCATCCTTCCTTCCAGATAGCGCGCCTCCATATCCTGGTACTTGCGCGCCGATACACATCCGCCTGCCATCACGGAGGCCAG
This sequence comes from Bacteroidales bacterium, assembly GCA_012521995.1. GTDB lineage: Bacteria > Bacteroidota > Bacteroidia > Bacteroidales > UBA7960 > UBA7960. Next base: position 5,264 of record JAAYLH010000012.1, on the reverse strand, counting down.
CAACATAATAACAAATAGCTTTCGGTTCATAGGTTTGAGTTTTGATTTTCCTTCTTGTGCAAAAAACTTGGATTGTTCCTGTTTTTGCCTGAACACGTAAATTTACAAAAAAGGATCGATTCGAGCTCCTTTTTATCAGGCTTTGGTTTAAAATTTACTGTTCAGGTCCACCCAGACAGGGCAATGGTCGGAATGCACCACCTGGGGCATGATCCCTGCCCCCATGAGGTGCTGCTCCAGGTTGTCGGTCACCATATTGTAGTCGATACGCCAGCCCAGGTTCTTCTGACGGGCGTTGGCCCTGAAGCTCCACCACGAATACTGGTGGGGCGACTGGTCGAAATACCTGAAGGTGTCGATATGCCCTGCAGCCAGGAAACGGCTCACCCACTCGCGCTCCTCGGGCAGGAAGCCTGAAGATTTGGCATTTCTTACCGGGTCGTGGATGTCAATGGGCTTGTGACAGATATTGTAGTCGCCTGCCATCACCAAATATGGACGCTCCTTCCTGAGTCCAAGGCTGTAGTGCAGAAAATGCTCCAGCCATTGCATCTTGAAGGCCTGGCGCTCATCGCCGCTGCTGCCGCTGGGATGATACACGCTCATAACCGAGAGCGGGCCATAATCGGCGCGGATCACACGGCCTTCCCTGTCGTAAAGGGGATTGCCCATCCCATATTCCACCTGGTCAGGTTCCTCGCGGCTCAGAATTGCAACCCCGCTGTAGCCCTTTTTCTCGGCCGAGTGCCAGTAACTGCTGTAGCCCAGCTCTTCAAAGTGAAACACCGGAATCTGATCGGGCTGGGCCTTGGTCTCCTGCAGACACACCACATCGGGCCGCTCCCCATCAAGCCATTCAAGGAAACCTTTGCTGATAGCTGAACGAATGCCGTTTACATTATAGGAAATAATTCGCATTGCGGTAAATCTAAAGGGCAAAGATAAGATTTTTACATATGACATCAGGCCGCCTTAGCTTTCAGCCATTCCAATGAACAATTTAGTTTTAGTAAATGTTTACTTTGGGTAAGCTTTCATTCTTTTCTTAACCCCTTCATTTTCCGTATCATTTTGACTACCCATTTTTGGAGAATAAACAGGGATTATTTATGCGGTTTCTCATGATGTATTTTGTTAACCATTAAAATTCAGTGCTATATGAAAATTAAGAATAAAACCATTGTCGTTACAGGCGGCGGCAACGGCATCGGCCGTGAGCTGGTGCTTGCCCTCCTGAAAGACGGAGCCCGGGTGGCTGCTGTTGATATCAGCGAAAAAGGCCTTCAGGAAACCCAAAACCTGGCGGGTGAGCTCAGTAAAAACCTCTCCAGCCACGTGGTCGACATCATCGATAAACCTGCGGTGATCAGCCTTCCCGAAAAGGTCGTTGCCATTCACGGGCAGGTGGATGGCCTGATCAATAATGCAGGCATCATCCAGCCCTTTGTTAAGATCAACGACCTGGAATACGAAACCATTGAAAGGGTAATGAATGTCAATTTTTAAGGAACGCTTTATATGACTAAGGCTTTCCTGCCCCATTTCCTGAAGCGGCCCGAGGCGCATATCGTCAATCTGTCAAGCATGGGTGGTTTCGTTCCCGTGCCCGGACAAAGCATTTACGGGGCTGCCAAGGCCGGCACCAAACTCCTTACGGAAGGCCTCTTTTCCGAGCTGAAAGACACCAATGTGAAAGTCACCATTGTTTTCCCGGGAGCCATTGCAACAAATATCACCGGCAATTCAGGAGTGGAGATGAAAGGCGAAGCTGAAACCGACGACAAAGCCAGTAAGATCAAACCCCTGCCTGCCGATGAGGCTGCACGCAAAATCATTGAAGGGATGGAAAAAGACAGGGCTCGGTTTTGCGTCGGCAAGGATGCCCGGTTCCTGATCAGGCTCTATCGCTTCAAACCCAAGTGGGCCACCAATCTGGTCGCCAAAAAAATGGGCCACCTGCTGAAATAAAAGGAACCCCCTTTTATCCCCTCATTCAAGGGCGTCTGTTCGGGAGCTGACAAAGGCAACCCCCGCTTGACCCGCCTTTTGCTGCAGATATAAAAACAAGAATAACCAACCTCAGGACAAGGTTTCCGGGCGTTGGTTTTTTTTTGTTCCCCGAAAAAAAACCTCCTTCAGGTTCAGAATTTCCCCGTCATTTGAGGCTTTCCAGCATTAAGCGGGTGATTTTTCCAAGCTGCCGGGGCATTGTTTTGGTCATACGCTTAGACGATATAAACCGTCTAAACCCCTAAGATGGTCCCGTGAAATAAGGAGTAAAGAAGGCTGCAAAACCAATAAAAATCCCGGAAATTTACCCTTCATTAAATTTTTTTCAAGGGCTTTTTAAGTCAACGATATGCAAAAGCACATTGTCAAAATAAATATCAGGAAAATAAATGCCCTTCTACGGTTCAGCCAGGAACAAGAAAAAAAGAATGACACCGGGAGCTTAAAAAAGGAATCAGGGCGTGTTAAGTTTTTTCTTGTAATAGTTGGAATAGAGGGCCACGGCAGGATTGTGGCCGGTCACCCGGTCCTTGACAAGAAAGGTGGTTACGGGGGCTTTCGAATATTTTGAAAACAGGATATCGTGGCCTATGCACAAGCCTACGATCAGGTTCAGGTCGGTCTTGAGGTCGTTCAGGATCAGGGCTTGCCCGATGGGGTTGCAGATGGCTTCATAACGCTCGTCTCTGATCTGGCTGAGCTTGTAGTCCTTCTTGTCGATGCCCGAGAATTTGCAGCAAATGGTATGGACGGTGAATTTGCTCTGGAGGATGTCCCTCAGCAGCTTTGCCTCGTTGGTAAGGCCCACGCAATGGGCTAAGCCGATGGTTTTGTAGCCCATTTGTTCAGCAAAGCCGATGATCTCCTCTAGCCGAGTCCATTCCATATAGTGTTCGCCTTCGATCCGGCTTGACACCTCCAGCATTTTTCTGTTTTCCTCCACGCTGAGGGCCTTTCGCACGGGGCCGTCATATTGGCTGAAATCCTGCCCCCTGACGCAGTCCTCGCCCTGGTAACAAGGGTAGGTCTTGCATCCCGAACAGTTTACGGTTTTGTCATCCATCATGAAAAAATTTTACTGAAAGGATGTTAAGGTTCTTTTTTTTTGGAAAAGATCATTCAAACTTAATAAAAAATCATAGCATCTATGGTATTTGGATAGGATTGATTCGGGTAATCATCCGGTAATGGCGGAAGGACAGGGCATTGCATTTGGTCTGTTTCTGTTTGCGAAATAATGGCTGCCAGACCTTTTCCTTTTGTCCATTATTGAATACATTTGTATTGAATGAGGCTTGTCCTGACTTTCAGGAGGTTCCATTCAAGAACCGCTTTTTCTCAAGTCAAACTAAAAACAAAGCTTTATGGAAACCATTACCGATTCAACGCTCGACAGAAACCTGCTTGGGCTTAACCAGGAAGCCATGAGCCATTTGGAGAAGGCCAGGAAATGGACGCTTTTCCTTTCTATAATGGGTCTGATCTTTATCGCCCTGATGGTGCTTACGCCCTTTTTAACCCTGCGTCATTTCACCCTGCCCGAAATGCCGGCCTTCGGAACGCCCATGCTTGCGCTGATCCCGCTGCTGATCTTTGCGGTGATTTATTTTTTCCCGTTCTGGTACCTGCTGCAGTTCTCGCGTCTGTCGAAGTCGGCCCTTGAAACCCGCGATGAAAATGCCCTGGAACGTGCTTTGCATTTCCTGAGGCTGCATTATCAGTATATGGGTGTGCTGGTCATTATCGGGGCCGTCATTTATGTGGTGGCCATTTTGGGGATGATCATCGGGATAGGCTTGGGGAGCGCCTTTTAATAATATATTTTTTTCTCCTTCATTCTTATCCTTCAGATCGGGACAAGACTGAATTCATTCAATCTTTTTTTCTATGCTTAAAAACATGAAAACAGGCGCGGGGCTCCTTATCCTTGCCGCTTTTTTGATACTGCCCCTCCGCTCTATGGCCCAACAGCCGGAACTCTCTCCGGGTTTTGAAAAGATCTATGAATGGATCGCCAAAAAGGATTTCTTCACTGCCCGTGATTTGTTCCTTGCCGATGGCCAGGCCTTGTCCCCAATGGAACAGCAATTGTCAGCGGCTTTTATTGACAATGCCTTTAACCGCCCCGCAGAATCCAACGCCCATATTGAGCGCCTTTTTTTGGAATTCAAGGCACAACTCCCGGATTCAGTGCTGCGCGAACTCTATCAGATCAAACACCAGAATGCGGTGCGCCTTTATCAATACGGGGAAGCGGCTGAAGCCCTTAACGCCCTTTTAAACGAGCATCCCGAAGGCCTTACCGAAAAGGATGAAGACGATGTGCGCAACAGCCTGAAGTTATGGAACGCCGTGAAGGATGTGCCTTCGCAAGAGGTGCTGCTTGGGGGCGGGGTGGAAATGCAGATGGTGAAGGACAAGGCCGGCCTGAACAATCTGGAGGTCTCTTCAGGGGAGATCACCGAGCTTTTTATTTTTGACACCGGGGCCAATATCTCCACGGTCACCCTTTCGACAGCAGAGCGTTTTGGCATGAAAATGACCGCCGACACCATAGAGGTCGGCACCATCACAGGGCAATCAGTTTTTGCCCGTCTGGCCCTTTGCGAGCACCTGAGACTCGGGCAGGCTGTCATCCGAAATGCCATCTTTCTGGTGTTGGAGGATGAAGCCCTTTCATTTCCCCAGGTCGATTATCACATCCGGGGCATCATTGGGTTCCCGGTGATGGAAGCCCTGGGCGAGATTCAGATCAGCCGCGAGGGCGTTTTCAGGGTTCCACTAGAAGAGACCCCTTTTCCCGGAGAACAAAACCTGGCGATGGACAAGCTGCAGCCCCTGATACGCATTGACGGGAGGCATTACCGCTTCGACACGGGCGCTGACCGCAGCCTGCTGTTCAGGCCTTATTTTGAAGCTTTCCGCAAGGAGATAGAAGAACATTACACCCTTGCGGAAGTCCGATACGGGGGCGCAGGCGGAGTGCAGACTTTCCAGGGATATTCCCTGCCCTTTCGGGCAAGCATCCAGGGCAAAAGCATAGAAATTGAACAGGTCGACCTGCTGGTGGAGGACATCCGCGAGGGCTGGAGCGCCATGTATGGCAACATCGGGCAGGATCTCATCGGGGCCTTTGAAATGATGACAATCAATTTCAACCGGATGTTCATCCGCTTTGACTGATGCAATGAGCCGGCTCCGTGCCGCTGAATTTTTCAGGGCCTGAACCTTTCGGCTAAGCCGGTTGTTTCTGT
>JAAYLH010000096.1 GCA_012521995.1 Bacteroidales bacterium | reverse complement strand
GGTCGCCGGGGCGCTGATCGCGTTTTTGGGCGGGGACAAAGGGCTTTTGGTCACTGTTTTTCCTTTGGTCGCCATTGCGTTGTTGGTCGCGTTTTTCCCAATGGGGCCTTTGGCTGCGCTGGTCGGGGCGCTGGTCGCGGGGCTGGTGCTCGCGTTTGGGTTGTTCGCGCTGCTCACGCACCTGGGGACGCTGCTCACGGTTGTCGCGTTGCTCGGCTTTTGCCTGGGGCTCACGCTTTTCTTGCTGCTCGGCAGGTCCCGTTTTTTCTTTTGGCTCGCGCTGCTCACGTTTTTCTGTAGTTGAGGAGCCTGCAGGAATGCGCTTGCGCGGACGAGGGCCCTTATTATCGGACTTTTTATCCTCGCTGAGGGCATCAACCGGTGGGTTCACCGCTTGGGCATCCAGGATCTGGTAAATGAGATCTTGCTTTTTGTAAGACTCTACACGCTTGATCTTTAGTTCCTTGGCTATTTCGCGGAGCTCGGTGAGCAGCTTACTGTTCAGTGCAACAATGTCGTACATGGTATAAAAGAATGAAATGTTAATGCTTTGTTCAGAAATGCCTGAATTCGTTTTCCAGAATGTCGGGGTGAAAAGGACCTTAGCAAGAACGCTGGCCATGCACATTTGATGCGCATCAGCCCGGGGCTGCAACTTGATCTAAACAAAGACAATTGGTATTATATAAAAGAAAAAATCAGAAACGAATGCAGGAATTGAAGTGCAAATATAAATATAAATGTTATAACAAAAAAAAATTGATCAATTTTCCTTTCCATTAATGTTTATCAATCAGAAATGAAGCCTGTGGCGATGAAATATTCATCAAATTATTACTTTTGCATTTATACAAACCTTTAAAAAACGCCAATCTATGCTTCAGCGCATTCAAACGCTTTTCCTGTTGTTGGTTGCCATCCTGGCCATTGTATTGATTTTCATTCCTTTGGGAAGCTTTGACGTGGACGCACTTCGCCTTCCACTGGGGATTCTTGGCCTGGATGTTCCCGAAGACACTCCCCTGTCCTTTTCAAGGACCTGGCTGGGCTATTTACTGCCTGTCCTGGTGCTGGTCATAATTACCCTCACCCTTTATTCAATTTTTCGGTATAAAAGGCGAAGAAGCCAGATACAACTTGGGAAGTTAAACATACTGCTCCATATGGGGCTTGTGGTGGCGGCCTTTTTGAATATTGACCAATACCTGCACGAATTTCCCACTATGAGTTTCCGTTATGGGGCTGGCATATTCCTGCCGCTGGCCTCGATGGTGCTGATCCTGCTAGCCAACCGGGCGATCAAGAAAGATGATGAGCTGGTTCGCTCGGCCGACCGTATCCGTTGATCAATCCGTGACTTTTTTCACGACATAATCGGAGTTGAAGAGGCCCAGGGCCCCCATATATTTCAGTTTGAACTGAATGAAATCGCCCACATTGTATTTTTTGGGATTGGTGCCCAAGTCCATAACCAAAATGTCTGAACTGGCGCCTGCCATCTTCAGGTTTTTGTCCATGGGGATCAGGAAGTCGGGCGTAATGTCGAGCAGTCCCACGTCGAGCAGGGCCCTGAAAGAGGTCTTCCCGTAATCTTCGTTCTTGATCTCGTAGGTATCTCCCGAAGGATTTTCCTGCATGACTCCTTCCGGCACCATGGGTTTTTCCTGGAGCTCGATGATCTCGGCCTGCAGGGTGATTACATCGTCTTTCATGCCCTTGATTGTTTTCCCTGTAAAGAGATTGGCGCCGAAAAAGAGGGTTTCGCCCACCCGAAGGTGGTTGACTCCGACCGGGATTTGACTTTTGAAGACCAGGGGGATAGTCACCGATGAGCCGCCCGATATCCACTTCATTTTCCGGTTAAACCGCAATTCGATGATTTGACTGTAAAGGCTGAGTTGCACCAGTTTGTCGTGGGAAGGCATTACCCCATAGAGGCAATTGAGGTTGGTGCCCAGCCCAATGATCTCGAGATTGGGCAGGCGAAACACCTTTTCATAAAAATCGACCAGTTGCTCGCCCATGACGCCTTCGCGCAGGTCGCCCATCTCAACCATAATGATGGCCATGTGCTTTTTGTTTTGCCTTACCGCCTCCTTCGAGATCAGTTCAAGGGTATGAAGGTCGGTGTTGAAGCTCACATCGGCGTATTTCACGAGGCTGCGGATACTTCTGCGCGGAGGGGGTTTGATGTAAACCGTCTGCACGCTTGGGTCGAGCTGCTTGATGGCCTTCAGATTGCTGATGCGCGAGTCGTGCAATTCCTTTGCGCCCATGTCGATCAGCTCCTGCAGGAAGATTTTATTGCCACAGAGAAGTTTTGAAACAATGCCCCATTGAATGTTGTTTTTTTTCAGCAGGTTCTGCAAGACCTCATAATTGTGCCTGAGCTTTTTTCGGCTTAAACTTATTTCTGCCATGACTTTTTATCGTTAGCGCGTCAAGCGCATTTCAAGATACTTGTTTGTAAATCCGAGTTTTTCGTAAAGGAAGCGTGCCGGGTTATTGGGTTCCACGTGGAGTTTGATACTGCCTTCGGCTTTGTCAAAGGTTTTTAGCATCAGGGTCTTGCCCAGGCCTTTCCCGCGGTAATCCTTATGTACGGCGATATACACCAGGATGTTTTCGGGGATATAGCCCGCCATGCCGGTTTTGTTGATCACCACTGCGCCTGTAAGCTTATCCCGGTCTTTTGCCACCACGATAAAGCCTCCAAACTTGGTTTCCTCGTCCATGGCGAAATTGATGCAGCGCATGATAGCCTCGTGTTCATCGCCAAACTCGTCGAGGTGTTCAAACAAAAAGTCGGCAACTTCTTTTTTCTGTTCGTAAGTAATTTGATCTTGGGGTGTGTAAATTAAGAAATCCATAATGATGTGATTATTTTTTATGCAAGTTAAGAATTAAAAAGGTGATCAACGAGATGCTGATCCCAAAAATATTGGCATCGAGTCCAAGGGGCAAATCCCAGTTTCCTACGATAAGGGTGATTGTGGTCCCGCCGCCCAGGAGCATGGCCCAGAAGGCGGCTGTGTCAGAGGGTTTTTTCATAAAAAGTGCGGCCATAACAGGCACAAAAAGTCCTGACACCATAAAGGCATAGCTGTAAAGCATGAGCTCGAGCACATTAGGCATCACGGTAGCCAAGAGCAAGGCCAGGATGCCAAGTACCAGGGTCAGGAGCTGGGAGAGGATCAGGAATTTTTTCTTCCCGGTGAGGTGTTTGGTCCAGCGTCCAAGGATGTCGGTCTGGAAGTTCCCGGAAGAGGCCATCAGGCAGCTGTCGGCAGTGGACATAATTGCAGAGAAGTAGGCGGCCATCATCAGGCCCATAAGGCCCAAGGGGAGCACGGTGCGCAGCAGCAGGGGCAGGCCCATTTCTGCATCTATTTCGCTGGCGGCAGAATAGCCGAGGTATTCGAACATCCCCTGTGAGATGGCCACGCGGGCAAAGAGCCCAAGCAGCACCCCCATAAAGGCCATTGCAGGCCATTCAAACAGGCCGGCCACGAACCAGGCCTTCTGGGCTTCACGCTTACTGCGCGAGGCGTAGATGCGCTGGTAAAGGGTCATGCCCACAAACCAGATGGGAATGATCGTAACCCCCCAGTTGAGCAGTTGCTGCCAGCTGATGTTTCCCAGGCTAAAGAACTCGGCGGGCAATGCTTCACGGATTCCCTCCATTCCCCCGATACTTGTGTATCCTATGGGGATGCCGATGAATATCAGTCCGGTCATCAGGATGATCCATTGAATGGTATCTGTATAGATCACTGCTTTGATGCCCCCCATGGCCGTGTAAAGGATGACGATGACCCCCATGATGAGCAGGGCGGTTTGGATATCGAGCTGGATAAATGTTGCGGATGCAAGCTTAGCCCCTGCCAAGATTTGCGAACTGGTAAAGCCCAGGTAGCCTATGGCAGAGATGATGCCTGCCAGCAGGGCCACCCTTGGATTGTAGAAACTTCCCAGGAATTGAGGAAAGGTATAAAATTTACGGGTCTGCTCCAGTTTTTTCACCCTTGGGATTAGCAGCACTGCGCTCAGCCAGGCGCCGATCAGTCCTGTAAAAAGCATCCATGAGCCTGCCAGGCCCATGATGAAGCCCAACCCGCCCAATCCGATGGAGAATCCTCCGCCTACATCAGTGGCAACCACCGATAAGCCGATATGCCAGCTGCCAATTTTTCGTCCACCTACATAATAGTCTTCCACTCCCTGGTTTAGCATGAGAAACCGGACGCCAATCCCGATGACTACAAGCATATATCCGGAGAAGACCAGGATGTCAATAAAATGCATTTAATTTTTTTACAGGTGATTAAGGATGCAAAGGTAATAAAAAAATATAAAACAATCAAGGAATATATATTAAACATTTGAAAATCAATGTTTAATAATATTGTGAATAATAATTATAATATTTTTTTTCGCAGGGTATATTTCCCTTAATTTTGCCATAAAATTAGAAATGAACCATTTGTGGGGGAACCAGAGACGTTTTAATTCGTGGGCAGACCGGTGCAGGCAGAAATACGGGAGCCGCCTGCAAAGGGTTAGCATCCACGCGGGTTTCACCTGCCCCAACAGAGATGGCACCATTGGTTATGGCGGGTGTACGTTTTGCAACAATGAAGGCTTCAGCCCGGCTTATTGCAAGAGCGGGAACTCCATTGCCTGGCAGATAGATCAGGGTGTATATTTCCTGAATAAACGCTATAAAAACCCCGAGAAATTTATTGCTTATTTCCAGGCATACACCAATACCCACGGTTCGCTTGAATGGCTGAAGTCTTTGTACGGAGAGGCGCTTGCCCATCCTGACATCTGGGGGCTGGCAATAGGCACTCGCCCTGATTGCGTTGATGATGAGAAGCTCGACTATTTTGCCGAATTGGCAAGGGAACGTTTTGTCAGTATAGAATACGGCATTGAGTCATGTTGTAAAAAGACCCTGGGCCGCGTAAACCGCGGCCACAGCTTTGAGGATTCGGCCAGGGCCATTGAGCAGACCGCCTCAAGGGGATTGCATACAGGAGGCCATTTAATCTTTGGCCTGCCAGGCGAGACGCGTGAACAGATGCTGGCCCAGGCAGAGGTTCTTTCCGCGCTTCCCCTCAGTACATTGAAGTTCCACCAGCTCCAGATCGTCAGGAATACCCCTATGGCGCTGGAGTATGAAGCCCATCCCGAGCACTTCGAACTCTTTTCTCTTGAGGAGTATGTTGCCTTTATGGTTTCCTTTCTTGAACGCCTCAGGCCCGACATCAGCATTGAACGGCTGTCGGGTGAAGTACCAATGCCATACCAGCTAAGCCCCGGATGGGGCAGGATGCGCAGCGATCAAATCATCCGGATGATTGAAAAAAGGATGGAGGAAAGGGATACCTGGCAGGGCAAACTTTGGCAGGGCTGAGTGGATTATTATTTCCTGTTTTTGTTTGTGGGTAAAAGGATTTTTCCCTGGTTTTTCTTCGGATTTGTAATTTCTTGTTGAAGGATAAGGGACTTTTTCGCATAATTCCCTATTTTTACTGAAAGCCTTAATGAGGGAATGCCTGGTTTAATGAATCAATGGGGCAAGCCGGGCTTTACCTGATAAAAACTTGAAAAGAAGAATTTTATGAAGATATGTGTTTTTTGTTCATCCAGTAATTTCCTTGATGAGCGATATTATGAGGAAGCCAGGGCCTTGGGAAAGTTGATGGCCCTTGGCAAGCATCACTTGGTCTATGGGGGTACACAGGTGGGATTAATGGGTGCCCTGGCACTTAGCGTTAAGGAAGCCCGGGGAAAGATCACAGGGGTGATTCCGTGGATTATCCTTGAAAAAGGCATTGCCTATGAAGGCGTGGATGAGCTCATCGTCACGAAAGATTTGCGGGAACGCAAAGCCACCATGGAAAGAATATCGGATGGCTTTATTGCCTTGCCTGGAGGGTTTGGCACCCTTGAGGAGATGTTGGAAATAATGACCCTGAAGCAACTGCAACTGCATCAAAAACCCCTTGTGCTGATCAACACCTTGGGCTATTTTGATGAACTGTTTGGGTTTTTTGACCGCCTGTTCAGGGACCGCTTTGCCTCTGGACGATACAGGGGTATTTTTCACCTGGCAGACGGTCCTGAAGAAGCCCTGAAATACCTTGTCGAGTACCAGCCTGAAATAACAACAGACAAATGGGCGCCGTAAGCAGAAATTTGTCAACTTCAAGGAGATAACATAATAAAAAAATATCTATATTTGTAAAAACGAACGGCCTTAGCCGGGAGGGGGAAGTTGGAACGAAAGGTAAGAGGGCCGATAAGCTGAAGGCATCATGAGCCAAGCGAGAAACAAGATTCTGGTTCCTGTGGATTTGGGCGGGCATGCCGAAAATGTCCTTGAGCAAGCCTATCCCATTGCCCGTGTTTTTGGTGCAGAGATCCTGATGCTGTTTGTGATAGAGGATGAAGCGGGCATCAGCAAGCTGATCTCGCCAGATGATTACCTCACCCGTCTGATGTTCCAGGCCAAGGAACAATTCGACCGCATTGACAACCTGATAGAGCAGACGGGGAAAGGCAACAAAACGCCTGTTTCCTATATTATCAAAAAAGGTAAAGTTTACGATCAGATCATTGAAACCGCGCGTGAACAGGACGTAATCCTGATCGTCATGGGGCGTGATGACGGTGATGCAAAACGGATCCGCCGTTTTATGGGCAGCAATACCTTCAATGTGGTGCGTGAAGCCAACTGCCCTGTAATTACCCTGAAGGGAGACAAGGTTTACTCTTGCTTCCGAAACATCCTGGTGCCCATCGACCTTACAGGGCAAACCAAGCGTCAGGTGCAAAAGGCCATTGAACTGGGTAAGTTTTTTGGGGCCACCATTTACCTGGTCTCAGTTATTACAAAGGAGGGGAAGGTAAGACGGCTCATGAAGAACGTGCAAATCAACCAGGTCAGGAATGCAATTGAACGCCACGGGATAAATTGCAGCAGCGAAATCCTTACAGGTGAGGGGTTGAACATCCCGCGGCAGATTTGCACAATGGCCCAACGGACGGAGGCGGATATGATCATCATCATGACTCAACAGAAAAAGAACTTTCCGCGCTTTTTTGTGGGTTCCATTGCCCAGGAGATCATTTTCATGGCCTGCGTGCCTGTGCTCAGCATCAGCCCCAAAGCTGAATTTAACCCTAAAGTGATCACTTCCTTCCTTGACCCGATGAATGTAATGAATTCAAGACAGGACAGGGAGTAGCCGTTTTTTTTGTGATTTTTTTGATTTTGTCGCTGAAGGGTTCTCTCATTTTTTTTATTTTTACCCGTTTTTTAATCCTTTAAATCACAATGGATGGCCGTTTCTTCCCGTTACAATATCCTCGTCCCAACTGACCTCTCTGAGGTTGCCAATTATTCTATTGATCATGCCACAGAAATCGCACGGATATTTCACCACAAGATTGTGCTGCTGCACGTGGTGGGCAAGAATGTGCTGGGGACCCCCAAGGAAAAGGAAATTGCCGATAAACTGAAGGAGCATGTAAAGCATATTCAGGAACGGGCTCCCCTTGAGGTCAGATACCTGATTGAAGAAGGAAGCATCTTTACAACGATCAGTGAGGTGGCCGCCCGCATTCAGGCAGAGTTTATAATCCTGGGCATCCACGGCAGGAAGGGCGTGCAGCACCTGATGGGAAGCTATGCCTATAAAGTGGTTTGCAGTGCCAATGTGCCTGTAATGGTTGTAAAAAACACACCTCATCATGTGGGATACAAGAACATTGTGCTGCCCATAGACTTCATGCAGGAAAGCACGCAAAAGATCTTGAAGGCCGTTAAGTTTGCCAATTATTTTGGTGCCAAAATCAGGATCTTTGGATTTCTGGGCACGAGAAATAAAGCCATTATTTTCCAAAAGGAGGCCCTGCTAAAAAAGGTAAAGGATACTTTTGCCGACCTGGGTGTTGATGTCACCACCGATCTTTGTGTGGATCCCAACAGGGACTGGGCCGAGGCGCTGATGACATTTGCCGATCAGCTTGATGCTGACCTGATCCTTATTGTTGCCGAGAAAGGCAGCGAAATCCCCGATATTTTCTTGGCCAATTCCACAGAGAAAATCATTGACAAGGCCGATGTGCCTGTTTTGACTGTGGTTCCAAGTCCTGAAGAAAACGATCAGGAGAATGAGACCGTCCTGGCCTTACGTTCATTCATTGACCCCATGGGGGTGACCGGGAAGAAGCAGATCTAGGGATTTTACTCTCTCGGTTTATAGACAAGATCAAAGCCGATTGCTTTCATGTTTTCCCAGAAACCGGGGAAGGATTTTACAACAACATCAGGGTCCTTAATGCTGATCTGTCCTTTAGCCAGGGCTAAGGGGGCGCAGGCCATGGCCATGCGGTGGTCGTGGTGGGTGTGGAAGGTGATTCTTGCCGGCAGCAATGGCCATGCTGTTTTGCGAAGTTGCCAGATGCCCTCATCCAGGGGTGCCAGGATATACCCAGTCTTGTTGAGTTCTGCCTGTAAGGCTTTGATGCGGTCTGTTTCCTTGAGGGGCAGGGTTTCAAGCCCCCTGAATACGGCCTGAATGCCACGGCCTGCAAAAGCCAGGGCCATGGTCTGGGCCAGGTCGGGGTTTTCCCGAAAATCGAAGGAGACAAATTCGGGATGGCCTCCTGATTTTTTTATCAGTGCTCCTTCCTCCGAAAATACGGTTTTTATTCCCAGGTGTTCGAACCATTGCCAGATTACAGCATCTCCCTGAAGGCTCTTGCGAGAAAGCAGAGGGAATGATATTTCCCCTTCATAGGCTAGGAGCAAGGTTTCAAAAAAGTAAGAGGCTCCCGACCAGTCGGGTTCAATGGTGATGTTTTGTGGCTTGTAAGTGCCGGGACTGACCGAAATTACGTTTTGTTCCCAGCGGGTTTCAATGCCAAACCGGCTCATAAGCCCCAAAGTCATTTTGATATAAGATGAAGAAACAGGTGTGCCGTTCAGGGTCAACATGAGGCCTTCACTGAGGGCAGGCGCAATAAGCAAAAGGCTGGATATGAACTGGCTGCTGGTGCTGGCATCCACTTCCACGCTGCCACCCTTGAGCCTTTTCCCTTTGATCTTCAATGGAGGGTAGCCCCTTTTTCCCTGGTATTCAATGTCTGCGCCCATTTGCTGAAGGGCGTTGACAAGCGGGCCAATGGGACGCTCCTTCATTCGCTCTGAGCCTGTCAGGTAAAAGGTACCTCTCTGCGTTGCCAAAAAGGAGGTAAGGAAACGCATTGCGGTTCCTGTATGTCCTGCATCTATATCCTTTGAGATGCCCAATGATTCAAGGGCACGGGCCAGAACCAGGGTGTCTTCAGCTTCCGAGAGGTTGCTGACTCTGAAATCTTTCCCGCACAAGGCCTTAATGATAAGCACCCTGTTCGAGATGCTTTTTGAGGCAGGTAGGGATACAGTGCCATGAACAACACAGCTTTCAGGAGCCGTAACAAGTAAAAGGTTTTCCATGAGAAGGGCTTATTGGTCCTGCAGTATCTCCCTAAGTTCAAGCAGAACGCTCGAGATATCATCCTCGCTGCATTCCTGTCCCGTGATAACCTGTCCCGGGCGGCGCAGCAAGCTGAAGCCCGGGATTCCGCCCCTGCTCTTTTTGTCGTGCTGAATAAACTCCATAACTGATTCAAGACAGGAGTCACTCATATCGTAGTACACAGAGAAATCAAATAATCCTGAAAGGATTTCCTCTACAAGGGATTCTTCAAGCAAATTCATCCTTTCGGAAAGCAGGGTTTCAGCCATCATTCCCAGGATGACTGCTTCTCCGTGCAGGAGGGGGGTTGCGTCGTTGAGCAGAGACCAGGACTCCAGGGCATGTCCAATTGTATGCCCGAAGTTCAGTGCCTTGCGGATGTTTCGTTCCAGGGGGTCGCGTTGTACGATGTCAGACTTGATCTCCACTGAAATCCTTATCTGCTCTGCCGTTACGTTGTCGGGGCCATCTTTCACAAGTTCCTTAAAATAGGAATACTCAGAGATCAGGCCATGCTTCAGCATCTCTGCAAAACCATTGTTCAGCTCACGTTCGGGCAGGGTTTTCAGAAACTGGGTGTCAATAAACACGGCCAGGGGTTGAGCAAAGGTGCCCAGGATGTTTTTCAGTCCTTTGAGGTCTATGCCCGTTTTCCCCCCTATGCTGGCGTCCGCCATGGCCAAAAGGCTGGTGGGCATATGCACGAAACGGATACCCCTCTTGAAGACCGAAGCGGCAAAACCGCCCAGGTCGCTTACCACCCCGCCACCCAAGTTGATCAGCACCGATTGTCGGTCGGCGAGCTTATCGGAAAGGATTTCCCATACTGAATAGCAGGTTTCAAGGGTCTTGTGGGTCTCTCCCGCAGGCACTTCGATGATTTTCAGGGGAAAGTCGGCAGGGAGTTTATTGCGCATCAGGGGTAGGCAGTGCTCGCGGGTGTTCTGATCGGTAAGCACAAATACTGATTCCCCGGGCTTTACGTGGAAATCAAGAAAGCGGGCAAAATGTGCTTCCTCCTCGCTCTCAAAAAATACCGGATGGTTTAGCATGCGTTCTTCCAGACTCATGGCAGCCAATTTATGAACAAATTTATTATATCTGCCAAATCTTTTACAATTTATTCATTTATTTTCTATCACTTTTTACAAGGGTACCTTTTACCCCCGGGAAATCATTAATTTTGCTGCAAATTCTTTAATTATGATTGCATTCGACAATACCCAGGTGGCTTTTCAGGATAAGTCAAACAATGAACTCAGGAAGGCCTACTGGCTTTTCCGTATGATAGGTAACCCCTTGCTGGTCAAGGTTGGTGCGGGCCTTACCCGTTTTGCCCTTGCTTCCAGGTTGCCCGTGAGCTGGGCTCTTAAACCCACTGTATTCAACCATTTTTGCGGAGGGGAGACCATCAATTCTTGCGATGAAACCATAAAACGCCTTGGCAGGTCGAATATCAAGACCATTCTTGATTATTCGGCGGAAGGCAAGGAAAGTGATGAGGACTTTGACTACACCCGCGATCAAATCCTTGCCACCATGGAAAAGGCCAGGACCAACCCCAATATTCCATATGCTGTGTTCAAGCCCACAGGGGTGGCACGGTTTGCTTTGCTGGAAAAGGTTCAGTTAGAAAAAAGCCTGAGCGAAAGTGAGGCCCTGGAATTTGAGCGGGTAAAAAACAGGATTCTTACAATTTGCCAGCGGTCGTATGATTTGGGTATTCCCGTTATGGTAGATGCGGAGGAAACCTGGATTCAGCAAATCATTGATGAACTGGTTGAAGAAATGATTTTTCGGTTTAATCGCGAAAAGCCCTTGGTATACGGTACTCTTCAGATGTATCGCCATGACCGCCTGGATTATCTTAAAAGCCTGAATCGCCGTGCACGTGAAAAGGGCGTATTCACGGCAGTGAAGTTGGTGCGCGGGGCATATATGGAAAAGGAACGTGAACGGGCAGCGGAGATGGGATATTCTTCTCCCATTTATCCCAATAAGGCAGGCACCGATAAGGCTTATGATGATGCAGTTGCCTATTGCATTGAGCATGTGAAGGATGTGGCAGTATGCGTAGGCACCCATAATGAGCTGAGCTGCCAGCTGGGCGCCGAAAAAATGATCAGCTCAGGCTTGCCAAAAGATCACCCCAATGTCTCTTTCTCGCAATTGCTGGGCATGAGCGATCATATCAGCTACAATATGGCTGCGGAAGGCTTTTATGTGACCAAGTATGTCCCCTATGGTCCTGTTAAGACTGTTGTCCCCTATCTTATCAGGCGGGCCGAAGAGAACACTTCAGTGGCGGGCCAGACTTCCCGTGAGCTCCTCCTTCTGAGCACAGAGCTGAAGAGAAGGAAATACAGTAAATAAGTTTGGTATTCTTTTTTCCTTTTCAGGACTCAGAAATTGATCAAAATATTATTCTTTATTGAAAGGCGGGCGGTCCCTTTTTGAAGTGGCCTCATCCCTTGATTATCCGTTGCCTTACAGCCTCGAAGGTGACAATGGCCACGGATGCCGAAACGTTGAGCGAATCGATGACACCTCTCATGGGAATTTTGATCACCTGCCCTGCTTCTTTAAGCCAGGTATCGCTCAAGCCTTTATCTTCTGCACCAAAGGCTATGGCTGTAGGTTTTGAGAAATCTGCATGGAAATGGAGATGAGGAGTGCCGGGTGATGCGGCATACAGGCTGATTCCTTTCTCTGCCAGCCAATCGATGGCTTGTCGGTTGCTGCACTCAATGATCTTCTGGCTGAAGACACAGCCCAGGCTGGCGCGTATGGCATTGGGGTTGTATAGGTCGGTGCGGGCATCACACAGGAAGATGGCTTCCACCCCTGCTGCATCGGTGGTCCTTAGGATTGCTCCCAGGTTGCCAGGTTTTTCAACCCCTTCCAGGACGATGATTAGGGGGGTTTCAGAGGGCTGATAATCCTCCAGTGATAGGGCCTTGCTCTTGCCCAGCAGCATTATGCCTTCAACTCCTTCACGGTAAGCAATCTTTCTGTAAACGGGATCGGAAACCTCTGCAATATGGTCTTTTCCTATATCCTTTATGTCAATGGGATACAAAGCATCAGGCTGATAAAGTACAGGGCAGAGGATCAGTTTTTTGGCTTTTATGCCATTGCGCAAAGCCAGGGAGACTTCGCGGCGGCCTTCTGCAACAAAGATGCCTGTGCTTTTTCGTTCAGATGCTTTCTGCTGAAGCTTGACGATGCTCTTGACGAGGGGGTTCTGAAGGCTGGTGATCAGGATGCTCATACAAAAGATTTCGATCTGCTAAGGAACGGATTTTTTTGGGAATATGCTACTGTTGAATGAAAATGCGGTGCCGGCAAACAGGTAAGCCAATGCTGCCAGAAGGATAACCGCCTGAAATCCTTTTTCCACTGCGATGAGGGTGGCCAGGGAAGTACTGATTACCGACAGGCATCCGTTGATGCCCCAAGCCCAGGCGACCTGTCCTTCCTGTTGTTTTCCAAGATGCCGGATTCCCATCGGGAACAGCATCCCCATAAAATAGGAGGGAGTGCCTGTGACAACAAGGCTGATCAGAACTTTTACAGGCATTCCCTGGGAAAGTGTAAGCCTGAGCAGGGGTGTCAGGGCAAGGGCAGATACCAGCAACAGCAAGGTCACCAGCAGGCCCAATTTACGGATCATCCTGGTGCCCCTCTGCAATTTTTTTGAGCTGAGGCTCCCCAGGCCGCTGAACAGCATCATGGAACTAATGACGGCCGATACGGCAAAAACGGGCTCGCCAAGGTAAAGCACAAAGCGCTGGATCAGGATTATTTCCGCAAACATGTACCCCATGCCCAGGCAACCAAAATAAATCAAAGTGGATGCTTTGCCTGTGGAAGTTCTCTTCAATACAAACAACGGTAAAACGATCAGAATAATGGCCAGTATTGTGCTTTGGATCAGGGTGACCAATAAAGAGAGGTATCCCAGTTCGAGGAAGGGCATTTGCCCGCGACCGAATACTTCAGTCATGTGTTTCATGCTCTTTAGCCGAAGAAATTGAGAAAAATAGGGCTGGTCGTCAGTAGAAGGCTCAATGGCAAATCCATAATTCTTTAATGCGTTTGTGTTGCCTTCCGCCAAGAGGTCCAAATGCTCGAAGTACTGTGGGTCTTCCAGGAAATTAAACTGTTGCCGTTCCTCCCTGTTAAGGTTTGGAAGCAGAAGCGGGTCAAAGAACATACGCTGGCAAAATGCCCTGATATTTTCCGCCTCCTCCCCTGTTACAGTGCTCTTTTTTAGGATAAAAGTGGTGGTTCCCCACGACCGTATGGCAGCCATATGGTCGGATGGGCGTTCAAAGCCTGCTGCCAGCGCCGCTGCTGCCAGTGTTGCAGGGATTTTCAGGCTGGTACGCGGGGGGTAGTCCTCCCAGGTAGATACCGCCAGCATCCCATCGGGTTTTAGGTGTCGCAGCATTTCTGCGAAGGCCTCCAAGGTATAGCTGTATTCCTCGCGCAGGGCATTTAATCCTGAAGTCCCCCCAAAGCTTTCCAGCAGGGGAAGGACGATCAGGTCATAATCGGGAATGTCTTTTCGGGCCAGGAAGTTACGGGCTTGCGTTGCGTGGATATTTACCCCTGCTGCCCTGAACAGTCCCCCCGATGCCTCAAGGAGGTCATCCATCATCATTCGGATTACCATCCTGTTTTCAATTACAGCGTCTATCTGGCTGGCTCCGTTCTGCAGGGCGTGGGACACGGTGCTCCCCGTGCCTGCGTTGATGCACAGGACCTTTTTCTTTTTTCCCATAAGGTAAGGAAGCATTTGGGTTGTGTAGTTCAGGATGTGGTCTTCTCCTCTGGAGTCGGAAGGCAAGATTGGCCCATAATAATCTCCGTTCATAAATAATGCATAGCCCCCGGAGATTTCCTTGTCGTAAGCCAGGCTAACCGCTGGTGCATATCGTTGGGCAGGGGAGTGAACCACTTCCACAAGGCCGTAAAGAGAGGGCCTGCGCAGGGTTACTTTCGCCTCGGGCAAATGGAGCGTTTTTTCAAGCGACTTATATTGCGACAGCCTGGGCTGAATTGGGTCAAGCATTGCAATCATAATCATTCCTGCAAGCCCTGCTGAAATTCCCAGTTTCCGAATGGTGCTGCCGGTTAGGATTATACCTGAGAACCAGGAAAGCATGCCGATCCATAAAGGCACTTTTGAGGGAAAGATCCAGCTCAGAAGCCCCAGTCCAAGCATCCCGCCCAAAGCAGAACCCAACAAATTGGAGAAATAATAGGTGCCGATGTGCTGGGTGTTCTGAATAAAGATAATTCCTATGGCTAGGGAGCCTGTAAAAAAGGGCATGAAAAACAAAAGGTAATTCAGCAGCAGGTTCAGCCAACCACCTCCGCCCGAGAACAGCAGGAACACATCAAACTCCATGATTTTGCCTCGGCTGATGGGAAAAACAATCATCATCAGCAGGCCGCTGAAGGCCATGGATAAGGGGATCAGCCATCGTGAATGCGCCAGGATCTTGTCACGGGCAAGCGACAGGAGGGTGCCGCTGGCCCCGAAACCCAGCATGGCAATGGAGGTAACCATATAGGCAAAGTGATGCCATTGTACGATGGAAATCAGTTGCATGAGTGAAAGCTGAAAGGCTATGATGGCCGCGGAGTGCAGCCCCAGGCTTGTCATCAGCCCTCTGTTGCGGTTGGGGGATTGCCTGCCTTTTTGCATTTATTCACTTCTTCTGAAGGGCACAAAACGCACAGGTATAAGGCTTCGGGTGGTGTAGCCCTGTTTTTTCTTTTCCACAAGCATTAGTTGCTGGGTCATGTAGGGCGAACCTACGGGGATGACCATTTTTCCTCCTTCTTTCAGTTGCTCTACAAGGGGTGGGGGGATGGTACCCGATGCGGCCGTCACCACGATGGCGTCAAAAGGGGCATGCTCCTCCCAGCCATAATAGCCATCACCAACCTTAACGATGACATTGTTGTATAACTCATTCAGCAAGTGTTCGGCAGAATGGCCCAGCTCAGGAATGATTTCAATGGTGTACACTTGCGCTGCCAGCTCGGCAAGGATTGCAGCCTGGTAGCCTGAACCTGTCCCGATCTCCAGTACCTTGTAATGTGGCCGGGGATCAATGATCTGGGTCATGTAACCGACAATATACGGTTGAGAGATAGTCTGTCCAAAGCCAATGGGAAGGGGCCTGTCGTGATAGGCAAACGGACGCTGGGCGGAAGGTACAAAACGGTGACGAGCAACCCGCTCCATAGCCTCCAGAATGCCCCTGTGGTGAACCCCCCTGCCTCGAATCTGATCCTCCACCATTTGCTTACGCTTTTCGGCATAGGGGTCCTGGCTTTGCTGAAAGGAAACCGTGATCAGCATTGTAAGCAAAAAGGGTATGAGCATTTTCCTCCTGAGCATGACGAAGCCCCCTTTTTTGTGCAGATATTACAAATATATTGATTTACGAGCCAAAATCCAAGTTGCCTGGTTTTGGTTCTTTCCAGGGTACCTTCGCATGTAACGATTTTCTTATGATGAAACAGCTGAAATCTTTTTGAAAATTGCCAAAATAATTGCATGTTTGATGTACGATTGCAGGCCGTTCAACCAAAACGGCCAAATTGTTGTTTAATATTACAAAACAAATAAGACAAACAGACCATGAAAACCTCCCTCCGCTTTTTCATTTTATTCAGTCTCTTGCTATTGTTTTCGCAAGGCATTGCTCAGCAAAGCCAACGTTCGCGAAGAATTCTTGAGAACCTGCAGCGTTATGAGTTGGATTATCCCCAGCAAAAAGTGTTTTTGCATCTGGACCGCCAAGAGTATGTTGCAGGGGAAAACATCTGGTTTAAAGCCTATCTGGTTCAGGCCAATAATTTGATTCCCGATACTTCTAGTACCAGTCTTAATGTTGAATTGTTTCGTGTCTCGGGAGAAGCAGTGGCACTGCAACTGGTGAGGATGCAGGATGGCCTGGGTTATGGACAGATTCACCTTTCTGATTCGCTTCCCGAGGGGAATTACAAACTCAGGTCATATACCAACTGGATGCTGAATTTTTCCGAGGCTCTTTTCTTTGAACAGGATATTTTTATCCATAACCCCATTGAGCAGAATTTCATCAGGCGTGCAAACATCAGAGCGAACGCCAGTTTCAATAAGGAACTGGAGATGAAAAAGACGGATGTCCAGTGGGGTTGTTTTCCCGAGGGGGGGCAACTGGTAGCCGGTGTTGAAAACAGGGTGGCTTTCTTTGTTGCCGATGCTACAGGTGAACCACTGGAGGCAGGGGGAAAGGTGTTGGATGAGGCCGGGCAGACCCTGGCAAGCATTCAAACACGAGCCTCAGGGATGGGGATGTTCACCCTGACCCCTGCCCCGGGGCAATCCTGCCGTGTTGAACTTGAGGTACAAGGAAGAGGTGTAAAGACTTTCCCTTTGCCTGCTGCAACAGAACAGGCCTATAGTCTGAGGGTCGATACCGGTGCGGAAATCGTTCAGGTAAAGGTCATGGCAGGTTTTAATCCCATTGCCTTGAATTTGCCCGATGAGGTGATTCTGGTGGTTCAGTCGCGGGGGAAAGCACTTTTTATCGAGGAAGGCAAACTCATGGGAAGGCAATTTACCACTTCATTCCCCCTGGAGCTGTTGCCCTCAGGGGTGAGTCAGGTCACCTTATTCGATGCCCTTTCCACTCCATTGGCCGAAAGGTTGATTTTTGTGGATCATAAAGACCATATCCACCCCGCTCTCGATCTGCAAAAGACCCGTGTGGGAAGTGAGAACGGGCTTCAGCTAGGGTTTCATCTCGATTTTGTGGAAGGCAGCGGAGAATGGGCGCATCTTTCCCTTGCTGTGGAAGGATCGCAGCAGCCTTTTGAAACCCCTGCACCCAATATCCTTGCCGAACTGTTGCTCAGAAACGATTTAGCCGCCAGCCTGCCCGGTATACAGTCATACTTCCCAGGCAATGAAGGCTCTGCTGAAGTGCTCGACCTGATTATGATGACTCACGGATGGCGAAGGTTTGACTGGAAAGATATCCTTACAGGAGCATTCCCCCAACCGAGGTATATCAAGGCAAGCGGGCAGGTGTTGTCGGGGCAACTTTCTACCACCAATACCGATCAGGTCCCTTCCAATGTCCTGCTGGAGATCACCATTGCACAACAGTCCCGTGAGGTGTACACCACAACTACCGACCAAAAGGGCTTGTTTAGCCTGGCTGGTTTGGATTACAACGGTCCCTTTACCGCCGAGTTCAGGATGCCTGAAGAAAGCCGCCCACGGGGATTCAGGCTGCGCCTGGACGGGTCAGAGCTTACCCCAATATCCTTTTCTGTAAACGCTTTCACTAAACCTGTCTCCGTCCTCCAGCGTGGCGACAACTGGAAAAGAGTATCCAGCCCCAGTGTCTTTGCCGTGGCTTCAAAAGCCTCTGAAGTGGTGCAACGCTCGGAAAGCATTTATGGAACCCCTGATCAGACCATTTATATGGATGACATTTCGGTAAACTACTCCAATGTCCTGGAAGTATTCAGAGGCAAGGCAACGGGCGTTTCCTTTGCAGGCAACCAGATCAGAATCAGGGGTGAAGGAAGTATAAATTCCAGCAATGAGCCTTTGTTTATGCTCGATGGGGTTGTGGTTCCCCAGGAGGTATTGCTGAATCTGCGTCCTACCGAATTGGACCGCATTGAAATCCTCAAAGGCCCCAGCACGGCGATCTTTGGCTCACGCGGAGCCAACGGAGTGATCGTTGCCTACTCAAAACGGGGCGCAACAACCGGCCCATTGTTCCAATACAGCCTGCTGGGCTTCGCAACGCCCAGGGAGTTCTTTAACTCGCGCATTCACCTGGACTACAAAAAGGAAAACAGGATCAAACATACCATTTTCTGGGAACCTGGAATTATGCCTGATGAGCTTGGACGCTTTGGAATGGGTTTCCCCCTGAGGGAACAATGGAAATATTCAAGGGTGATTCTCCAGGGGATCCATAGCAGCGGTAAACTGATTTGGACAGAAGTGAATCTTGACTAAATGTTCCTTCCTTTTTTGGGGAACGAAAGGCAGGGCCGGCTCTTGACAAGCTAAGATGCTGCCGTGGGCCTGTGTGGACTGGCAGTAGGAACCAAGGATTCGGTGAGCTTCAGTCCAATCGGGCCAGTGGCGCTTTTCTTGGAAAAATGCTTCAAAATCCGTATCTTAACACCTCAATTGTTGGTTGGAAAAGGAGTTTTTTTATTCACTTAACCATGAGCAGGAGATAAAAACATGCAATCACTAGTAAACCTGATCCTCCTTGCCATTATGGCGGGATTATTACCCCTGCAGCAGGCAGGGGCCTCTGCCCCTTTTGTCCCTTCAGCCGATGAATCGCTTACTCCATACCAGAAGATCACGGGTTTCTCCCGTGAATTCCCTCAGCAAAAAGTTTTTCTTGATACCGATAAAACGGAATATCTTGCTGGGGAAGAGTTATGGCTGAAGGCTTACCTTGTCTCAGCACGTACGCATGTGCCCGACACATCCAGCACCAATCTTTTCGTTGAGATGATCAGCAACCGTGATGAGGTGGTTGATTTCCTGATCCTGAGGCTCGAAAATGGGTATGCTCATGGTCACATCCGGTTATCCGACTCTATCCGTGGGGGAAGCTACCAGCTGAAAGCCTATACCAACTGGATGAATAACTTTGATAAACGGTTTATTTTTCTTAAAGATATTTACGTTCATAACCCAGAAGAGCCCAATTATATTACCCGCGCCGAGATTCGTCAGAACACACGTTTCAACGAAGCGCTGGAAGAGAAACAGGAGCAGATGCAGTTTGCCTTCTTCCCCGAAGGGGGGCACCTCGTGGCAGGCCTTGAAAACAGAATGGCTATTAAGGCCGCAGATGCCTTGGGTACAGGGCAGGAAGCCAAAGGCACCCTGCTCGACGATCAGGGAAATGAGGTCCTGATGTTTACCACTACCCACGATGGCATGGGGCTTCTTGCCTTCACGCCTGAGCCTGGCATGAATTATTCTGCCCAAGTGGAATTCAGCAACAGGCAAAGCCTTACCGCCCCCGTTCCGGCAGCCCTGAGCCAGGGCTATGTGCTGCAGGTGGATAATGAAAAGGAATTATTGCGCCTTAGGGTTAATGCCAATTTTGACCCTGCAAGCCTGAACTTGTCTCCCGATTTCCTGCTGGTGGGGCATACCCGGGGCCAGGTGACTTATGTGGAACAGGGCAGCTTGAGGAATGGAAGTTTCCAGGCAGAGGTCCCGATTGACCGCTTCCCTGAAGGCATTGTCCATTTCACCCTTTTCGATGCCAACGAGACTCCCGTGGCCGAACGCCTTGCTTATGCCCGCGCATCACAGAACCTTGAGGATGCCCCTGAAGTATCCTTTGAACTTTCGGCCGGCGACAGCCTCGTTGTGGTGGACCTTCAGTTTGACCCCGGGGCTGAAATATCACCTTCTGAGGCCAGCTACTCCCTCTCCGTGTTGGAAAAGTATGGCCCCCTGCCTGAAGAAAAACAGAACATTGCTACTTACCTGCTTTTGTCAAGCGATTTTGGAACTACGATCCCTAATCCGTGGTATTATTTTGCCGATGACAGCCCCGAAAGAAAGGAAGCCCTCGACCTCCTGATGATGACTCACGGCTGGAGAAGGTTTGACTGGAAGGACTTGCTTGCAGGCAAACGACCTGAGATCCTTTTCCCTGAATCTGAAGGGCTTAGCCTGGCAGGGCAGGTTATTCCCGTTTCCTCATCAAGAGAAACAGGGGAACTCAACGTGGAGGTTTCTGTGGGTTATACCGATGACCGCAAGACCCTCAGAACCAAAACCGACAACCAGGGTTTCTTTACCTTTTCCGGGCTGAACTATGAAGGGGATTTTACTGCGCTTCTTTCGGTGGAGCGCGACCTGAGGGGCCGTATTTATCGCGTGGAACTTTTGGGCAACACCCGTGAAACAACATCCTATATTTCAGGACCCGGAACACGACCCCAACAGACCCTGAAAAGAGGGCCCGACTGGTCGCGACGCAATCGTCCGGGCTTTTTTAGCCGCCTGTTTAACCGTCCAGGTACAGGCGAAGAAACCAAATCACCCAGTATGTTCGGAGCGCCTGACCAGGTGATCTACCTCGAAGACCTGAATGTGCACTACACCAACGTCTTCGATATCCTGCGCGACAGGGTGACCGGCTTAAGGGTCTTCAACGGCGAAATTACCCTGCGCGGCCCTTCTAGTATCAGGTTGAGCAACGAGCCCATTTTCTTTGTGGATGAAGTCCAGGTCTCTACAAATCATTTCCTTTCTGTATCCGTCCATGAGATAGAGCGGATAGAAGTGCTTCGTGGCCCCAGTACCGCTATCCTTGGAAGCAGGGGTGCCAATGGCGCCCTGCTGATCTATACCCGAAGGGCTATTCACCAGCAACAGTTCTCTTATGAATACCAACTCAGGGGATACCACGTTGACCGCGATTTCTTCATCTCACAGATAGCAACCCGGAATTACTTGGATCACGAAATTCCCCGTACCATTCTATGGGTGCCTGACCTCGTTCCCGATATCAATGGGCGCGTTAGAGTGAGGATTCCCTATCTTGAAGACCCTGACCGACTTCACTTCAGGATAGCGGGCGTCGACCGCCTGGGCCAGATCATCTTCCTGAAGTTTTAAACCTTCAGGACAACCCCAGCAAAAACGCCAGGGTGTCCACCCCATCCGCATAATCCATCAGCCCCGGTTGCTGGCTTTTCCCAAAAGGCACCCGTGCAGGGCTTTTCTCTGTTGGCTTGCCGACAATGCACTGGATATTGGCCGCTTCACGCTTCAGATATTGGTCGAGCCCTTCCACTGAATCGTATTTGTCGTAATGAATGACAGAAACTGGTGAAGCCAGGGAAGGATCCTGCCTGAGTAAACAGAACCCCGTATCCACAAAGGGAGCACGATTGACAAGGTGAATGGCTTTATAGTACTCGTAGTTGTTGTAATACTTGTGGTGATCGGCCACGGCCCTGTAGTCTGACCAGTCTTCTTCAAACCGGCTGAGGTCATACCCCTCAGGCACCAGGAGCTTGGAAACATTTCGGCAGCCCAGCCCAAAAAAGGAGAACACATCTTCACCCAGTAAGCGAAGTTCTTCGGGCTGTTCACTCCCGTCGAGCACAGCCACCGAGTTTCGATTTTTTCTGATGATGTGAGGATATTGCCCGAAATAATGTTCAAAGTAGCGCGCGCTGTTGTTGCTGCCTGTGGCAATCACCGCGTCAAACCCATGGATGGGATCTCCCGAAAAGCTCATCCTATCCGAGAACAGGGGCTCGATCTCGCTGAGCAGCCCGCCAAGCGCTGTGGGAAGCTTCCTGTCCTGGGAGGATAATTTGCCCAGGAAACGGTGACCTGCCATCAATACGCAAAGGAAATCGTGAAAACCAACAAGGGGAATATTCCCTGCCATGACCACGGCGACCTCCTTCCGGGGCAAGGGGGCAACGGTGGCAAGGGCAGGATAGGCCCCGGTCCATTGCTTCAGTTTGTCCTGTTCTAGCATGGCGCCCAGGGCAGCAATGGCCCTTGTCACATTAGCCCTTGTAAACCAGGGGTTATGGTGGGCAGCATCACGGGCAGCCTTAAAGAAGGCGCGGGTGGAGGTCCGCTCAAAGTTCGCCTCCCCATCCTTTTCAAGGCAGGCGGCTACTGCCTTAAATTCCTTCCCCAGCAGGGTGAAGGCTTTTATTCGGCGATTAAGGTTCAGTTCCATGGTTTTCCGGTGAAAATATTTCATTGGGGTGTTATCTTTGCAACAACCAAACGAAGATAAGCGTTTATCCAGAAAATTAAAAACACACTGCCTGATGCTTTTTCACTTATTCGGAAGACACCTCCGGAGCCTGCTGAGCCTTGGCCTGGTGTTTTCTGCCCTGTGCTTCATGGCCCGGCCTGCCTCCTCGCAGAAGTCCACAACTCCTGAAATCAACCCTTCCCGGGCCCTTGAAGACTCCCTGCATGCGATGGCCATGCAGATCATCGAAATCCAGGATGACCCGGGTCGGCTCGAGCAGAATGCCCTGTTTCAGTATGCCCTTGAACAAGCCCTTAGAAAGGACAGCACCCTGGCCAACCCATTTACATCAGTCCGAACGGTTTCTTTCCTTGAAGACCCCAGGGGCAGATTTCGCATCATCACCTGGTATGTGCCCCTGCTGAACGGCTCCTACAGGTATTTCGGATATATCCAAACCCCAGCTACAAAGAAACATGCAAGCCGTTTGTTTGAACTTGACGATCAGACTGCGTCATTGACGCAGGCTTCCTCCCAGTCGCTGGGCCGCGATGAATGGTATGGCGCCTGGTATTACGAATTGATTCATCAGCGCCACCGTCGCAAGGATTATTATACCCTGCTGGGATGGAAGGGCGATAATCCTGCTTCCCGCAAAAGGGTCATCGAGCCTTTTCGGCTCACCGACGATGGCCCTGTGTTTGGAGCACAGGTGTTCGAAAGCGGCGACCGTAAACCTTTCAGGATCATCTTCGAATATTCCGCAAGGGTAAGCATGACCCTGAACTATGACCCCGAATTTCCACAGGCTAAACGAAAGAAGATTCCCATGATCGTTTTCGACCGCCTGGAACCTACCCACGAGACTTTTCGAGGCAGCTTCCAGTATTATGTTCCCGAGGTAAATGTGCTCGACGGATTTCGTTTTGATGATGGCCGCTGGATCTTCGTTCCTGATGTCGATGCAAGGGTGACAATCGATCCCGCCCTCGTCCCCCTCAACCCGCCCCAAAACCCCTGACAAAAACCAATAATTCAGGCGGTTTTTCTTTTTTGTATGGTTTTATTTTGCCAACTTTGCGCAGGAGATGGGTTGTTCTGGTGAACAACGATTTTTTCCCTGTTTCCTAAGGATTTTCTTTACAGGCCGTTTTCCTTTTTGTTTTGAATGAGAAGGGCAGTATGAGAATTAATGATCAATTTCTGAATATAACCGATTTACAAACATTCAAAAATCCCTATTGTAATGAAGAAGCATAATTTTAGCGCAGGTCCCTCCGTGTTGGCGAGGGAAGTGATTGAGAACACTGCAAAAGCTGTTCTGGACTTTAATGGAATTGGGTTGTCAATTATGGAAATCTCTCACAGGAGCAAGGATTTCCAGGCTGTGATGGATGAGGCCGTTGCCTTGTTCAAGGAATTGCTGAACATCCCCGAAGGTTACCAGGTCCTTTTCCTGGGCGGTGGCGCCAGCCTGCAGTTTAGTATGCTGCCCTACAACCTCATGGGCAAAAAAGCCGCCTACCTCGAAACCGGGGTTTGGGCAAAAAAAGCCATCAAAGAAGCCAAGCTCTTTGGCGAAGTGGAAGTTGTTGCTTCTTCGGCTGATAAAAACTTCACCTACATCCCCAAAGGCTGGAAGGTCCCGGCCGATGCCGATTATTTCCACATCACCACCAACAACACCATCTACGGCACCGAGATCATGGAAGATTTTGACAGCCCTGTGCCCCTTGTAGCCGATATGTCATCCGATATCTTCAGCCGTCCGGTTGATATTTCAAAGTATGCCGTCATTTATGGTGGTGCTCAGAAAAACCTCGGACCTGCAGGGGTGACCTTCGTCATTATTCGCGAAGATATCCTGGGTAAAGTGGAGCGCGTGATTCCCACTATGCTCAATTACAAAACCCATATCGATGGCGGAAGTATGTTCAATACCCCGCCTTGTCTTCCAATCTACACCTGTCTTGAGACCCTCCGCTGGCTCAAGAAACTGGGTGGCGTGAAGGTGATGCAGAAAATGAACCACGACAAGGCACAACTGCTTTATGACGAAATCGATCGCAACTCAATGTTCATCGGAACTGCAGAAAAAGACAGCCGTTCGGTGATGAATATTTGCTTTGTCTTTAAGCCCGAATATGAAGAACTGCAGGCTGAGTTCCTCTCGTTTACCGGAAAACTCGGAATGAGCGGCCTGAAAGGCCACCGGTCGGTGGGCGGCTTCAGGGCTTCAACTTACAATGCCCTGGCTCGCGAAAGCGTGGAAGCCCTCGTTAAGGCAATGCAGGAATTCGAAAAGATTCACGCCAAGTAAGACTTCTTAAAAGTCTTAACACCTTTTCCGCCCTTTACCCGGCGACCCTGTTGCCTCGTTTGCCTCCTGACTGCTCATTACGGGATTTTTTCCCTGCACCAAGACCTGCAAGAGAGGCATAGAACAGGAGGGGGTAATGGGTGAAAAACCCGGAACTGAAGTATTCATTTTAAAAGATATGTTATGAAAAAAGTATTGGTTGCAACCGAGAAACCTTTTGCACCCGTGGCTGTAGACGGGATTAAATCCGTGCTCGATGAGGCGGGTTACCAGTTGATGCTGCTTGAGAAATACACCAGCGTGGACCAGTTGAAAGAAGCTGCCGCAAAAGCTGATGCCATGATTATCCGCAGCGACAAAGCAAGCCGCGAGGTCATTGAAGCTGCTCCTTCTGTGAAGATCATCGTAAGGGCCGGAGCCGGTTATGACAACATCGACCTGGAGGCCTGTACCGAGAAAGGCGTTGTGGCTATGAATACCCCCGGCCAGAACTCCAATGCTGTGGCCGAGCTGGCTTTCGCAATGATGCTTTATTCCCTCAGGAATGGATTTAACGGCGCCTCCGGCACTGAACTCCGCGGGAAAAAAATCGGAATTCACGCCTATGGTAACGTAGGAAAATACGTTGCAGCAATTGCAAAGGGCTTTGGAATGAAGATCTATGCTTTCGATCCCTTCTTGAAGAAAGAAGACATTGAAAAGGATGGGGTCACTGCCATCGGTAGTATTGAAGAACTTTACAAGACCTGCCAGTTCATTTCCCTTCACATCCCTGCCAATGATAAGACCAGGAAGTCGATCAACTACGATCTCCTGAAGCTTATGCCCAAAAACGGCATGCTGGTCAACACGGCCCGCAAGGAAGTGATCGACGAGGAAGGATTGATAAAGCTGATGGAAGAACGCGCCGATATCCGCTATGTGTCAGACATCGCCCCCGACACCCGCGCCGATTTCGAAAGCAAGTACACCGGAAGAGTGGTCTTTACCGCAAAGAAAATGGGCGCCCAGACTGCCGAAGCCAACATCAATGCAGGGATTGCTTCTGCCAGGCAGATTGTGGCTTTCTTTGAAAAAGGCGATAAGACCTTCCAGGTCAATAAGTAAAAATGCAAAAGGCTGATGGGTTTTTCTTTTTCGAAACCCTGCAACTCCTTTGTGTGGTCAGAAAAAATAAGCTGAACTTTGTGTTTTCTTAACACGCAAAGGAGTTGCAAATGCCTGGCTGCAATCCCTCAGGATAAGCGGTCACGGCTGCCAGCCTCCTGATTGTTAAACCTTTAAATGTAAATGATTAATGGCAATTTTTAAACCTTTCCAGGGCTTCCGCCCTCCAAAGGAGATCGTTAAGGACCTGGCGTCGCGGCCTTATGACGTGCTCAATTCAGAGGAAGCCCGCGCGGAAGCAGGCGACAATCCCTACAGCTTTCTTCGCGTGGTGAAACCCGAGATCGAACTCCCCGGCGATATCGATCTGCACGCGCAACCCGTGTATGATAAGGCCGTTGAAAACTTCAGGAAATTTGTCGAAAAGGGCTATCTGAATCAGGATGCCAAACGCAATTTCTATGTGTACGCCCAGTCCTGGGGCCCCAAGATACAGTATGGTATTGTGGGTTGTGCCGGGGTGGAGGATTATCTGAACGGCAACATCAAGAAACACGAGCTCACCCGTCCCGACAAGGAAGAGGACCGTATGATGCACGTGCGCGTGGTCAATGCCAATGCCGAGCCCGTGTTCTTTACTTATCCCGCCGTGAGCGAGATCGATGCCATCGTGGCAGCCATCACCAAAAACGAGCCCGAATACGATTTCGTTGCCGACGATGGCTTCGGACATAAGTTCTGGGTCATCGAAGACGGTGCTACCAATAAAACCCTGGAAGATTTGTTTGCAAATGTGCCTGCATTTTACGTGGCCGATGGCCACCACCGCACGGCCGCAGCAGCCCTGGTGGGTGCCGAACACAAAAAGAACAACCCCAACCATACGGGGCAGGAAGAATATAACTTCTTTATGGCCGTGGTCTTTCCCGACAACCAGCTCACCATCATCGATTACAACCGTGTGGTGAAGGACCTCTACGGCAACAGCAAGGAGGAGTTCCTCTCCAAAATCGGGACGCATTTCGTGGTCCAAAACAAAGGCGCCACCGAATATAAACCCGGAAAACTGCACGAATTCAGCATGTACCTCGATGGCGAATGGTATTCGATGGAAGCCAGGCCCGGCACCTACGATGATCACGACCCGATTGGCGTGCTAGACGTGACCATCCTGTCGAACCTTGTGCTCGACGAGATCCTGGGCATAAAAAACCTGCGTACCGACAAACGCATCGACTTCGTGGGCGGCATCCGCGGCCTTGGCGAGCTCAAGCGTCGGGTCGACAGCCGCGAAATGGCCGTGGCTTTTGCCCTTTATCCCGTGAGCATGAAGCAACTGCTCGATATCGCCGACACAGGCAATATTATGCCCCCAAAAACTACTTGGTTCGAGCCCAAACTGAGGAGCGGCCTCGTGGTGCATACCCTCGATTAAGATTTTTTATCCAAATTCCCTTTTTGGGGCCGGTTCTTGAAACTGGCCCCAATTTTTTATTTTTAGGTTTAAATAATTGATAATGAGTATATTTTATCCATATAGCAACTTGTTTTTTTATGACTGAATTCATATCATCCTCGGAGTTAATACGGAGTTTATACGGTTTAAACCGTATAAACTCCGTATTAACTCCGTATTAACTATGGCCCAGAACCGGTATGTATCTTTCCCTTGTTAAGCCGGGATTGACTTGAACAGGAAAAAGGAAAAAACTTTTTTCATGTGATTTTTTATTCAGAAAATTATTTTTATCTTTGCAGTCCTGAAAAAACAAGCCGTGAGGCCTTTCAGGAGAAGAACAAGAACCAAGCATCTAAAAGGGCTGTTTAACAAGAACTTTTGAAGCAACACCCGCGCCATGGGATTCAACACTTCAGGCAAACGGTGATCTTCAAAAAATTATCAAGTGTTATGAAAAAAGATACCCATCCAAAAGACTATCGTTTTGTCGTTTTCAAGGACATGTCGAACGAATACTCCTTTATGACCCGTTCAACGGCCGCCACTAAGGAAACCATCGTTTGGGAAGACGGCAAGGAGTATCCCCTGGTAAAACTGGAAATTTCACATACCTCGCATCCTTTCTACACCGGCAAGCAGCAGCTGGTCGATACTGCAGGACGTGTGGATAAGTTCCGTACAAAATACCAGAAGCATCTCAAGCAGAAAGAAAATTAATCTTTCTTCACGATACTTTTTTAGAAAGCCCTTTTTAAGGGCTTTTTTTTTAAAAATTTTTCTATCTTTATTCGTTCTTGAATTTGAATATTGATATTTAAATCTTCCCTCTAATGAATTATATCCTCTTTGGCGATCAGACACGGGAGCACCTGCTTCCTTTTACCTTTTTGCGTCCCCTGGCCGATATCAGGGTTGGAATCCTTACTATACGCGAGAAATGGGAGCTTTACCTGGGTGCGAAGACCTCTACCCTGACCGAAGAGTACCTCAGCGTCAAATACCCTATTGTGAAGAAGGCCGACAATGTCCTGATCAACTCCAGTGTGTTGCCCGGCAAGGACCTTGTGAAAGAGATTGGCCAACTGGAGCCCAATCAGACCCTGGTGCTGGGTGATGTGCTGATTGCCCATCGCTTGCGCGATATCGATATCGATAACCTCGATGCAGATGCCCTGGAAAAGGTCATCCCATTGGAATCCAAGGCAGAGCTTAAAAAACTGAACAACCTCTGGGATATTGTGGTCTTGAACGAGCAGGCCATTGTGGATGACTTTTTGCTGATCACCAAGGGACGGAAAAGCCAGCCCCTGGGTGAACACGTGAGGGTCATTGCCCCTGAAAACATTTTCGTGGAAGAGGGCGCAGTGCTTGAGATGGCCATGATCAATGCCTCCGAAGGTCCGGTATATATTGGCAAGAATGCCCAAGTGATGGATGGCGCTGTCCTCAGGGGGCCTGTAGGAGTGGGCGAAGGTGCCAAGATCAGGATGGCTGCAAAGATTTACCCGGGTTCGTCCATCGGCCCTTATTGCAAGGTAGGGGGCGAGATGAGCCAATCGGTTATTTTTGGCTATACCAATAAAGCCCACGATGGCTACCTGGGCCACAGCGTCATCGGCGAGTGGTGCAACCTGGGCGCTGATACCAATGCCTCAAACCTGAAAAACAATTACGATGAGGTGCGCCTTTGGGATTATGCTGAGAACAGCTTCGTAAACACGGGACAGCAGTTTTGCGGGACCTTTATGGGCGACCACTCTAAGTGTGGAATCAACACCATGTTTAATACTGGTACCGTGATCGGGATCAATGCCCAGATCTTCGGGGCAGGGTTTATGCGCAATTTCATCCCTTCATTCTCCTGGGGCAGCGTGGCAGGATTTAGCAATGTAGACATCAATAAGGCCGTGCAGGTCGCCCAGAGGGTATTTGCCCGTAAGGGTCTGGAGTTCGGCGACCTGGACGAGCAAATTATTCGCAATGTCTACAATCAATCCTTTAGCTACCGCAGGATGTAAGGGTTCTCTGAAAATAATTTAGGTGCTTTGCTAAACTTGCAAAGCACCTTTTTTGTTGTTGGGCTGACAAATTGGGTTGTTTTTTGGAATTCTGATCCTTGGCACGGCTGTTGCGTAATATTATGACCTGAGAATCAAAATCTCGCATGAATTTTTTTCAAGGGTTCAAAGTGCTGGTTTCCGGGATGTTGCCCGAACGAAAGAAATAAGATGCCCGGGAACAAAAACCCCCTGGCTGACGTTTTATCATTGTTAATGACATTTTGACGCAATATTTTTTTATGGATAATTTTTTTGAACGAGAAAGCATGCTTTTATCTGACATCATGGATGCTGAAAGCGAATTCATCCCCCTGCTCAGCGCAGAGGAAGAAGAACAAATGGCTGCAGAGCAGATTCCTGATGTCCTTCCCATACTTCCCTTAAAGAATACTGTATTGTTTCCGGGGGTGGTAATCCCCATTACCGTGGGGCGCGACAAGTCGATACGGCTGGTGCGGGAGGTGTATAAAAAGAACCGCGTGATTGGTGTTGTATCTCAGAAGGACGCCGAAACGGAAGAGCCTGATTTTGAGGACCTGAACCGCATTGGCACCTACGCCCATATCCTCAAGACCCTGCAGATGCCCGATGGAAACACTACGGTGATCATCCAGGGCAAGAAGCGGCTTGAGATCATGGAGCTTGTTGCCAGCGAGCCTTATTTTAAAGCCAGGGTAGTGGGCTTCGACAGCCAAATCAAGGTGAAAAGCGACCAGCAATTCAAGGCCCTGATTGGCACCATTAAGGACCTCGCCATTCAAATCGTAAAACTTTCACCCAATATTCCCAGTGAAGCTGCCTTTGCAATCCGCAACATCGAAAGCCCAGTGTTCCTGGTGAACTTCATCTCCTCGAATCTGAACATTGACAATGCTGAGAAGCAGAAACTGCTGGAGACCCTCGACCTGAATGATAGAGCGAATAAGGTGCTTGAACACCTGACCCGCGAACTGCAGATGGTGGAGTTAAAGAATCAGATCCAGAGCAAGGTAAAGGTCGATATCGATAAACAGCAGCGCGATTATTTGCTGAATCAGCAACTGAAGACCATACAGGAAGAGCTCGGGGGCAATCCCTACGACCAGCAGATCCTGGAACTGAAGGAGCGCGCGAAATCTAAAAAATGGAGCAAGCAGGTCAAGGAAGTTTTCGAAAAAGAGATTGTCAAGCTGCAGCGCATCAATCCTGCGGCCATGGAATTCTCGATTCATCTGAACTACATTGAAACCCTTGTTGAATTGCCGTGGAACGAGTTTTCGAAGGATAAGTTTGACCTGAAAAAGGCGCAGAGAGTGCTCGACCGCGATCATTACGGACTTGAAAAAATCAAGGAACGCATCATCGAATACCTGGCCGTGCTGAAGCTGAAGGGCAACATGAAGTCGCCCATCCTTTGTTTTGTAGGCCCTCCCGGGGTGGGTAAAACCTCACTCGGGAAATCCATTGCCGAGGCTGTGGGCCGGCAATACATCCGTATGTCACTGGGTGGCTTGCGCGATGAAGCCGAAATCCGTGGGCACCGCAAGACTTATGTGGGTGCCATGCCCGGAAGGATCATCCAGAACCTTAAAAAAGCCAAAACCAGCAACCCTGTCTTTGTTCTTGATGAGATTGATAAGGTGGGATACCAGACTTTCTCGGGCGACCCCTCATCGGCCATGCTCGAAGTGCTCGACCCCGAACAGAATGTGGCTTTTTACGACAACTACCTGGAGGTGGACTACGACCTGTCGAACGTGATGTTCATTGCCACAGCCAACAACCTGTCGAATATTCAGCCTGCCCTGCGCGACCGAATGGAAATTATCAACCTGAGCGGTTACATAGTGGAGGAAAAGGTCGAGATCGCCCGCAGGCACCTGTTGCCTAAGCAGCTTGCTGAGCACGGGGTAAAGCCTGATCAGCTGAAGTTTAGCAAGAAGGTGCTTGCCAAGATCATTGAGGATTATACCCGTGAGTCGGGGGTAAGGACCCTGGAGAAACGCATTGCCAAAGTGATTCGTGCCAAGGCACGTGAGATCGTCCTTGGGGAGGTCGTTGACCCCAACCTGAAGGTGGAGGAAGTGGTAAGAATCCTTGGGGTGCCGGTCAATAACCGTGACCAGGAGCAAATCCGCGACCTGGCAGGAGTGATGACAGGTCTGGCCTGGACTTGGGCAGGGGGAGAAGTCCTTTATATTGAAGTGAGCATCAGCAAGGGCAAAGGGCAACTGACCCTTACGGGTAACCTTGGCGACGTCATGAAAGAGTCGGCCACCCTGGCCTACGAATACCTGAAAGCGCAGGCATCCATACTGGGCATTGACGCTAAGATCTTTGAGAAATACAACGTCCATATGCACATTCCTGAAGGAGCAACACCCAAGGATGGCCCATCAGCGGGTATCACAATGTTTGCAGCCCTCACTTCGGCCTTCACCCAGCGTAAGGTGAAGCCGGGCGTGGCCATGACGGGAGAGATCACCCTCAGGGGAAAGGTGCTGCCTGTAGGCGGTATCAAGGAGAAGATTTTGGCCGCCAAGCGGGCAGGAATTCAGCATGTTATCCTTTCGGAAGAGAACCGAAAGGATGTGGCTGAGATCAACCCACTATACCTGAAAGGCTTGAATTTTGTATATATCCGCGAAATGACAGAAGTCGTTGACCTGGCCATGGGAAAAGAGCAGGTGGATAAACCCCTGGTGTTTGAGGTTTAAGCTGGTCTTAAAATCTGATTTTTAGTTTGTTGTTTGTAGAAATAATTCTACCTTTGCAGTCCCTTTTGAGGGCCTGTAATTCACTTATTGTTTAACCCGGTTGTTTTGGATTACGAATACGATAGTCTGAAAAACCACAGTATTTAATCACCCTTTTTAAATGTCAGAAGAAAACAAAAATCTGAACCCTTCGGAAGACCAGCCTGTAGAAAACCCTGCAGAGCAAACCGAAAACCAGGCAGAAGCAACTGAAACCCCTGCAGAGGAGGTTGAAGAAACCCCTGCAGAAGAAATCGCCGAGGCTCCTGTTGAAGAATCAGAGGAAGCACCCGCAGAAGAAGTTGCTGAAGCACCCAAGGCTGAAGAAAAGCCAGAAACCCCCAAGAAGAAAACCAGCCCGTTCACGCAACAAGTTCCCGGAGAATTTGACTGGGATTCCATCGGCAAGAAGCAGGAAGCTTATTCAGCAGCTGAGCGTCAGCGCATGGAAATTCTCTATGATGAGACCCTGAAGTCAATTGGCGAAGGTGAAGTGATCGATGGTACGGTCGTTTCCATGAACAACCGTGAGGTGGTGGTCAACATTGGCTTTAAATCCGATGGGGTTATTCCCGCTGCAGAAGTACGCTACAATCAAGACCTGAAGATTGGCGATGCCATCGAGGTCTATGTGGAAAGCCAGGAAGATACCAGCGGACAACTTGTGCTTTCGCATAAAAAGGCACGTACCCTGCGCTCATGGGAACGCATCAATGCAGCGATGGACAACGACGAGATCATCAATGGTTTCGTGAAGTGTCGCACCAAAGGCGGTCTGATCGTCGATGTATTCGGCATTGAAGCCTTCCTGCCCGGCTCGCAGATTGATGTGAAGCCTATCCGTGACTATGATATCTATGTTGGCAAAACCATGGAATTCAAAGTCGTGAAGATCAACCACGAATACAAGAACGTTGTGGTATCGCACAAAGCGCTGATCGAAGCCGAACTTGAAATCCAGAAGGCAGAAATCATTGCCAAACTTGAGAAAGGACAGATCCTCGAAGGGACTGTTAAGAATATTACCTCCTATGGTGTGTTTGTTGACCTGGGCGGTGTGGACGGTTTGATCCATATCACCGACCTCTCCTGGGGACGCATCAACCATCCTGAAGAGATTGTTAACCTCGATGAGAAAATCAACGTGGTAATCCTCGACTTCGATGAGAATAAGAAACGCATTGCCCTTGGCCTCAAACAGCTGACTTCCCATCCCTGGGATTCACTCGATGCTGAAATGAAAGTTGGCGATAAGGTTAAAGGTCGCGTGGTAGTCATTGCCGACTATGGTGCATTCATTGAGATTGCCCCCGGCGTTGAGGGCCTGATCCACGTATCTGAAATGTCATGGTCTCAGCACCTGCGCACCGCCCAGGACTTCCTGAAGGTGAGCGATGAGGTGGACGCCGTGATCCTGACCCTTGATCGCGAAGAGCGCAAGATGTCGCTGGGTATTAAGCAGCTGATTCCCGATCCATGGGAAAACATCGTTGAAAAATACCCCGTGAACTCCAAGCACACCGCCACTGTCCGCAACTTTACCAACTTCGGTATCTTTGTTGAACTGGAAGAGGGCGTTGACGGCCTGATCCATATCAGCGACCTTTCCTGGAGCAAGAAGATTAAGCATCCTGCAGAATTCACAAAGATTGGTGAAAGCATTGAAGTGGTGGTGCTGGATGTTGATAAGGATAACCGCCGCCTGAGCCTTGGCCACAAGCAGCTTGAAGAGAACCCCTGGGATGTGTTTGAGAGCGTGTTTACAATCGACTCCGTTCACCAGGGTACTATTGTCGGTACTTCCGATAAAGGCGTGATCGTTTCGCTGCCCTACGGCGTGGAAGGCTTTGCACCCACACGTCATATCGTGAAGGAAGACGGCAGCCCCGCTAAAATGGACGAGACCCTTGATTTCAAAGTGATTGAGTTCAACAAGGAAAGCAAGAAGATCGTGGTTTCACATACTAAGGTATTCCAGGATGTGAAGTCAGCCGAGAGAGCTGTCGAAACCAGTGAGCGCAAGGCTAAGGAGAAATCGACCAAGAGCGCCGTGAAAAAGCTTAAGGACAACATTGAGAAAACCACCCTTGGTGACCTCAGTGTCCTTGCCAATCTGAAGTCAGAGATCGAAAAGACCGAAAAAACTGCACTGAAGGAAAAGCTGGCTGCCATGGACGAGAAGGAAAAGGCCAAAGAAGAAGCCAAATCTGAAAAGGCTGATGAAGAGGCTCCTGTAGAGAAGCCCAAGACCAAAGCCACCCGTAAAAAGAAGGAAGAGGCTCCTGAAGCCGATGCCCCTGCTGCGGAAGAAAAGCCCGCTGCTGACGAAAACGAAGAAACCAAGGAGTAAGACTCCGGGGTTTTTACCGATAGAACAATGCCGTTCCGGATTAAGCCGGGGCGGCATTTGTTTTTGGGGAATGAACCAAGGCATGGAAGTCCCCGTTTAGGCCTTTTTTTCTTCAGAAAATTTGGCTAAGAGGAATCCCTGATTATTTAATGCTGCATGCTTTGAAAAGCAATTTGGATTGCCTTTAATTTGGCAGGTCAAAGGCACAATTAATCCTGTTGCCTTATGCCAAAGGACTGGTCAGGGCCTCAAAAGTTCGAAGACTTATGGCAAATTTTTTGATAGGCTCTTAACGGCAGATATCGGCGGCCTTTTTGGAGGCTTCCTGATGGCCCATGCTGCCGGCCTTACGGAGGTCTTCGCAGGCGCCCTGGAAGTCATTGGTTTGAATGCGCAGGATGCCACGCTGGAAGTAATTCTGATCCGTACGCAGGCTAAAGGTATTGATCAGCATGGTGTAATCGGCGATGGCCTGGCTGTTCATTTCAGCTTTTGTATAGGCTTCTGCCCTGAGTTGGTAAATGTGGGCGTAGTTAAAGCCCTGTTCCATGGCTACGCTGAGGTCCTGGATGGCATCTAAATATTTTCCCTGTTTGAGGAAAATCTGGCTCCGTTCGAGTCTGATCTCAGGGTTTCCCGGGTCGAAGGATGCGGCCTTTGAGAGGTCTGCCAAGGCTTCTGCTTCTTTTCCCTGCCTGAGGAATTGTTTAGCGCGTAGGTGGAACACATTGGCGTTTGCCGGGGCTATTGCCGCAGCTTTGTTCAGATCAACCAGTACCGTCCCGTTACGTCCTGCCTTAACGCCTATTTCCGCGCGTAAAAGGTAGGCTTCCACAAGGGTTGAATCTATCTCCAGGGCCCGCTTAAGGTCTTTGAGGGCCTTTTCTTCCATGCCTATGCGTATCCCCGTTAAAGCCCTGTAATAATAGGCTTCTCCATGCCTGTCCTGTATCTCGATCACCTTGCTGAAATCCTGATGGGCTTGGTTGAGCCTGCCAAGCTCCAGGTTTGACTGCCCCCGCCTGAATAGAGCTTCATAAGCTCCGGGGTCGAGCTCAATGGCTTTGCTGAAATCATCGGAAGCTGCTTGGTAGTTGTTCTCGGCGAAGTGGCGAAGGCCCCGCAAGAGGAAATCACGGGAGGTCTGTGAGATGGCAGGAAAGGTAAGAAGCAGGGAAAGAATGAATACAAAAAATCGGGACATGAAACGTATAGAGAGAGTGTAAATGAATAGACTGGAATTCAGGGTTTTGAACATACAAAGTTAAGTAATTTCCAGGCCTTACAAAAACAATGCAAGGGAATTATTTTCGCTGACAAGACCCCAGGATTTTACAGCTGAAAAACAGGGCTTAACGCAGTGCAAGCCAGAGGACTTCTACCGGATGGAGGGCTTTGCGCCCCGTGCCATCCAGGATCTGGTGCCTGCAACTGCTTCCCGAGGCGGAAATGATGACATCAGCAGGGGCCTTCCTGATGGCGGGCAGCAGGTTCATTTCCGCAATCTGCATGCTCAGGGCATAATGTTCTTTTTCATAGCCAAACGAACCCGCCATTCCACAGCAACCGCATTCGATGGGGGTAACCTTATGCCCGGCAGGAATGCGCAGCATTTCAAGGGCATAGTCGTTTTTTGAAAGGGCCTTTTGATGGCAATGCCCGTGAAAGAGGATCTCCCGTTTCCCGGCCGAGAATTGGTCGCCTGCAATGTGCCCTTTCTCATGCTCCCTGCAAATGAACTCCTCGATGGTGAAGGTGTTTTTTGCCAGGGCAAGGGCTGCTTCCCTGAGCTCCTCATTGCAGAGGTCAGGGTACTCGTCGCGGAAGCTCAGAATGGCAGAGGGCTCAATGCCTATCAGGGGCTGTTCACGGGTTACGATTTCCGATAAAGCCCCTATGTTTTTATCCGCCAGGAGGGCGGCTTTCTTCAGCAGTCCCTTTGAAAGTGCGGCCCTTCCACTTTCACTATGATCAGGGATATAGACCTGGTAGCCAAGGGTATGCAGCAGTTGAATCGCGTGGATACCTGTTTCGACGTCATTGTAATTGGTATACTCATCACAAAACAACCAAACTTTCTTGTCCCCGTTCAGTTTTGCGTTGAGGGGATCCAGATTTCTGTTTGTCCATTTTTTAAATGTCGTTTTATGCAGCAAGGGCATGCTTCGCTTTCGGGCAAAGCCCATCGCCCCTTTGATGAGGCTTGAGGATAGCGGGTTCTTAACCAGGGCATTGTACACCCCTGGCGCCAGGCTCGCAAATTGGTTCAGGCTTGCAAATGCAGCCACCAGTCTCGACCTGAGCGGCGTCCCCTTGGCCAGGTAGTATTGCTGCAGGACTTCAGCCTTGTAACGCCCCATATCGACATTTGAGGGGCATTCAGCCTTGCATCCCTTACAGGCCAGGCACAGGTCGAGTACCTGTATCAGCTCCTTATGATCGAAAGGATTCTTTTTTGGGGAATTGGTGACGATTTCGCGCAGCACATTTGCCCTCCCGCGGGTGGTGTCGGTCTCGTTGAGGGTGGCGTGGTAAGAGGGGCACATCACCCCGCCCATGGAGGCAGGCTTGCGGCAGTCGCCCGAACCATTGCATTGCTCCACCGCCCTCAGGAAACTTTCCCCCTCACCGTAATTGAAAAAAGTCTTCAATTTGCGTTCGGGCGCTCCAGCCTTGTATCGCAAGCTGGTTTTCATCGAGGGGGTATTGGTGATCTTTCCCGGGTTGAGCAGGTTTTCAGGGTCCCAGGTTTTTTTTACTTCCTGCAGCATACCATAGATGTGATCACCCATCATCAGGGGAATGAACTCACCCCGTAAGCGCCCGTCACCATGCTCTCCGCTGAGCGAACCACGGTATTTCTTAACCAGCCGGGCTGCTTCAAGGGCTACCATGTGGAAACGTTCCACATCGGCAGGGTTCTTCAAGTTGAGGACAGGACGAAGATGCAACTCTCCCGTACCGATATGGGCATAATAAACGCTGTTGAGGCTGAGGCTTTTTAGCACCTGATTCAGCTCACCGATAAAATGGGGCAGGTCCTCCACCTGTACTGCCGCGTCTTCAATAACGGCAACTGGCTTTGCATCTCCTGGGACATTTGAAAGCACTCCCAGACCTGCTTTCCTGAGCGCCCACACACGGTTGATGTCTTTCCCCGACACCAGCGGGAAATGATAACCCAGGCCTGCCATGCGCATGGCTTTTTCCATGGCTTCGGCTGCCGCCAGAATGGTCTCACGCTGTTGATCTGCAAACTCAACAACAAGAATTGCCCCCGGATCACCCTGCACGAAAAAACGGTTGCGCGACTGGGCTATGTTGGTCTTGGTGCATTCCAATACCACCTTGTCGATCAGCTCAACGGCAACGGGCCCGTGTCTCAATGCGATCAGGTTGGCTTCCAGGGCTTCTTCAACGCTGTTCAGGTGCACACATACCAGTGCGTTTTCTTTGGGCGGTAAGGGTACCAAGCCGAGCTTGATCTCGGTGAAGATAGCCAGCGAGCCTTCAGAACCTGACAAGAGTTTACAAAAGTTGAATGGCTCCCGGCTGTTGCTGAATACGGCATTGTCGAGCAGCAGATCGAGGGCATATCCAGTGTTGCGCCTTTTTAACGCAGGATTTGGGTATTGCTTCCTGATCTCCTCTTGGTTCTCAGGCTGGGACAACAAGGCGTGGATCTGGTTGTAAATTTTGTTCTCCAGGCTGTTTCCAATGCATTTCTTCCGGAAGGCTTCATTGTCCAGCGGTTCAAAAATAACTTCGGAGCCATCGGAAAGCAGTGCCTTTATGGCCAGGGTATGATCACGAGTGCTGCCATAAACCAGTGAGTGGGATCCGCAAGAATTGTTGGCTACCATACCGCCCATCATACAGCGGTTGCTGGTGGAGGTCTCG
Source organism: Bacteroidales bacterium (assembly GCA_012521995.1). Classification (GTDB taxonomy): domain Bacteria; phylum Bacteroidota; class Bacteroidia; order Bacteroidales; family UBA7960; genus UBA7960. The sequence goes on along the minus strand of JAAYLH010000096.1, from coordinate 20,053 downwards.
GGGCCAAAAAACAGCCCATGGGGCTCCACGTAACGGTTCAATTCATCCAGGATAACCCCGGGCTCGACCCTTACCCAGCCCTCCTCAACATTGAGTTCGAGGATGCGGGTCATGTATTTCGAGAAATCAACCACCAAACCGTGACCAACCACTTGCCCTGCAAGCGAAGTGCCTGCTGTGCGGGGGACGATGGGTAACTGGTGCTCACGGCAAAAAGCCAGGATCTTTTTCAGGTCACCAGGGTTCTTTGGCCTGCAAACGCCTGAAGGCAGCTCTCTGTAAACCGAGGCGTCCGTGGCATACAGCATTCGCCAGGTAGGGTCGTAGTAAAGATCGCCTTCCAGCTGGCCGGCCAGCAGATCGAGCGGGAGAATGCCTTCGGGATGTGCCATAAATGAAAAGGCGGTTAATGGTTAAACCATTTAGGAATTACATTTCGGGTTGTTTCTTGTAAAAGTTGGTGCTCTCAAAGATCTTGTCGGCGTTGGCGGCAATAAACCCGCTGTATTGCTTTCCGTCCTTGTCATCGTACCTGAGCGTAAACTCATAAAAGCAGAAGGGGATCTCAAATACCCCATCGCTGAAGCCAAAGGGAATGATCTCTGCCTTGGTTGAGCTTTGTTCAAGCAGTTCCCCGGGCGTGCCGTATATTTCACTCCCTCCTACGATATTCATCAGGAATCCATGATCCTTTACAAACTGGTTAACTTTCTGCAGGGTGCTGAAGTTCTTCAGGGCATTTACCTTAATGGCAAAATGGTTGGCACGGAAACCATACACAAGTGTCCAGGCAGCATACTCACTTTCCTGACGGACCCTTTCATACATCTCGAAGGGGATTTTGCCCCAGATGCTCCCCTTGTAAACAAGCAAGGGATCCTTATATATATCCTGGTCAATGGCATCCAGCTTTTCCCTGATGGTCTGCTGCAGGAAGTCGCTGCAATGATCCAGCAGGAGCTCGCTGACAAATACCTTGGGAGCATCGGGCTCAGTCTTGTGCTCGTAATGGCGGCCCAGTAGCTTCTTGGCCTTGAACTCGTATTGCCCCCGCTCTTCATACCCGTTATCGGTAAATATCTTTGCGATGACGTTCATGTTTACCCTGGGATCATTAAAGGTTCGCAGGGCAATATGGTCATGAATAACCCTTTCCCCAAGCCCTGTGAAAATGTCATAAATCTGCATGGCTGAAGGGTTTTGGGTGGAGTAGGGGACCCAGAAGCGGTTGAATATTTCTTTTGTCTCCATTTTTTTGTTTTTATTGTCTCAATCAAAAGTCGGCAAAAAAGCTTGAATGAACAACGCTTTTTTTTATTCTGCATGTTAATTTTCGGGTTCTTCCTTTTCTTCTGGATGAGCTGTTTTCAAAAGCAACACCAGGTATCTGAGCATCGACAAGGTCAGCAAGGGGAATGCCACGGTAAACAACAGTTTTATCCAGCTCTTCTCCAGTACGCCCGAAAGAATAAAGGTCCAAATTATACCCAGGAAAAATAAGTCCACAACGATTAGTAGTGCATTTCCGGGGTCTTTACGCATCCATTTTGGGAAGGGTAAACCAGGTTCTTGATCTGAAACGTTACGGACCAACCGATAGGTGCAAAACACCCAAATGCCGGGCAAAATAAAGCCAAGCAATACTCCAACCGCGCCAAATGGAAGCATTCCCAAAGAATAAACAATGCCCATAAAAGCCTGCCCCCAGAAATTCAACTGGTAGTTTTTGCTGTTCCCAACAGCGGCATCTATAAGGTTTTCAAGGGGTTTTGGCAGGTTTATTGGCGTGGGTTTCTCAGACATGTTGAATATTATCTTTAAGCATGTAAATTCAATTCAAAAATAAAGTTAATTTGCAAATAGGTTTTAAAGCTTTACTACTTCTTTGAAATAATCACCAAAAACCACCACATATGAAAAGAAAGAGCACGACCGGCATTTTGCTTTTTTTACCTCTGTTCCTTGTTTTTGTAATGCTGACGGGCTTTCAGGGAATGGCGCAGAGCGGGGAGACGCAACCCGAAACACCTGTTAAGACGGGTTGGAAGCTTGGAGGGGTGTTGCCCACCATCACCTTCGACAGCGACCTTGGTTTCCAGTATGGAGCCCTGGTGAACCTTTTCAACTATGGAGATGGCTCCAGGTTCCCGCGTTACGACCACTCTCTCTATTTCGAAGTGTCGCGTTTTACAAAGGGCAGCGGATATAACCGCTTTTTTTACGATTCCGACCAGCTGATCAAGGGCCTCAGGACAACCTTCGACCTGAGTTATATCACCGACCCCTTGATGAGCTTTTATGGCTTTAACGGCTACCAGTCAGCCTATAACCCGGTTTTTGTGGATGAGGAGGCTGGAGACGATTATATCAGCCGTGCCTTTTATGCCCACGACCGCAAAATGTTCCGCACCAAGATAGACCTGCAGGGCAGGCTGAGCGGAGACAACCTTCGCTGGGTTTCAGGTTTTGAAACTTATAATTTTACGGCCGGCAGCGTTGATCTCGAGAAGTTGAACAAAGGCAAGGACGAGGAAGACCTCTTGCCTGAGGTTCCAGGGCTGTATGACAAATACGTTGCCTGGGGGCTGATCAGTGAAGAAGAAGCCAGGGGCGGCTGGCTAACCTATTTGAAAGCGGGTCTTTCCTACGATACCCGCGACAACGAACCCAATCCCATGAGCGGGGTTTGGTCGGAAGTGGTCTTTCAGGTGGCCCCTGATTTCCTTGTGAGCGGTGATGGCTTTGGTCATGCTAAGGCCTCATTAACCCATCGCCAGTATTTTACCCTGATCCCCAATGACCTTTCCCTGGCTTATCGCCTGGGCTTGCAAAAAACCATTGCAGGCGATGCTCCCTTTTATATTCAGCCCCTGGTAATGACCTCTTTCCTTAGAGGCAATACATCTGAAGGTTTGGGCGGCTCAAAGAGCCTCAGGGGGATCCTGCGCAACCGCATTGTGGGTGATGGATTTGCAATGGGTAATGTTGAGCTGAGATGGAAATTCATCCGCTTCGACATCGGGAAAACCAATGTTTATCTTGGCCTGAACGGCTTCGTCGACGGCGGGATTATCATTGACCCCATTGACCTTGACCTTTCCCTGGTGCCTGCTGAAGAGCGGGAGGTCCATTTTGATGCCGACAAGGATGCCCTCCACCTTAGTGCAGGGGCCGGATTGCGTATTGCCATCAACCAGAACTTTGTTGTTGCTGTCGATTTTGGGAAAGCCTTTGATGAACGCGACGGCAACACCGGCTTTTATATTGGCCTGAATTATCTTTTTTAGGATGCTGCAACTGCGGGATCTTAATTTTTGAACATGGAAAATAGCCCGGAAACAGTAGAAATTAAGAAAACACAAAAAGGATCGGGCTTCAGCGGCCTGATCCTTTTCGCCTTTATTTCCTTTGCCCTCTGCTTTGCAGCTGTCTGGGTCCTTACCCAAAACCGGAACCATAAGCTGGCCAGGCTGCATGACCTGGAGTTTAACACGGGATATTTTGTTGGAAACACCTATCATAACCCGGACCTTGCATGGCGGATAAGCTTCCCGGAAGGGATGACCCTGCTCGATCATCAGCACCTGCAGGACTGGAAGCAATTGCCACAGGTGCCCGGTTTTGCTCCCGACTCTATTGGCGACACCGGCCTTTTTATGGCCCTGGGTGATGCCTTTTCGGTGGTGGCCTTTGCCTCCGTTGAAGCCATCGAAGGAAGAGCTGTCTTTCAGGCCAGTGATCATATCATCACCCAAACCCAGCTATCCCTTCGCAACTCAATTGCCCGCCGAAATCACTATCCGTGTGAGTGTGAAGTCTCCGATGTGCTCATCAGCCAGATTCCCTTCAAAAGAATGAGCCTGGTGTTTGTTCATCAGGGCCAGGTACAGAAACGCCAGGAGGTGTTTTCGGGGGTGGCTGCCAATTATTTGCTCCACGTCACTGTGATTTATTACAATACCTTTGCAGGTGAAAATATGATTGCAGCCATCCTTGATTCTGATTTCGAATAAGAATAGCCCAATAGCCTATCCTGCTTTCTCGCCTTGCCTTCCCCCTGCTTATCCTTTCCTGGCTCCTGTTTGATTCTGAGGGTAAGGAATATTATTGAAAAAAATGGGGACATTTGCCTGTTTCTTTGATATCTTTGGGCTTCCGTGAGCAAGGAATATCTCCTGCCCGGCCTGTTCAAACCTCTCTGAAACCTGAATTGAAGGGTTTTCAGGGAAAAAATGTTCAATCTTATGATCTGTGCAGAAAACATTCATAAATCCTATGGCGATCTGAAGGTGCTGAAAGGCATCAGTCTTGAAATCACGGCAGGCGAGATTGTCTCCATTGTGGGCGCTTCGGGTGCGGGTAAAACAACCCTCCTGCATATCATCGGAACGCTCGACCCTTTCGACCAGGGCGAGGTGCGTATCAACAACCAGAACATTAAGGGTTTCAACGATCAGAAACTTTCTGAGTTCCGCAACAAGAACATTGGCTTTGTCTTCCAGTTTCACCACCTGCTGCCCGAATTTACCGCCCTGGAGAACGTATGCATCCCTGCCTTTATCGCGGGTCGCCGCAAAGGGGAGGCCCTAAAACGGGGACGTGAACTGTTGGAGATGCTTGGCTTGGGCGAACGCCTCGAGCACAAGCCTTCCGAACTATCAGGGGGAGAGCAGCAAAGAGTGGCCGTGGCCAGGGCTCTTATCAACGATCCCGCAGTGATCCTCGCCGACGAACCCAGCGGAAACCTCGATTCCAAATCTTCTGAAGAACTTCACAAGCTGTTCTTTTCCTTGCGCGAACGCCTGGGACAGACCTTCGTCATCGTGACCCACAACAATGAACTGGCCAATATGGCCGACCGCAAACTTACCATCAAGGACGGGATGATTGGCAGAGAAAACAGCTGATTCCTTTGTTTTTGTCTTTTACCCTTTTGGAAAAAGGAAAAAATAATTTTTAAAACCCCTGTTGGGGAATAAGCGAATTTGAATGGGATTTATTGGTTTATAATGCTTTCCAGTTCTTCTTCCGAGATAATCATTACCCCCAATTCTTCAGCTTTTTTTCGTTTTTCAGGCCCCATGTTTTCTCCTGCTACAAGGAAAGTGGTCTTTGAGGATACTGAGCCAGTCACCTTGCCGCCGTGTTTTTCGATCTGTGCTTTGATCTCATCTCTTGAATATTTTGAGAACACCCCCGAAACCACCAGTGTGGAGCCCTCCAGTTTGCCATTACCGGTGGGTGCATCCTTTTCTGTTGAAAACTGCAGCCCTGCTTTTTTCAGACGTTCGATGATTTCCTGGTGTTCAGGATCATTGAAATAATCGAGGATACTTTGGGCCATTTTTTCGCCCACCTCATGAATTCCATTGAGCTCTTCAAAACCGGCATTCATCAGGGCATCGATGTTCCCGAAATGCCTGGCCAGCTTGCGGGCCATCGTCTCGCCCAGCAGGCGGATCCCCAAAGCAAACAATACCCGCTCAAACGGAACCTGCTTTGATTGCTCAAGGGCATTCAGGATATTCTCCACCGTCTTCTCACGGAAACTGATTTTCTTCGTCTTTTGGGTGACAGGGTCGGTGAGGGTTTTCTCCAGGCCCAGCAACTGTTTGTATTGCAGGTCGTACAGGTCCGCAAAGTTTCTTACCAGCTTATTGCTCATCAGGATCTCTATGCGGCCTTGTCCGAGGGTCTCCACATCCATAGCCTTCCTGCTGATGAAGTGTTCTATCTTTCCGAGGATTTGTGGAGGGCAGTGCTCACTGTTGGGGCAATAATGTGCTGCCTCTCCCTCCACACGCACCAATTCAGCCCCGCATTCAGGGCAATGAGATGCAAATTCAATTTTATGCGCATTGGCTGGACGAACGGCCCCATTCACCCCTACAATCTTCGGGATGATGTCCCCGCCCTTTTCAACAAAAACCTCATCGAGCTTGTGCAGATCGAGTTCTGCCATGCGATCAGCATTGTACAGGGAGGCCCTTTTAACCGTAGTGCCAGCTACAGCCACGGGTTTCAAAACGGCCACAGGGGTTACTGCCCCTGTGCGTCCCACCTGGTAAATTACATCCAGCAGGCGGGTGGCCACCCGCTCGGCTTTAAATTTATAGGCAATGGCCCATCGGGGCGATTTCGCCGTATAGCCCAGTTCTTCCTGCTGCATATAATTGTTAACCTTGATCACAACTCCATCGATGTCGAAGGGAAGTTCGGGACGCAATTGTTCCATGGTCTCAATATACAGGAACACTTCCTCAAGGGTGCTGCACCTTTTGATGAACTCCGAGACCTTGAACCCCCTTTCCCTGAGGGCCTGAAGGCTCTCGTAATGGGTGGCAAAAGCAGGCTCTTCGCTGAACAATCCATAAATAAAGCAGTCCAGTCCCCGTCTGGCCACCAGCGCCGAGTCTTGCATTTTCAGGCTCCCTGCAGCAGCATTGCGCGGATTGGCAAAGGGTTCCTCTTCATGGGCGGCTTTTTCCTTATTGATTTTCAGAAAACTTTTGTGGGGCAGGAATACCTCACCGCGCACTTCGAATTCATCAGGAAGGCCTTCTTTCGGCAGGGTCAAAGGCAGGCTGCGGATGGTCTTTATGTTGGTGGTCACTTCATCGCCCTGTGTCCCGTCGCCACGCGTGACGGCACGAAGCATGGCCCTGTTCCGGTAAGTGATGCCTATGGCCACGCCATCAAACTTTAACTCGCACACATATTCAAAATCATCGCCAATGGCCTTACGTATCCTTTGATCGAAATCTTCAATCTCCTCCTTGCTGTAGGTATTCCCCAGGGACATCATGGGGTATTTGTGCTTTACCACGGGGAACTTCCTGGTAACTTCCCCGCCCACGCGCTGACTGGGAGAGTTGGGGTCGAGCAGTTCAGGGAAATCAGCCTCCAGCCCGATGAGTTCCTCCATCAGCATGTCGTATTCATAATCGCTGATGGAAGGCTGTGCCAGGACGTAATAACGATGGTTGTGTTCGTTGAGTTGGGCTGTCAGTTCACTGACCCTTTTGCGGGCTTGTTGAAGGTCCATTGAGTAGTTTTTTTGGATACGGCTTAAAATATAAAATTAAATAAAACAGCTTGTTTTAAAACCTTTATTCAGTCTTTTTTTTGCCCCCTGAAAAGGGCCTTCTTTGCTTTTTGCCGTGCCCTCAGCACTTTGAAAGACCCCATTCGAAACCAATCCCTCATTGGTCCTGGATGATTGCAAAACTGTATCAAACCCAAAGATGAAACGTAGATAATACGAATCATTAACGTAGATAAAACGTATCTTAAACGTATTTCATACGTCTAAGGTACGTCTAAGGTACGTCTAAGGTACGTCTAAGGTACGTCTAAGGTACGGTTTAAGCAGGTCGGGATTTCAACCCTGAATCGAACCTGAAATGGTAAAAGATCGCATTAAAGAAATTCGGGTTTCTATGAGAGGGCAGGGAAAAAACCTGGCTGGATTGCAGAAATGGAATTCAAAAAAAAAGGCTTAAGAAAGCATAAGGAAAGGAAGAATCAGGGGAAAAAAACAAGGCCGTCCCCGGTATCGGAGACGGCCTCAACTCATGAACCGGTATGGAGGGATCACGGCCCACCAATAATTACCTTAAGGTCTTGTGAGTTGATGCAAAGCACAGGAATGGCTTCCTTGTTGTAGATCAACTTCTCCTCGGGTGAACCAAAGGGATTCCAGGTGATCTTATCAGGATCGGTGCTCATCATGATGGCGTCGGCTTTTTTGGCCAGGGCCAAATCTACTACAGCCTGCTCAAAGCCTTTAATTGTTTTATGATAGTCTATTGTATAAGGCACCTTGTACTGATCCATGATATTGGTTACCTGCTTCAGGTCGCCATTCATTTTGTGCTGAATGGGCTCATCGTTGGGATAGTATACAAGGATATGAAAGGCAGCCCCAAGAAAGCGGTTCAGTTCTATGGCCCATTTGACCTTTTGTTTTGAGCCCAGTTCAGTGTCAAGAGGATAGACAAAGTTTTTGAATTTATTGCCCTGGCTTGGTTTCTTCACCACAAACATCGGGGCGGGGGAGGTGGTGATCACCTTCAGTGCAAAGCTGCCCAGCAGGAATTGGACCCCTTTCTTTCCATGGGTTCCCAGGAAAAGATAGGTGGCTTCAGTATTCCTGGCAGTTTCGGCTATGGTGCTGAAAATACTACCCTCGGGAGCCAAAAAGTCGGCTTCCACACCATGCTGGGCTTCGACCTTCTTGCAAATTTCGTTGAGCCTGGTGCCTATGGAGTCTATTTTCTTGTTCTCCCTTTTCAGCATGCTTTTGGTCTTCTCATTCACAACATGCAACACCACCAGCTTAGCGCCCGTCAGGCGTGCCATTTGTGCCGCGTTGTCAATGGCATATTCACCAATCTTTGTAAAGTCGGTGGCGACGAGGTAAACCTCTTTTTTTTCAGGTTCCATATTCTATGGGATTTGGTTCCTATTTGAATTTTGTGATAGCCGAAAAGTCTCAGCCAATTTACGAAAATTTAATCATTAAAAACGATTCTTTATTCCATTGATCTTTTTCTGACCAAATGGGCTGGTGGTCTCGATCAAGTCAAGGAGTTCTTTTACCTGCGTGAGGTTTTTTTTCTTTTTCTCGTTGCGTAATAGACGGGCTGAAGGCGTAAAGAATTCATGCCATTCTATGAAATCACGCTGTCGCTCATACCAGTCCCTGAAGGAAATTTTTAATGGGCTGTTCTCGCTCCATTCGCGGTGCAGGCGCAGGGCGGTGATGAAAAAGTCATCGCGGCCGACATAATCCAGATCCGCATCACAGAGGATCTCTTCCAGGAGGTTTTCCGGGCGCTGGGGCATGGCGGTAGATAGGATCAGCCTGCCAATTTCCCTGATTTGTTTGTCTGAATAACCAAAAGCGGGCAGCGTCTCTTCAGCAAAATCGCGGGCAAGGGGCTCATTATTTTCATACGACCACAGGTAGCCTGTATCATGATACAGGGCCGCTGTCAGCAACAACAGGAGTTTGCCATCGTCAACTTTCTCCATAAGGGCTAGGGTCTCCACTGAACGAATTACGTCGAGGGTATGCTGGGCATTGTGGTAAAAAAGGGACGGCTTTAACTCCCGGGTAAGCTTACGGATAATAAATTCCCTGGCACGGGTAAATTCCATAAATGCATTATTAATTTCAGAGGGCATGGTCTGCAAACCATACCTTGCCTGTAAAGGGAACAGATTTACAGTAGGATTTTTTCCGTATTTTCTATCAAAGTAGCCTAACATTCAACCTAATAAGCGTCGGACAAACGCTAACAAGGATAGAACGAAGTTTTTACATTTATCGTATATGGATCCTGTTTTTCCCTGCAGAAAATTTATAATACAGGGAATAATGGAGCATCACCGAGGTGTTTCCTTCGTTTTTGCCAAAGCCGCTTATGTAATAGGGCTCCATCTCTGAACCTGCGTTACGGGCCAGCATCAGCCTGATGCGCAAATCCCATCCAAGATAAAGATTCCAGAACAATTTGGTTTTAAGCCCTCCGCCAATCTCAGCCCAGTGCGCCGAGTAGCCCGCCGGTTCAAACACATCTTCCACAGAACCCCAGTAGGGCTCAGTGATGATGATACGTGGGGCTTCGTGGTCAAGCCAGCCAAATCCATAGCGAAAGGCAAGGAATATCTCATCTCCTTTCATAGCGGGGTTTTTCTGGAACAAGTTGTAATTCACCCCGGCCCTGAAAAATAATCCCCGGGCATCATAGTTATGCGTCTCGCGGGCCACCCCCACATCCATATGTCCTGCTTCCATGGCTGCAAACCAGTTGGGCTGCCATTCATAAGCGGCCGTAACCTGGTGCATCATCACCTCCGGCTCCAGGAAATTCCTCGCCAGCCCGGCAAGGTCATAGCCCAGGCTGAACGATGGCCTGAAAACCAGCGTGTCACCCTGCTGTGCCCTTGCACTCAAGCTAAAGCTCAGGATCAGGATAAAGAAGTATTTTGATATGCTCTTCAAGGCTGTGGTTTACCAGGGTTTGGGGTAATTGAATGGAATGAATACGCGCATTGGTATGGGTCACCTCCTGTATCTCATAAAACATCGTAAAGCCGCATTCGGCCGAGACAAAATTCAGTGAATGGGTATACGCTACCCAAAGGGTGTCGGTAATTTCACCGGGGAATGTGAAAACAAAGCCCGTGGTGCCCGATGCGGGGTTCAAGGGAACTTCAATGCTGCGAACACTTTTGGTGTTGTCATACAGGAGGCTGTCAGGACGGCCTGAACCATACAATGAAAGGCTGTCAAGGGTATAAGTCGTCGGACTCCCATCGGTGACAGTCGGCAGGTAAAAACCCATCCTGAGCGGGTTGGATGTGGCCTCCTCACAGAGCTCGTCGTTCTGACAGGAACCCAGCAACATCAGGCTGGCAATTCCTACCAGCACCATCTTTACACTCGATCCTGCAAAGGCTTTCATATCCCGCAAAAATAAGAAAAATTCACTTGGGAGTGATGGGATTGTTTTGCTCATCTCCCTTTATGTGCATTCAGGCCTTTTGTTTTTGAGAAAATCGAAAATACATCCCTGCCCTGACATAACGAAGGGGCATTGGACGGTTGTCAATGATCTGGTAGCGGGTGTTCCAGAGATTCTCGACAGTGAGATTCAAGCCCATTTGCTGGTTGAATATCCTGGGCTTCCAGCTCAGCCCGATATCCCCCGTGTGATAGGATGGCAGCCACTGGCTGTTGTCGCTGCTGGTATATCTCTTCCCGCCCATCTCGTGGTTGTAGAAGATGCTAAGATTTTTAATTGAAAAACTCAGGTTAATCCCGCCCCGATGCTTGGGAACGTATGTCAGTTGTTTTCCCAGGGATGGATCATCAGCGTCCATGCCTTTCGAATTTTCGGCAATGGTAAGGTCGTATCTCAGGTTCCATTCCAACATGCCTTGCCCCAGCTTTCCGTATCCGGCCCAGCGGCTTTCCAGTCCATAGCTTCTTACTTCCAGGCGGTTTTGGGGCATCCATATCCAGGTGTCATCCACAGGCAGCCAGATGATCCAGTTCCGGATGCGCCTTTGGTAAGCTCCCAGGCTGAGGTGTTCAAAGACACTGAAGACTTTCGCGCTGGTATTGCGTTGTTTCAGGCGTTCAAGCCTTATCTCACCGCTCCAGCCTTGTTCGGGCTTCAGGTCTGGATTGCCGCCGGGGCTCCAATACAGGTCATTCATGGAGGGCAGGAGGTAGCTGTAGCCTGCATTGCCCTTGAGGGTCCAGTTTTGAATAGGTTTCCAGGCAATGCCCAGGGAAGGGGCAAAGGGGATCTCGCGTTCCCTGACAAACTCCTGCCGCCCGCTCATTACCAGCTCCAGCTGGTCTTCCTTGGCTTCCCATTTGGCAGAGGCAAAGATTGCCAGGCTGTTGCGCCCTTGCTCCTCTTCATATTCCAGGGCGTTGGCAGTGGACTTCCGGACATTGACGCCACCATTGAAGATCAGTCCTTTTAAAGGGTTCCAGCGGGCCTCTGCTTCCCCTGTATTCACTATGCTTTGGCTGTCGCCATCGTACTCAAGGTTGTCACTGAAATTCAGCTGATCTTCAAAACGCGCGCCCCTGATCATGATCAATATTTCGGGCAAGCTGAATTGGTATTGGCCGCTCAGCCTAAGGCTCTTGTCTTTTTGCCGCGACTCATAATAATCCATATCGAGGGAAGGAGGGATGTTGCGATCGCTGTCCTGCCACCACCACTTAAAATCAAACCGGTGGTTGTTTCCCAGCTGGAACCAGGTGTCGTGCAGGATGCCGGCCTGTTCAATGCTCGCAAGTTCCTGGGTCTCCACAGGGCTGCCCGCAAGGTTTGGGTTGGCATATCGGTATTCGTTCCTGGCATTCCGATGGAAGGACCTCAGGGTGGTTGAAAACCTGGGCCTGGCATAACTAAGCTTCAGTTGCTGGCCAAAGTCGCCGATACTCCCTGTGGTCAAGGCCAGGGTTCCCGAGAATCCGGGCTCGCGGCTGGGGTGGTTGTTGATGAAAATGGCTCCTCCCATGGCCCCGCTGCCCCACAGGGCGCTGCCCCCTCCATACTGCACCTGCACCTCGTCGGCAAAGAGGGCAGGCAACAACGACAACTCCATTTGCCCGTTCATGGGGCTTTGCAGGTTGAAGCCATTCCATATCATGGCCGTTTGTCCTGCCTGTCCTCCCCTGAGGGCCGGACTGGCCAAAATTCCTGGTCCGTAGCTTTTGATAAAGAGGCCGCCATGCCTGCTGAGCAGAAAGCCCAGATCCTGATCGGAGTTGCGTTGCAAGGCCACACTGTCAAGGGTATGGGTGGTGTGACCCGCCCCGAAGTCCAGTTGACGCCTGGCCGTTACCGACACCTCCTGCAAGGTGATCAGGGTGTCGGGTTCTTCTGCAAATGCAAAGGCAGTGGTGAACTGCCACAACAGAAAAAACAGAATTCCTTTTCGCATAATTTCTGAATTTCGCCCCGAATCCTTCAGGGCACGTTAAACAAATGATTTTTTTATAATCATTTGTAACAAACGGTGAAACCAGGTGGAGAAAAAAAGATGAATCAATTTTTCTTCGCTTTTTTCCCGAAAGCTACAAATTAACATGTTTTGGCAGGTCTTCTGACTTACTCCTTGTTTACCGCCTTCCCATTACGGAGAACCCGCAACAGTGGCATAGGGTGGCAACAATTGTAAAGAGCTTACAGCAGCGGGAACTGTCCGGGATTTTCACCCGGTTCCCTTTTCATCCGAAGTGCCCGATTGGGGGTTCGGAACCAAAACCAAGGCAAAGGTAGGAGATTTCGTTGTGATGGGAAACAATGTTGATAACTCCCGCAGAAAAGTTGATAATTTTGATCAGTAGTTGTTTGATTGAAGTGTGATGCCGCCTCAAGTTACTAAAGATCAGGGAGTTTGTGTGCTTCTCTGTTTAAAGGGGTTTTTTACCTTGCAGGGTGAAGCTGGCTGCACGGATGCAGCCTTTGGTATAAGGAGCCGATTCTTCAAGGATGGAGATGTTCACAAACCCTGCTTTTGCGATATGGGCCAGGTAGTTTTCTTTGGTCTCGGCACCTGCCCAGCATCCGGCCACTGCTGAGGGGTCTGTCTTGTATTGTTCCGGCACTTCCTCTGTGGCGTATATATCGCTTACAACAAATGTGCCCCCGGGCTTAAGAATCCTGAAAATTTCATTCCATACCTGCCCCTGATGCAATGAATGGTTTATTGTGCAGTTGGAGATCACCACATCGGCCATATCATCTTCAAGAGTGATCTCTTCCAGAGTCGACTGGATGAAGCTGGCATTGTGGGCCCGCATCACCTCTGCATTCATTTTGGCCGTTTCGATCATGCCCCTGCTCAGGTCAATCCCGAAGGCATGCCCTTTTTCCCCGGTCACCCTGGCCATGCGCATCACATCATGACCCTTGCCGCAGCCCAAATCAATGCAAGTATCTCCGGGGATAATGGTCGCCAGCGAGAAGGCTCCGCCACAGGAGAGGCGGCAGTTCTTTTTCGAGAGCCCATCGAACCCCATGGCAATGGCACCGGTCATGTTGCTTATGATGTTTGGAAAATAAAGGGGTAAAATCTCTTATGAAGTTAAGAAATTTCTTTCAATGCCCGACTAGCCAAAAAACAGCAGCCGCAGGCAGACCCAAACCACCGCCAGCGAATATATTAACTTCAGCAAGGCGCCTGCCAGCAAGCCCAGTAAACTGCCAAAGGCAGCCCTCGTGGCGGGCTTCAGGTCCTGGTTGTTGGAAAGTTCAGCCACCAAGGCACCTACAAAGGGGCCAACAAGAATACCCGCCGGGGGGAAAAAGAAGATGCCCGCCACCAAGCCAAGGGCCGCACCATACATTCCGCGTTTGCTTCCTCCCGTGCGCTTGGTGCCATATACGGGCAACACCAGGTCAACGACCGTAATGATGGCCGCCAGCAAACCAAAGATGACCAGCAGCTTGCCGCTGAAGGAATACCCTGAGGTGAAATGAAGGATCAGCATGCCTGCAAAACTAAGGGGCGGTCCGGGCAATACGGGGAGAAACGCTCCCAGCGTACCCAGGATCAGCAATACCATGCTCAGGGCTATCAACAGGCCTTCTGCCATTTTCTAGTATTCTTTTGATGGAATGATGATGGCCAGGATAATGTAAAACAGCAGGCCGCTTCCCAATGCAAGGGCAAACAATACAAACAGGATGCGGATAAGGGTGGGGTCGGTGTCAAAATATTCAGCAATACCGCTGCAAACCCCTGCGATCATTCTTTGGCTGCCTTTGGTCAACTTTTTGCTCATGGTTTTGGGTTTTTGTTTTTTGTTTGGAACGCCTAAAAAAACAGATTATTGAATCAACATTTTCTTGTGATAAGTCTCCCGCACGGTATTTAAGATCAGGAGGTAAAGCCCGGGTTCAAGGTCACCGGTGTTGATCCTGTTGGCTCCCCCCACGAGGTCACGGCTGAGGATCCTGGCCCCTTGCAAGGAATAAACATCGAGGGAACGCGCCCCTTCAGGGGCTTCAAGGATAATCCAGTCACTAGCGGGGTTGGGATACAATTGAAAGTTTTTGTTTAAGCCGGGATTGCTGACCGATACATAATTCTCGTCCCAAATCCGGTAGGCAAATTCAGGGTGGTCAATAAAGGGGTTACGGTTTCCCTGGGCTTCATATATAGCCTGGTTGCGAATGATCTCCTTCTGGCTAACAGGGTCCTGGGTGTGCCATGCCAGAAACATCTCCAGCGCCCACGCCTTAAGTCCCGGAAACTCCCTGTTCTCAAAAACCTCAGAGGCATTGCCATTGCCCTGCCAGGAAGGGAAATCATCCTCATAACGGGTAGCCATGTAAAAATACCCGCGGGCAATGTCTCCCTTGTAGGCATCAATGGGCTCAAAGGCCGTCCCTGAATAACCCCCTGTGGTGTTGGGACCGAGCTTGCTACCGTTCTGTGAAGTCCAGGAAGGGTTGCTTACTTCCCCGTAAGGGTAATTGCCCCTTTTCCCATTGACCATTTTGTCGGTGGGAAAGATGTGGAACATATCTGTGTACATGGGCATTGCGCTCTCAAACCAAGACTGGGGAACCGAGTGTTCGCGGTTATAATATTGCCCCTCTACATTTCCCCCTGAACCGGTATCCTGATCCTCGCCAAAGGTAAAGACATAGGGCGGTTCCTGGCAGGGCTTGTCGGAATACATATCCCAAACCTTAGCTGTAAAGGTGGCGTCGGAGTCCCTGAAATGGCTCCAGAGGCTGGAATAGGTCTGGGGTTGTTGGTCGTTGATGATCATAAACAACTGGGTCTTAAGCTGGCTGCCCTGGCCTGTAGCGCTGTTGTAATACCCTGTGGGAATGGTGGTGGAAATGCCCTGACCAGACAGGCTAATGGTGGAGGGCCCTGCATCACCGGCCTGGTGTGTTAGGGTTCCCTGCTTTTGTCCTGTCGATTCAGGGAAAAACCTTACGTATATCCGCTTTGAGGAAATATTGCCGTTGCTGGGGCTCAGGGTCAGGCTGCTGCTAAATTGATCCATGCAATCAAGCGAAACCTTGAAGGGGCCGTTAACGGTGATGGTTAAGTCTTGGCTGATGCCGCTCGCCTGAACATAATAAAACTGCACATCGGAAAACTGCCCGGGATAAACCCCGCGAAAATGCGGCAGGCTGGATGTGGAGAGCGTAATACTGCCGGCGGCAATGACCCGGACACTTGCAAGGACCATAATCAATATCAGGAGCAGACGGGAATTTTTTCGAAATGATGAACGTAACATGGGTTTTGTATTAATTGGCAAATTTAGGGAAAAGGAGCAAGAAATAAAATGCTCCCCCATTTAAAATTGATCATCCCTCACAGACCTTCATTGGGGATATTGTTTGGATTTAAACCGTACTTTAACCGTTTTCAATTGGTTTAAGTACGGTTTAAGTACGGTTAAACTAAGAGTCAGGCATGCTTGAGGCTTGATAAAAAACAGTTTTTTGATTATTCCTTAAAGGTTTGAGCAGGAATTTCACAATCATAATCATGTTAAATGAAAGCTGCCGGTTCCTTTGAGGATATTCAGTGATTGACAGGCTAAAGCTAAAAAAAAGCTGCCCGTATAAATCCGACGGGCAGCTTTTACTGCTTATCAGGAATAAGATGGCTTATTGCCTGATCATTTTCTGAACGTAATGATTTCCGTTTTTGTCAATCAGTTGAATAAAGTAGAGGCCGCTTTTCAGGTAAGAAGTCCTGATTTCGAGATCTCCTTCAAAGGTGTTAAATTCCTGCATGATTTGTCCGCTGCTGTTTACCAGGCGTACTTTTTCAATTTGTGCAAGGTTCACCAGGCGGATGTTGTCGCGGAAGGGGTTGGGGTAGATGCTCACCCCTGCCATTTCTGTTTCCTGGACGTTGGTGTAGAGCTCGAAATCATCCAGGCTGCGGGCAGTTACTTGGATGGTTGCAAGGTATTGGTTTACAAGGACGGTCAGGTTTTGTGGCTGGGTGGGTACCGAGGTTCCGATATAGTCGGCATCGAAGAAGGAGGTGCGGAAAACACCGTCACCGTTTGCTGAGGTCAGGTTATAGTTCTGACTGCTGGCAAAGGTCCCGGTGGCGTTGGCGAAGCTGACGTTCTCAATCTTGACCAGTTTGGCCTGGTCATCGGAAGTGAGGCTTGCCAGAGCACGGACTTCAGGGATGATGTTGTTTTCTGTGGAAGTAGCAGGGGCAGAGTCGTCGGTTGGCACCAGCTGGAGCATGCCGTTGTTGCTGGTGAGGGTTCCCGTGATGCCCGTAATTCCGTCGCCAATGGCATAGCTTGTTGTAATGACCCCATCGAAATCGTCAATAACAATAGCAGCTGTGGCGTCCTGTATGTACTTCTGGTTGCGGAAGTTCTGCTGGAAGGTCAGGATGGCCTCGCCTGTCAACTGGTAACGCATGCCTGTTTCTCCTGCGCGCAGGGCCAGGATGTTTGCCACCTGCTGGGCTTCATTGCTGATAACCTCTATACTGACATTGTCGAGCTGGATGTGGCCCATGGTTTCATCAGAATTGCGCAAAGAGAATATGAATTCAGCGATGTCGGTTGTATTGTCGGCGGTAATGACCTGTGAATGTTCAGTCCAGGTATTGCTGTTGACGGTGATGTAATCGTTGTAGAAATACCCGAAGGCGTCCTCGCGATTGTCGAACAGCCCGGTACGGATATCGCCCTTGCCCTTGAGCCAGAAGGTCAGTTTGTAACCTACGCCGTTTTCGACACTGGTAGTCTGTGAGGTAAATCTTTTATGGCCTGAGTCACTGTTGATAAGTTGAACCGCTGAATTTCCCGACTGGGGATTTTCAGTATACTGAACGACGGCTGAACCTGCCAGGTTGGTTTTTGAGCCAAACCAGCAATCGGGTTTTCCACCTGTCCAGTCCTCAAAGTCACCATTGCAGATAATCACAATGACAGGTTCGGAGGAGGTAGTAAAGCTCCATTCACCTGAGGAGATTCCTGCAAGGAGGTTGCCACCCAAGTCGGCAAAAGCGCCTTCATCCACCAGGATGTAATAGCCTGTTTCGAAGGACAAGTCATTTGCGGGTGTGAAATGGATCTGGTTGCCGTCAATGTTTACCAGAGCAGAGGTGGTAGCGATGCTTTCAAAAAGCACGTCTTCGCTGCTGGTATAAATACGTATGGTCTTACCCGATACAGGCAATATGTTTTCGCTCACGGTGATGGTGAAGCCATCTTCGCCCGTGACATCCATGGCATTGTTTACAGGGTCGAGTGCAAGGATCTCGGGGTCGAGGATGTCGAAGAAGGTGACATGCTCACTTTCTGTATAGAAGGTAAGGTCACTGGCATCACTTAGCCTGAAGAAAAAGGTACCATGGGCACCGTTGGGCAGGTTCTCGGTAATGGTGCCACTCGAAGCGGGAATATTTGTGTATTCAGTCACCGGTGCGGAGAATCCGACCTGGTAAACATACATATTGAGGGTTTGGATGTTTTCGGAGGTCCAGCTGACCGTAACGGGTTCGCCCGTTTCGTATTCTTCGCCTCCAACAGGAGCGGTAAAGGCAAGCTGGCGAATTTCGTCGATAAGGGTGACCTTATAATATTTTGTGGTTGTTTCGTCTTCGGCGGTAACAGTAACCAAAACCACGTCTTCAGCCGCAAGGGGCTGGGTGGCCAGGTCGCCCTGATCAACGGCATTTCCGTTAAGGCTTACGGCATAGGTTGCGGCAGGGTGGGTGGTGGTGACAACGATCCCTGAGAAGTTGGTAAAATCGGTAACAAACAGGGTGGCACCTTCATCAGAAGGGCTTGTGACTTCCACCTCAGCCAAGTTGAGGGCATTGATTCCGCCCAAGGTGAAGGCTGAAAGGTTGGCATCGGTGCTGATCAGGTCGAAGTCGAAATCGCTTGCAAAACGCGGGGTGATGAAGTTCCCCTCAGCACGGGCGTTGGGAAGGCCGGTCAGGTGGAAGGGCTCGGTTGGAATTGGCTCACCAATGTAATCTTCGTCGTAGAAGGTAGTCCTGAAATTGGCAGTAGTCACCCCATCGGAAATGGCATAAGTAATTCCGTTGGCAAAGTTTCCGGTAGGATCCACGAAATGGACGTTCTGGATAGTGACCAGTCTTGACTCGTAGGCCTCAAAATTGCTAACGAATTCAGCCAGTGAGATCACGGGCGGATTGATGACATTGCCGACTGAAGAGGCGGGAGCAGTATTGGCCAGAGGCGTGAACTGCAACATATTTCCAAATTCATTCAGAGTGCCCTGAACTCCGGTTATTCCATCATAAAGGTTGTAACTGGTTGTAATCACCCCATAGTAGTCATCAATCATAATACCCCCGGTTTCATCCTCAATGAATTTCTGATTTCTGAATTCCTGCTGGTAGGAAAGGATTACCTCGCCTGACAGAGTATAAGGGGTTGTGCCGAAAGGCAGTTCCTTGAGTTCAGCAATGGTGGCAACGGTAGTGGGGAAGGTATAAACGCCAGTGGCAATAAAGCTTGGGTCGAGTCCTTCTTTATAGCCCCTGGCTTTGATGGTTGTTGTGCCGGAAATATTCAGGGGAGCAGTATAGAGTGTGCTTGACTCGGTGGGGTCGCTTCCGTCGAGGGTGTAATAAATGCTTGCATCTTCGGTAGTGGTGGTGATGGAAACCGAAACCGGGCTGGTGAATATGCCCGGGGCGGGGTCGAAAGTGGGCATGGCCACGGAAGGCGTTGTGGAGCACACATGGACGGGAGAGGCTGTGTTGCGTGGGTCGGGAGCAGCCACTTCAAAATCGGCAAGGTTGTTGTTGGTGTCTATACAGCCCTGGCTCAGGCGAATGCCTGCTGTGGTGTTTGAAAGCGCGGGGACAGCTCCGCTGCCTTCGAAACAGGAAGCGGTTCCAAACCCTACCAGATCGATGATTTCTGTTCCTGTAGGGCAGGCTCCCGAAAGTGCAGTAGTGGAACTTACCAGGGCTACTTTTCCATTGCTGGAGGCCATGGGAATTGTTCCTGTGGCATCAGGGGTGGGAAGGTCAACGGATCCTCCTGAGCCTTGCGCTTGCTGAACCAGGTAATATTGGCCGGGCTGAAGGATGAAATCAGTCAGTTCGGTTACTTGCCAGGTTGAGCCTGTGGCAGAAGCATATTGTACAGACCATCCTGCCAGGTTAACAGGCTCTGAACTCTTATTGAATATTTCAATGAAATCGTTTTTCAGGGTGGCTCCTGAATTGCCACCGCCGCCATAAACCTGGCTGACCACGACTTGTGACCAGGCAGTGGCGGAAACAAAGGAAAGTACCGTGACGAGGGCCAGGGTACTAAGGAAAGTAGCTTTCTTCATCATGATGGGGTTATTTTAAAAACTAGCCAAAAAAAATTCATTTGTAGCATGCAAAGGTAAGCATTCCCCTGCTTTTATGAAAGCCCTTTCTGATCACTGCAGGTAATTAACGGTTCTTTTTTGACCTGGGGTGGTAGGAAACAATGGCATCGCGCAGGTATTCGCGGTCGAGATGGGTATAGATC
>JAAYLH010000095.1 GCA_012521995.1 Bacteroidales bacterium | reverse complement strand
TTCTTTTTTTTGTGTTAAAAAAGTGTGCATTTTAACTTGAAGTGACAATATTTCTCCGTGTCAGGCCATGAGGCCAACATAAATATTTTGTAACTTAGTGTTTCTTTTTCCGGAGATATTACAATTGAAAATTAAAATAAGAAATTATAAATGGCAAAGTTTGAATTGAAAATGCCCAAGCTGGGCGAGAGTATTACAGAAGCTACCATCACCAAGTGGATGAAAAATGTTGGCGATACCATTGAACTGGATGAGGCCATCCTTGAGATCGCCACCGATAAGGTAGATTCTGAAATCCCAAGCCCTGTGGAAGGTGTGCTGAAAGAGCAGTTGTTTAAGGAAGGCGATGTGGTGGAAGTGGAAACTGTCATTGCCATCATTGAAACCGGTGGAGCAGGTGCTGAAGAGAAGCCCCCGGCCGAAGAGAAGAAAGAAGAAAAGCCACAGGCTGCTGCGAAAGAAGATACGCCGGGGGCCGAAGAGAAAAAAGAGACCAGTAAAGGTGAAAGCCTGAAAAGCCGCGACAGCAGCGGACGTTTCTATTCTCCCCTGGTACGCACCATTGCCAAAGAAGAAAATATCTCCCTTGAAGAACTCGAGCGCATCCCCGGCAGCGGACACCAGAACCGCGTCACCCGCCAGGATGTAATGGATTACCTGAAGAAGCGCGAAGCCGGTGAAATCAAACCTGCCGCTTCTGCGACAAAGACCCAGGCCCCTGCTGCGGCCCCCGCCTCCCAGAAGCCCAAGGCTCCGTCCATTGCCATTGGCAACAGCGACCAGGTGATCGAAATGAGCCGCATGCGCAAGCTCATCGCCGAGCATATGGTCATGTCGGAAGACACCTCTGTCCACATTACCCTCTTTGCCGAGGCCGATATGACCAACATCGTCAACTGGCGCAACAAGCAAAAAGGCATCCTCCAGAAACGCGAAGGCGAAAAACTCACCTTCACCCCCATTTTCATTGAAGCCATTGCCAAGGCCCTGCGCGACTACCCCATGGTAAACATTTCTACCGAAGGGGATAAAATCGTCGTTCGCAAAAATGTGAACATTGGCATGGCAGCCGCCACCCCCGACGGCAACCTGATTGTGCCCGTCATCAAGAATGCCGACCACAAGAGCCTGCTGGGCCTGACCAAGGAAGTAAACGACCTGGCCAACCGCGCCCGCGCCAGCCAGTTAAAGCCCGATGAGATCCAGGGAGGAACCTTCACGCTGACCAACTTCGGCACCTTCGGCGCCATTGGCGGAACCCCCATCATCAACCAGCCGCAGGTGGCCATCCTCGGCGTGGGGATCATCCAGAAGAAGCCTGTGGTGATCGAAAGCCCGCAGGGCGATTCCATCGGCATCCGCCATATGATGATGCTCTCCCTCTCGTGCGACCACCGCGTGGTGGACGGCGCCCTGGGAAGCATGTTCCTCAAGCGCGTAGCCGATTACCTCGAAAATTTCGATACCAGCCAGAATATATAATCCGGAAGGACTATTTTTCGATAGAGGCTGCCTCCTGTTTGCAAGGCAGCCTCTTTGTTTTTTGTACTTGTCCTGTTTGAACCATTCGCTTTCCAATCTCCAGAATAAAAATCAATTCTGGTGGGGTAGTCCTTCCCCGCCAATAAAGCTATTCCCTGGCTGATCTTCCAGGAAATTTTAACGTATTCAACACATTGTTTAAACGTAGTTAAGACGAAGTTTAAACGTGCGTGCACGTCTGAACTACGTCTTAACTACGTGTTAACTACGTCTGAACTACGTCTAAACTATGAACCAAAATAAGTCCGGATAGGTTTTTGACCGGTTGTTTTTTGGAGGTGCGAAAAAGAAGATTTCCTTATGGGGTTCAGGCTAATTCCTAAAGCCTGAAATTTCATTAGGGCTTCAGAAAAACCTTAATATTTTTTCCTAAACATCGTGTGTTTTCTAAGGGATCGAACGCAAGAGATGAAAACCATTGCCCAATTTTTGGGTGGTTTTCTTTTGAATTCTCTGAAATTCGCCTGAACTTTGAAAGAAAGAAAAAACACTTCTGCTATGCGGTATACTTCCTACCTGCTGGCAATCCTTGGTCTGCTCGGCGCCCCCCTTCTTGGGGCCTACCTGGCTGACATACCATTGAACAGGATGCTGGTCATCCCGCCCATGACAACAGAAGTCACCATTGACAAAGCCCCCTTCTCCTGGGTTGCCTTTTTTGTCCTTCTGGCATTGATCCTGTTGGTCATGCTGCCCTTTATTGTCAGGATTCTCAAGGCTCAAAAAAGTTTTGTTCCCATTTCCCGTAAAAAACATCCTTTTCCCTGGTGGGGATGGCTGGGGCTGGTCATCCTGCTGCTTGGCTGGCTGATGGCCTGGACGAGGTTTCCCTGGTTTGAAAACCTGCAGACCTACACCTTTACTCCTCCCTGGCTGGGCTTTATCCTGCTTGTCAATGCCCTGACCTACAGGCGCAGCGGCTGGTCGCTGATTACCCACAAACCCGCTTTCCTGCTGGCCCTGTTTGTTTTCAGCGCCCTGTTCTGGTGGTATTTCGAATACCTCAACCTGATGGTCGAGAACTGGTTTTATGTGAATACCGGTGATTTAAGCAAGGGGCAATTTTTCTTGTATGCCACCCTCCCCTTTTCCACTGTGCTGCCTGCCGTGATCAGCACCCGCCACCTGATCAGCACCTTTCCCCGCCTGACTGCGGGTCTTGATCATTTTATCCCATTAAAAACCTCAAACCAGGAGGCTTTAGCCTGGGGGGTTTTCCTGGCAGGGGTCATTGGGCTAATGGCCATCAACTTCCAGCCCGATTTTCTCTACCCCCTGCTTTGGCTGGCGCCGACAGCCATACTGGCCTCTTCAATGGCCTTGGGGGGTAATACCGAACTCTTTGATGCACTGCCTTCCGGAAACTGGAAATACATTTTTTCCCTAGCACTGGCAGCCCTCATTTGCGGATTCTTCTGGGAGCTATGGAATTTCAACAGCTTTACCCAATGGCATTACTCCGTCCCCCTGGTACATCGCTTCCAGCTCTTTGAAATGCCCATTCTGGGCTATGCAGGTTATCTGCCCTTTGGGCTTCAGTGCGGACTGGCAGCTATCCTTACCGAAAAAATCTTGGCTAATTTAAAAAAAATGTCATAGATTTACGGGTCATCACATACTGTTCAACCATAAATCAAGTCAAGATGAAAAGTGATCATGGAAGTGGATCCGCCAGCGCTGTTTACGGCCTCGGTTTCATCGGCGCCGTCATCTATTACATCTCAACCGCTACAAGCTTCTGGATAGGCCTGCTGGGCTTCCTGAAAGCCATTGTATGGCCGGCTTTCCTTGTTTACGAAGCCCTTAAAGCCCTCGGCGCCTGATTTAGAATCAGGTTTTCTGCTCCTCCCCGCTCACCGGCAGAATCCCTGCCGGCCAAATTGTTTTTTGCCCGGCGTACCCATTCTACCTTTCCCGGGGCAATAATGAAAACCACAACACCCGGCAACATTTCTTTTCCCATATTTTGTTTACTTTCGCAAATAACAATAAGCCTGAACCGAACTCATGAAACTCAACCTTACCCGTCCCCTGGCCTTTTTTGACCTGGAAACCACCGGCGTAAACGTGGTGGCCGACCGAATCGTGGAGATTGCCATTTACAAGGTGAACCCCGATGGAACAACCGAAAGCTTCAGCAAGCTCATCAATCCCGGTCGTCCCATTCCGCCTGAAACCACAGCCATCCACGGCATCCGCAACGAAGATGTGGCTGATGCCCCTACTTTTGCGCAACTGGCACCTACGCTTGAGAAATTCCTGGCCAACTGCGACCTGGCGGGCTACAACAGCAATAAATTTGACGTCCCGATGCTTATCGAGGAGTTCCTGCGCTGCGGCATCAACTTTGACTTGAAAAAGCGCCGCCTCATTGATGTGCAGAACATCTTCCATAAAATGGAACCACGTACCCTTAAGGCCGCCTATAAGTTTTATTGCGGGCAGGAACTGGTCGACGCCCACGAGGCGGAAGCCGATACAAGGGCAACGTTTGAGATACTGGAGGCCCAGCTTGATTATTATAAGGACGCCGAATACACCGACCGCGATGGTAAGACCAGTCAGCCCATACAAAATGACGTGGACGCTCTTTACCAGTTCTCATACAACCACCAGCACGCCGACCTGGTGGGCCATATCGGCATCAACCGCCAGGGCAATGAGATCTTTAACTTCGGCAAGAACAAAGGACGCGAAGTGGAAGAGGTATTCAAAAAAGAACCCCAGTATTACAACTGGATGATGAATGCCGACTTCCCCCTCTCCACCAAAAATGTCATTACTGCCATTTATATGCGGGGAAAAAGCCAGGGGCAGTTTATTTTTAAAAGTTGAGGTTTGGGGTTTGGGGTTTAAGGTTTAAGGTT
>JAAYLH010000094.1 GCA_012521995.1 Bacteroidales bacterium | reverse complement strand
GGTTTTATGAATGGATACAGTCATGGCTAATGATTTACTGAATTAAAACGGAAGTGGGGTTAATAAATTTCATAATCCACAGCCTGCATAATGTTTTTCAAAAAACATTCCAAAAGACGTAAGTTGCTGAAAATCAGCAAGGGCATTTTTCAAAAAGGGCCTAAATCACCACGTTCACGATCTTTCCGGGCACTACGATGACCCGTTTGGGGGCTTTCCCTTCGAGCCATTTGGCCGCCTCGGGGGCTGACAATACGGCTGCCTCCACCTCTTCGCGGGTGCTTTGGGCCGACAACTCAATCTTAAAGCGGGTCTTCC
This sequence comes from Bacteroidales bacterium, assembly GCA_012521995.1. Classification (GTDB taxonomy): domain Bacteria; phylum Bacteroidota; class Bacteroidia; order Bacteroidales; family UBA7960; genus UBA7960. Next base: position 13,838 of record JAAYLH010000094.1, on the reverse strand, counting down.
CATTGAAGGACACGGGGTAGGTCAACAAATCGTCGGCCACATACTGCTCCTCCCATTGGGGGAAGGGAGCGATGGTGACGCTTTCGGTGTGACCCAGTCTGTGCCAGAGCTCTTCGCCCAGGTGAGGCGCAAAGGAGGAGACCATAATGGCCAGGGGTTCCAGGATCTCCCTCTTGTTGCAAGCCATGTCGCCCAGCTCATTGACGCAGATCATAAAACTGCTCACGGCCGTATTGAACGAGAACTTTTCTATGTCTTCGCCCACTTTCCTGATGGCCTTGTGAAGCACCTTTTTCTCCTTGTCGTTGGCAGGCTCATCGGAAACCGACCACTCGTTTTCCTTTCCGTTGTAAAGGCGCCACAATTTACGGATGAAACGGAAAACGCCTTCAATGCCGTTTGTATCCCAGGGCTTGGCTTGTTCGATGGGGCCCAGGAACATCTCGTACAGCCTGAGGGTATCAGCCCCGTACCGTTCAATCAAGTCATCAGGGTTCTGTACATTATGGAAGGATTTCGACATCTTTTCAACCTCCCATCCGCAGATGTATTTGCCATCCTCCAGCACGAATTTGGCATCACGGTATTCGGGGTTCCATTGGCGGAATGCTTCCATATCGAGCAGGTCGTGGTGGACGATGTTCACATCCACGTGGATGGGCATCACGTCATAATCCTTGCGCAGGTTGAAGGACACGAAGGTGTTGCTGCCCTTTACGCGATAGACGAAATTGGAGCGTCCCTGGATCATGCCCTGGTTAATGAGTTTTTGGAAGGGCTCGTCTTTTACCACGATGCCCAGGTCGAACAGGAATTTGTTCCAGAACCTGGAGTAGATCAGGTGGCCTGTGGCATGTTCGGCGCCGCCCACATAAAGGTCGACGTTTTGCCAGTAACTGACGGCTTCCTTAGATACGAGAGCCTGGTCATTGCCAGGATCCATATAGCGGATGTAATAGGCGCTTGATCCGGCAAAGCCGGGCATGGTATTGTGCTCCAGGGGGTAGCCTTCCTTTGTTTGCCAATGGATGGCACGTGCCAGGGGGGGCTCGCCTGTTTCGGTGGGCAGGTATTTATCGACCTCGGGCAATTGGAGGGGCAACTCGGACTCATCGAGCACATAAGGAATGCTGTCTTTGTAATATACGGGGAAGGGCTCGCCCCAGTAACGCTGGCGGCTGAAGATGGCATCGCGCAGGCGGAAATTGATACGCCTGGTGCCAATGCCCATTTGCTCCAGTCGCGCGATGACGGTGGAGATGGCTTCTTTTACTTCCAGGCCATTGATAAAGTCGCTGTTAATCATCCTGCCTTGTTTGGCATCGTAGGATCCTTCTTCAATGTTTCCACCCGTTACTACCTCTACGATCTCAAGGCCGAAGTGGCGTGCAAATGCGTAGTCGCGGCTGTCGTGGGCAGGGACGGCCATAATGGCGCCTGTTCCATAGCCCGCCAGCACATAGTCGGCGATGAAGACAGGCATCGGTTTTCCCGAGAACGGATGCATGGCATATCCCCCCGTAAATTGCCCGCTGACGGTTTTCACCTCGGCCATACGCTCGCGGTCGGAACGGCGGGCTGCCTGTGCAACATATTCTTCAACGGCAGTGGCATATTCAGGGGTGGTGATCTGGCTCACCAGTTCGTGTTCAGGGGCCAGCACCATAAAGGTGGCGCCAAAGATGGTGTCAGGGCGGGTGGTAAACACTTCGATGCTGGCATCGTGGCCCTTCAGACCAAAGAAGACAGTAGCTCCTTCCGAACGGCCGATCCAGTTGCGCTGTATCTCTTTCAGCGACTCGCTCCACTCAATCCTTTCGAGGCCTTCCAGCAGGCGGTCGGCGTAAGCGGTAATACGCAGGAACCACTGCTTCATTTTCTTACGCTCGACGGGGTGGTTGCCGCGAACGGAGAAGCCTTCCTTCACTTCGTCATTGGCAAGCACGGTACCCAGGGCAGGGCACCAGTTGACCATGGTGTCGGAAAGGTAAGCCAGGCGGTAATTCATCAGGATTTGTTGCCGACCCGCCTCATCCATCGTCTTCCATTGGATTGCAGAGAAAGGTGCTACGGGATCGCAAGCAGCATCCACGCCGGCATTTCCGTTGACTTCAAATTCAGCAATCAGGGCTTGAATTGGCTCTGCTTTACGTGTCTTATTATTGTAAAAATGTTTGAAAAGCTGGATAAAGGTCCACTGAGTCCATTTGTAATAGGCCGGGTCGCAGGTACGCACCTCGCGGTCCCAGTCGAAGGAAAAACCGATCTTGTCCAGTTGTTCGCGATAGCGGCTGATGTTGCGTTCGGTGGTAATGGCAGGGTGCTGCCCTGTCTGAATGGCATATTGTTCGGCAGGCAGGCCATAGGCATCATAGCCCATGGGGTGAAGGACATTATATCCCTTCTGGCGCTTATAACGTGCATAAATGTCGGATGCAATATATCCCAGCGGATGGCCGACATGCAGGCCTGCCCCCGAAGGATAAGGAAACATATCGAGCACATAGAACTTGGGCTTCTGCCTGTCAATCCCGGTCTTATAGGTTTTATTCTTCCTCCAGGCATCCTGCCACTTTTTCTCAACTTCCCTGTAATTATAATCCATATCGGTAAAAAAGGTTATGTCGGTTCAAACTGCGAAATTAGTAAATGTAGAACAAACAGGGAGTTAAAATTTTCCCATACAAAAAACAAAGCCCCGGCAGAAGTTGCCGGGGCTGAATTCAGGATTCGTTGATCTTCCAGCTGCCTCCAGCCTACCTGCTGATGACGAGGGGAAGGGTCTGTACTCCCTTGTCGCTGGTGAGGCTTACGAAATAGATTCCTCGGTTCCAGGTTGCTGCATCCAGTTCAAGGGTTTGCGAGGAGGTCATATCCTTAAGTTCGAGGGCAAAAACAATATTGCCGGCTGCATCCACTACGCGCAACAAACCTTGGCTGATTTGCTGGCTAATCTTGACAAATACCCTGCCCGCAGAGGGGTTGGGATATACTGTCAAGCCTTCTGGTGCATCCGGATCGGTAACCGAGGTGACATCCTGGAAAGTGGCGGTAACGGTCATATCGTTATTGACAGTAACAGTAACGGGATTTCCCGGGATGGTCTGTGGGCCTACGGTCCATTTCACAAACTCCCACATCCCGCTGTTGGTTGCCGTGAGAGTAACCTGTGTGCCGTGGGTATAGACATGTTCGCCTTCGGCAGGATCGGTAATGCCCTCCCCAACCTTCACGATGGTGAGGGTGTGCTGTGTCAGTTCAAAAACAGCCACCAGGTCCCGGTCGCTTTCAGCGGTGAATGCATAGCTTGCCAGGGCACCTTCAATAACTTCGCCGTCTTCAGTCCAGTGCAGAAACTGATAATTTATGGCGGGTTGTGCCACGAGCGAAACCTGTGTGCCATGGTCATAGGTCCCTGCGCCAGTGACGGTGCCTCCAGCTGCAGGATCAGCGGCCGCGGTGATGACATAGGAGAAGATCTCAAAATGCGCCACCAGGTTACGCGGGCCTGTTACTTCAAACATATATTCGGCAATTTCAGAAACCACTTCGTCGTTTTCGGTCCAGTGGAGGAATGAATGGTAATCGGCAGGCCCGGCAGTAACCGTGGCGCTCTGGCCATGGTAGTATTCGCCACCGCCAAGCACGGTACCGCCCGTTGCGGGCTCAGCAGCAAGGGTTACCTGGTAACGGAGATAGCTCAGGGTAATGCCCAGAGCCATATCCTCATCCAAAACGGTCACATTGCCCGATTGGGGAACCATGCCCTCTTTTGAGATACTAAAGTTGTACTGCCCCGAAACCACAGAAAGGGTAAGCTGCCCCTGGGCGTCGGTAAAGGAGGCCCCACCCCCCTGAAGGGTAAAGTATGCATCCTCAACGGGACTTTCAAACTCATCGATAACCGTAACAGTAAGGTCGTAGGTGGTGGCCCCTTCTGGGATCATGCTGATGCTGAGGAACAAATCCTGATCGACCACAAGGACAGAGCCTGTGGCGGTGAGGTAGTCTGCTTTTTCAATGGTATAGGCATAAGTGCCTGCAGGCTGGTCAATGAATTCATAATCGCCTGCGGCATTGGTTTGCCCGCCCAGGGTGATCACAGCGTCGTTGACGGGATTGCCGAGTTCATCCTTCACCTCAAATTCGACGAGGTATGCAGGGGGTACCACGTTAAGGGTCACAGGCACCAGGATATCAGCTCCGGCATTGCTGCGAACCACAACGTTGGCCTGATATTCGCCCAGTTCAAGCTCGGTGGCATCGAACAACAACATGGGATTAGCTTCCCCTCCGGGAGCTATGGTACCGCTAACGGGGTCGAATGAAAGCCAGTCAACCCCGAGGATAGGATCGAGCACCCCACGGATCACCCAGTTGTAGTTAAGCTGGGCATTGAGGTCGGTAAGCTGTGCCCAGCCACTGTTAAAGAACATCCAGGCGCCCTTGTACTCAACCATGGGACCAGCGTCCACCGTTGAGGGGTGGCCACTTGTTGCCTGGATCTGGTATCCAACCCAGTATTCGTTCCCTGGTTCAAGATAAATATTCTCGGGCAACACATGTGTGGTAAAATCGTTGGGTTGCACCTCACTGGTAACTTCAGCCGAGTATATTTCCTCAGCGGGGCCCATTTCGCTGCCTCCTTTCCATATCTTGGCGGTAACCGAAGAGAAGGTCTCGCCGTTGATATGAAACTTGATGGCACTCATTTCATACATCCCATAATATTGATTCAGTTCTTCTGGAGTGAATCGAACCGCCGAGATCCAGTTGGCTGCAGAGCCTGTGCCAATGCTGTTGCCGCCAGGGCCCGAATCGTAATGAATCTCAACCTGCTCAAACTGGCGTTCTTCCTCAGGGCTGTTGAGCGAAAGCTCAGTGGGCACCATAAGGGCGGAGAACCTGCCATCAGCCAGAATATCATTGTACATCACGGGGTTCTGAGCTATTTCAGCCCGAGGGTCTGATTTAACAGCAGGAACCGAAAAAAGGCTATAGGTCAGGTCAGCGTCGCCCGTATTGGCAATGGTGAGAGCTTGTGAGAGGGTCTGACCCTGGAATACTTCTAGTACCAGGCTTTCGGGGCTTACCTCTATTTCAGGAGCAGGGATCTTCTCAAGGACCACCTCAACCTGCTGGTTGTCACCGGTAATGAGCACCGAGCCGCTGAAGGGGAAGAATCCCGATTTGACTACGGTATAATCGTAGGCATTGGGGCCAATAAACACAGGGACGGGAATGGTGCCATCGACACCTGTGAAAAATGTGCCTACGCCTTCAACGTCAACCTTGGCGCCTTCAATCAGGTTCTCGCCATCGCTAACCCTGAAATTGGCAGTAGCCCCAGGGTTCTGATAACGAATGGAAATGTCGTCAATACTCAGTTGATAACCATCATTAAATTGGTGGATAAAGGCGAACTGGACGGTTTCACCCAGGTAATCGGAGATGGGGATATCCACGCTGTTATTAAAGAGGTTTGGGGTGCCGTCGTCGAGTGAAGCAATGGTTTCCCATTGTCCATCCACGAAGATATTTACATATAACTTGGTAATATAGTTATCGGCAGGCGTGCTGTTTTGCCAGGTCCAGAATGACAATTGCAGTTCGTCTGCATCGGATGGCAGGGTAATATCGGGAGAGATTGCCCAGTTAAAATCCGGAGTATCCCAGTAGATATGCATGGCAGCCTCGCCAGAACGTACGAACTGCGCAGCAGTGCCCGAGGTGTATGGATAAGCAAGGGGTGAGATGCGAAACCATCTGCGCGGAACGGCTGCAGTGACGTCCTGCAGGTTGGCACCATTGATGCCACCGTCGGCAGCGGTATTTTTCTTCAAAGTCCAGCCGTTGGGCAGGGCCCCACCTTGCAGGGCAGGTTCAAAACCTTCCGTCCACAGGTTGGTATATTGATTGGGGTCGGAAACCACCACATACTGTCCTATCCAGTCTTCGAAATAACTCACGCGGGAATAAACGCCCGGAAACCCAGGCAGGCCGCAGCCATTCCCCCAGCTAACCACTCCGGCAATCTTATAACCACCAAAGCCATCGGGCACCACCATAGGGCCCCCGCTATCACCCTGGCAGGCATCCAAACCAGCCTCACCGGCAAGGATCATGTCGGCGGTAATCATCGAGGAGGGATAGCTGGACTGGGATGTGGATTTAATGGGAACAGCTACGCCCATAAGGTGATCGGGGGAGGGGCCATCAGAAAACAAAACACCCCATCCCGACACTTTTGCCATTACCCCAGGATCGGTAAGGCCTTCAGCGGCATCGGCCTGGGTAACGATCTGAACCGATTGGGCAGCAGGGTTGGTCAGGTCAATCGGGGTGGAAAGACGCACCAGCGCAATGTCGTTGCGGTGGGAGTTATCGTTGTATTCGGGGTGTAAAAAGAATTCACTGACGTTATGATAGCTGCCCTGAGTGGAGCTCATTTCGGTGAATCCTGCCCGAATCCTCATAAACTGAGGCTGGAAATCCACGTCATCCCACACAAGGCAGTGAGAGGCGGTAAGGATCCATTCCGAATTGATAATGGTACCACCGCAGAAATGCCCCCCGCCATACTGGGGTTGCAATTGCAGTGACACCTGCCAAGGGTATTCGAGGATGTCCACTTCATCGCCGCCGACGATCCTGTTCTGGATGCCGTGTAGCTCAAAAAAGCGCTGAAGAGATTCGGGAGTAGGCGTTTTTAACGGTTTTTCATGATCAGAAGTGGCTTCCTTCAGGGAAAAACCTACTTCAGTGCCCTGATGCGGCTGTTCAATCTGTGCAAGAGCTGCCAGGGGCGAAAGCAGAAAAGCAATAACAATCAGCCTGCTTAGGGCTTTCATGGTAATAGTCTGGTTCATGGATTGTTGTATTATTGTTTGAAAACAGGAAATTCCATACTAAAAACGTTGTTTCAGAGCACAACGCCAGGGGTTCAACATTTCAATCCGGTAAAAGTAGGACATTTTGATGAAACAAGGAAAAGGAAATTGGTTTAAACAGTCCTGAATCGTTGCTGAACTATTTGCCCAAAGGCCCATAAAATTAGCCATTTGCTTTTTTTGTTGTAATTTTGCAGCGCTTTCACCATTAACCAGGCAAAAACAAAAAATACTTTTTATGGATCCAAAAAAGAAAGCCGGCCTATTCAAAGAATTTCCGCCGGTTTCAACCCAGCAATGGGAAGAAAAGATTCAGGAAGACCTCAAGGGTGCGGACTACAAGAGGCTGATATGGAAAACTGTTGAGGGTTTGAATATCAGGCCTTATTACCGTACCGAAGACCTTGATAAATTGGCGCATATACATGCCCTTCCGGGCGAGCCCCCCTTTGTGCGCGGGGCCAAAACCAGCGATAACGACTGGGAAATCCGCCAGGAGGTCAATGAGGAAGACCTTGGCAAGGCCAACCTAAAGGCTGTTAAAGCCCTTTCAAAAGGTGCTCAAGGCATAGGGCTGAATGCCTCACAGGTTGAAAATGCCCGTGACCTCGCAAAGCTCATTGAAGGAATCGACTCCAAAAAACATTCCGTACACTTCCTGCATGGGAAAAACTTCCCCCAAATACTGGAATGGCTGAAGGAAATGTACACGGCCGAAGCCCGCGGATCCGTTAACTTTGATCCTCTGGGGTACTATGTCCTGTACAACAGGTTTTACGGCAGTCGCGAAAAAGATATGGATGAGGCTGCTGCCCTGATCACCCTGGGCAAGGAGAGACTCCCCGCTTTTGATATGATCAGCGTCAATGGCCAGCATTTTAACAATGCAGGCGCCAGCCTGGTACAAGAACTTGCCTTTGCGCTGGCACAGGGGAATGAATACCTTGCCGCCCTTACCGATAAGGGCTTCAGTGTGGATGACATCGCCCCCCGCATGCAGTTCACCCTGGCCATCGGATCCAACTATTTTATGGAAATCGCCAGGCTGCGGGCTGCACGCTTGCTGTGGGCACGCATCGTGGAACAATACCAGCCCGCCAGTCCCAACAGCATGAAAATGAACATCCATGCCGTAACCTCCACCTGGAACAAGAGCATTTACGACCCTTATGTGAATATGCTGCGCACCACCACCGAAGCCATGGCTGCTGCCATCGGGGGAGCCGACAGCATGACCGTTCTGCCCTTCGACATTACCTTTAAGAAAACCGATGATTTCTCGGAACGCATTGCACGCAATCAGCAAATCATCCTGAAGTACGAGTCGTATTTCAACAAGATTGTTGATCCCGCTGCAGGTTCTTATTATGTTGAGAACCTTACCCTATCGATTGCTGAGGCATCCTGGAACCTCTTCCTGAACGTGGAGCAACTGGGTGGATTCATCCCTGCCGTGGAGCAAGGCTTTATTCACGAGCAGATTGAAAAGACCTGCCAGCAGCGCGACATGGACATCGCCCTGCGAAAGCAGGTGTTTGTTGGGGTCAATCAATATCCCAACCTTAGTGAGCATATGCTCAACAAACTGGAACCCGTTGCAAAACTCAGCGACCTGGCAGGCCTGAAGCCATACCGTGGCGTGCAGGCTATTGAAGCCCTGCGCCTGGCTGTGGAAAACCACAAAAAGAAAGGGCTGGAAGTTCCAAAAGTATTCCTGTTGACTTACGGTAACCTGACCATGCGCAAGGCAAGGGCAAGTTTTTCCACCAACTTTTTCGGCGTAGCAGGCTATCAGATCATCGACAACCCCGGATTCCTCAACATTGAGGAAGGCGTCCAGGGCGCCCTCGATTCGGGGGCAGAGATCGTGGTATTCTGCAGCAGCGACGAAGAATATGCCGATCTGGCCCCGGCCGCACGTATTCTCAAGGAGAAAGCTCCCAAAACACGTGTGGTGGTGGCAGGCTATCCCAAAGAATTGCTTGAACAATTGGATGCCGCAGGAGTGGATCATTACATTCACCTGCGCACCAACCTGCTGGAAGCCCTCACCCATTACAACGATTTAATGGGGATTGCCTGATTGCCGTAAAGTTGAATCAAAAAAAAAGAACGATCATGAGACCGAACTTCAAAAATATTTCTTTTCAGCCTGAAAAAAACAATACCGGCACGGCTTCTTCCAGGGCACCGCAAGCGGCAGGCTCCGAATGGATGACCGCAGAGCAGATTGCCGTGAAGCCTGTATACGGGCCCGATGACCTGCTGGAGATGGAGCACCTGAATTACGCTGCAGGCCTTGCCCCTTTCCTTCGCGGGCCCTACAGCACCATGTACGTCATGAAGCCCTGGACTATCAGGCAATATGCCGGCTTCAGCACCGCCGAGGAATCCAACGCCTTCTACCGCCGCAACCTGGCCGCCGGACAAAAGGGCCTCTCCGTAGCCTTTGACCTGGCAACCCACAGGGGCTATGACTCCGATCACGAAAGGGTGGTTGGCGACGTTGGGAAAGCAGGGGTGGCCATCGATTCCATCCTCGACATGAAAATCCTCTTTGACCAGATCCCTCTGGATAAGATGTCGGTTTCCATGACCATGAACGGGGCGGTATTGCCCATCATGGCCTTCTACATCGTGGCTGCCGAAGAACAGGGCGTGGCAATGGATAAGCTTAGCGGAACCATTCAAAACGACATCCTCAAAGAGTTCATGGTCCGCAACACCTACATCTATCCGCCCCTGCCTTCGATGCGCATCATCGCCGACATCTTCAAGTTCACCTCGAAGAACATGCCCAAGTTCAACTCCATCTCCATCAGCGGCTACCACATGCAGGAAGCCGGGGCCACCTGCGACATCGAGCTGGCCTATACCCTGGCCGACGGCCTGGAGTACCTCCGCACCGGGGTTAACTCAGGGATGGACATCGACGCCTTTGCCCCCAGGCTCTCCTTCTTCTGGGCCGTGGGGATGAACCACTTTATGGAGATTGCCAAAATGAGAGCTGCACGTTTGCTGTGGGCAAAGATTGTGAAACAGTTCAACCCAAAAAACCCCAAGTCCCTGGCTTTGCGGACTCACTCGCAAACCTCAGGGTGGAGCCTTACCGAGCAAGACCCCTTCAACAACGTGGCCCGCACTGCCGTGGAAGCCATGGGCGCCGTACTTGGACATACCCAGTCGCTGCACACCAATGCCCTCGATGAGGCCATTGCCCTGCCCACCGACTTCTCGGCCCGCATCGCCCGAAACACCCAGATCTATATCCAGGAAGAAACCAATGTCTGCAAGGCCATCGACCCCTGGGCAGGCTCCTATTACGTGGAAGCCCTGACCCACGAGATCGCCCATCGCGCATGGGAACACATCCAGGAGATTGAAAGCCTCGGCGGAATGGCCAAGGCCATCGAAACGGGCGTTCCCAAGATGCGCATTGAGGAAGCTGCCGCCCGTAAGCAGGCACGAATCGACTCAGGAAAAGATATCATTGTTGGGGTAAACAAATACCGCAGAGAGAAGGAAGACCCCATCGAGATCCTCGATGTAGACAACACGGCAGTCCGCGCTGCCCAGATCAGGCGCCTTGAGAAACTGCGCGCCGAACGCAACCATCAAGAAGTGCAGGATGCCCTCCGGGCCATCACCCAAGCCTGCGAAACGGGTGAAGGCAACCTGCTGGAACTGGCCGTTGACGCCGCCCGAAAGCGTGCTTCCCTGGGCGAGATCAGCATGGCCTGCGAAAAAGTTTTTGGCCGCTACCAGGCGGTGATCCGTTCAATTTCAGGAGTCTACTCTATGGAAATCGAAAACAACGACTTGTTTGCCAAAGCCCGTAAAATGGCCGATGACTTTGCCGCCCTCGAAGGGCGCCGGCCCCGCATCATGATCGCCAAGATGGGCCAGGATGGCCACGACCGCGGTGCAAAAGTGGTAGCCACAGGCTACGCCGATATGGGCTTTGACGTGGATATGGGACCCCTGTTCCAGACGCCAAAAGAAGCAGCCCGCCAGGCCGTCGAAAACGACGTGCACATCGTCGGCGTCTCAAGCCTCGCCGCAGGGCACAAAACCCTTGCTCCCCAAATCATCGAAGAACTGAAAGCCCTCGGACGCGATGACATCATGGTGATCGTGGGTGGGGTAATCCCCCCGCAGGATTACCAGTTCCTTTACGATGCAGGAGTGGTGGGCGTGTTTGGCCCCGGTACCGTTATTGCCGAAGCAGCCATTAAAATGCTGAATATTCTGCTGGAAAGCAGGAAGGAATAAAGCCCAAAAGGTTTGGGGTTCGGCGTTTGAAGTATAAGCCTGCCTGCCGCAAACGGGCTCCTGGGGCTTGTCCCCTTACCCGCTGATTTTAGGTTCAATCCCGCCTGAAAAAGTCCGTAGTAAAGGCCCGGGGAGTTTCTTTTTCCCGGGCCTTTTTTTCAGTATTTTCGGATAATATACACATCGTAATCGCCCAAGTATTGAAATCCCAGGCCTTTGTAAAGTTCAATGGCAGCTTTATTGGTCTGGTGGACCTCCAGCTTGATCTGGCAGCCCTTCTCCCTGGCAAAGGCAATGGATGCAAGCGCCAGTTGCCGCCCAAAGCCTTTGCGCTGAAAGGCAGGGCTGATACCGAAATGGTGCAGGTGCAGGCGACGCCCGTCAAAGGTCATCCAGGAAGTGCCCACCAAGGTATTGTCGGCAAGTACTGCCACCAGCATCTTACCGCCCAAGGCAATGCTCTTTTCAATGATTTGAGGGGTGTCGCCCCTTTGTGTTCCCCCAAGACCGGTCTCTGACCATAACTGCCCTATCGCCGGGTAATCTTCGGGAAAATAATCCCGTATATTAATCTTTACTTCCTGATCCATAAGCTGTTTCTGATAATTGATTTAAGAACAGCGCAATACATTTTCACCATCAAAATTATGCTAATTTCAGAAGATAACCAGAAAAGAAACTTATGCTCAGGCATCGTTTCTGTCTTGAAAATGGCATCTAATCCAATTTTTTATTACCTTTATATCGCTTAAAACAGGAAGGTTATTACAAATTTATCAGGAATGGGGCTGAAAGCTCCCGAAGCAAAATCACCTAAACCCAAAAAGAATGTACCTGAAGAACATACTGACCATTCTGGCAATCATTGCTGTGCTGTTGTTTTCGGGATGCCGTTCCAAGCGTATGGCCATTCCCGAAGCCCCGGTTCCTTCACCCAGGGGGACAGTTCCTGAAAACGTAGAGGACGTAGTGGTATTGCCCAGCGCACCCGCCCAGGTCAACGAGCCTGAAACGCCCCCGGTGGAAGTGATAGAAGAGCTTGTCGAAGAAGTGGATCCCATCCCCCTTCGTGAAGAACGTTTCACCTTTGCCCAGGAAACAGATAAGGCAATCCACGATACCCATTTGTATTTTGTAATCCTGGGGAGTTTCAGAAGCCCCGACAATGCCAACCGATTTATGGATGCCCTTATCGAACAAGGGTTTCAGCCCGTGATCCTGATCTCCGAATCAGGCCTGCATCGGGTCAGTATCGATTCGTTTACCGATGAAGAGGTGGCCCGTATCCGCGTCCAGCGCATCCGTTCCAATTATCCCGAATATAAGGATGCCTGGATGTTGATCAGGAAAAACTAAACAAGGGTGTTGATTAATAAAAGGCTCGCTGAACCTCCTGGTTCAGCGAGCCTTTCTGTTCCGGCAATAATCCTTGCGTCTATTAAAGAACCCCTCCGGGCTTCAGAATTTCAGGCCCACCGAAAACTGCCCCGCCATCTTTTTTGAACGTGAGATTTCCTGGAGAACCTCTAAATCATGTTCAGAGGAGTTGCGGTTGATGATTCCATTTGTAAAATGGAAGCTCAGCTCGGTCAGTAAAGAGGCCTTATTATTAAACACAGGCCACTCCAGCCCCCCGTTCAAATACATCCCAAACTGAAGCGTTTTGATGAGGTTGTCGGGCCTGTCATGCAAGGTGTAAAGCTCGCCATACACCTGCTCCCAGTGCCAGTCAAAACGCTTGGTGGCATTGAAGATAAACATGATGCCTGTGCCCATATAAGGCTTTACACCAGGCCTGACAAAAGTATAACTTGCCCCCAGGGGAATCCCGATCTCGTGGAACTCCATGTCAACGCGGTGAAAGTGATCGAATGCCCCTTCACGGTATGAAAGGCTGTCTGCCATTTTGTAAGAGGCCCAATACAGGCCGGCTTCAAAACTGAGGTTCTGGCCCCACCTTCTGTTGGAAGCCGACACAAGACCCATCACCTGGGGGCTGAGGGGATTGCCAAAACTCCAGCCGTCGAAAACCATGCTTTCCTTAAGCTCTGCGTTAAAATAAAAGGCAGAAACCCTTACTCCGCCTTTGACCATAAAGGTGTACTCTGTTTTTGGGCGAATCTCCTTGAAGGTTCTTGCAGGCATACCGCGGCACTCGCTGTAATCAATAAAAAGGTCAGCCAGGGCAGGCTCTCTGAAAGCCTGGTTGTTGATCCTTGAACCCAGTCCGGGACAATCGCTCATAAGAAATTGCAGCACCCCGATATATTTCCTGACTTCCCGCGCCATGATCTGCCCCTCGCGCACCTGCCCGCGAACATCCGTTTCTTTCGACTCAGAATAAAGCTGGTAAAGCGTCCCGTCTTTTTCGGCAAAGAACACGCCCTGGCTGTATTTATAAAGATTGGCTGCACCCTCTGCCAATAACTCCAGGAAGACCCGCTCAAGGGCGACCGAATCCCCGGCTTCGCCCGTTTCGGTCTGGGTTCGCCTGAAAGACTTCGCCGTAATCAGCTCCACCTCCCTGGAAACAAAAAACCGCCCCCCGCTGAAGCCAAACCCATACAGATCATCGGGCGACCAGGTCACCGGATTGGTTTCGCCTTCCCTGATAAACTGGCAGCCCTCGCGCAGCATGGCCTGGTCGACATAGGCCACCTTGCCATGGAGTGTATC
>JAAYLH010000093.1 GCA_012521995.1 Bacteroidales bacterium | reverse complement strand
GCCCGCGGTGACCTGGCCATAGAGGTTCCTGCCGAGCGCATCCCCGTGATCCAGGCGCGGCTGATCAAGAAGTGTATTCGCCAGAAGAAGGCCGTGATCATTGCCACACAGATGCTGCACTCAATGATCACCAGCCCCCGCCCCACCCGCGCGGAGGTCAGCGATATAGCCACAGCCATCTTCTCAGGCACCGACGCGGTGATGCTCAGCGGGGAGACGGCCTATGGCAAATACCCCCTGGAGTCGGTCCAGATCATGACCCGCACCGCCCACGAAACGGAGCGCAATAAGCCCTTCCTGATGGACAGTAAGGTGATGCCCCACGACAATGACATCTCGGTGTTCTTGTCGAAAACCGCCGTGCGTTCCATTCAGAAGCTCAACACCAAGGCCATCATCACCGATACCGATACCGGGAAGACAGCGCGTTACCTCTCGGCCTTCAGGGGTAAGACGCCCATCTATGCCCAGTGTTATGACCACCGGGTGGTCCGAGAGCTGGCCCTCAACTACGGTGTGTATGCCGACTTCCTGGACGTAGAAACCTCCAAGAAGGAATTTTCAAAGGCTACCCTCACCCGCCTGATCAACAAGGATGAGATCAGCCCCGAAGACCTTATCGTAGTGATGGCAGGAAACTTCGGGAAGAAATCGGGACCCAGCTATGTGGAGATCAGCACGGCCCAAAACATGCTTTCGGAGGTTAGGCCATAGAGGAAGGCAGGCAGTAAACAATAGGTTAAGAATAAAAAAACAGGCATCCTATGAGCATCAAAATTAAAGACATCACCATCGACAGCATCCAGGATGCCATTAGGGAGCAGCACGACGAATTTCTCCTGGGGGTGATCAACGAGCTTTATGCGGCCGACATCGCCGAGGTGATGGACGAACTGAACCTGGAGGAAGCCAAATACCTGTACACCCTGCTGGAAAAGGAAGAAGCTGCGGAGGTGCTGATGGAACTCGAGGACGACGTCCGTGAGCGCTTCCTGGCCTCCTTCTCCACCCAGGAGATTGCCCATGAATTTATCGACAACCTCGATTCGGATGATGCTGCCGACCTGATCAACGAGCTTCCCGACACCATGCGGGGAGAGATCCTGGCTCACATCGAAGACCGCCAGCAAGCCCAGGACATTGCCGACCTGCTGATCTACCCCACCAACAGCGCAGGGGGTCTTATGGGGAAAGAGCTTGTGAAGGTGCATGCCAGCTGGCACGTGGTCACCTGCATACGCGAGATGCGCCGCCAGGCAGAGGAGGTCGAAAATGTTTATACAGTTTATGTTGTGGATGATGATGAGAAACTGGTGGGCATGCTTTCGCTTGAAAAACTGTTGATCGCCTCCCCGCGCGACAAGATTGAGACCCTTTTTGATTCCGATGTGATCTCGGTGAAAGCCACCCAGAAAGGGGAAGAAGTAGCACAGATCATGAATAAATACGACCTGGTGGTTTTGCCCGTCATTGATGAGCTGGGCAGGCTTATCGGGCGCATCACCATTGACGACGTGGTCGACTTCATCAAGGAGGAAGCCGAGCGCGATTACCAGTTGATGTCGGGTATTACCCAGGACATTGAGTCGACCGACAAGATCTGGGAAATCACCCAGGGTCGATTGTTCTGGCTGGTGGTGGCCCTGTTTGGCGGAATCATCGGCTCGCGGGTCATCGCCAACTATGAAGACCAGATCAGCATCAACCCTGAACTGGCCTTCTTTATGCCCCTGATTGCTGCCATGGGGGGTAATGTGGGCATTCAATCCTCGGCCCTGATTGTCCAGGGGCTTGCCAACCACACCCTCTCAGGGGGAATATTCCCGAAACTGATGAAAGAACTCTCGGTAGGACTTATCAATGGCTTGGTATGCTCGGCCATCCTGATGGTATACAGTTATTTCTTTGCTCCTTCCCTTGCCCTGGGGCTTACGGTAAGCGTCGCCCTGATGACGGTCATCATCTTTGCTTCGGTGTTTGGGTCATTTGTACCCCTGGTGCTCGAAAAAATGAAAATAGACCCTGCTCTAGCCACAGGGCCATTTATAACCACCTCCAACGACATCATTGGCCTGTTCATTTACTTTATGATCGGCCGGCTGATGTACGGTTTTTTCTAAAACAAGCTTAAGGGTTTATTTCCACTGAAGGGTATTGATCAGATGCCTGATGTCCTCCTCCAGAAAATCAATGACGGGGCCCAGTGAGTCATTGTTTGGGCTCACGCTGAAATAGAGCGCCCCGCGCAGGAAATGGTCGAGGCTATCGGTCACATAGAACTGCAGGGTGGAAGCTGCCTCATTGCCTTTGATCTCATAGAGCACCCCATACACTTTCCGCCGGTCATCGATTAACAGCTCCTCGCTGATTGCGGTGGCCTTGGGGATATGCTTCTGGGCAAAGCTGCGGGCGTCCTCAAAATACTGCACCAGGTCACCCTCGTTTTCGACCTCCTTGTAGCTCAGGTGAACCGTTCCCTTGAACTGTGGAAACTCAAGGTTGCCCCAGTAGGGCTCTGATGAAGTGCGCCGATCGGGGACGAACTCCCCATAAGAAGGGTATTCAAAGGCATAGGGAAAAATGGAATCAAACAAAACATACTCCTTTTCGGGCAGGTCAATGCGGAAGAAACCCCTGGGCTTGGGGCTGTAGTTCCCCTGGCAGGCAAACAAAAACAATACGGACAGGATCAGCAGGATCTTTTTCATAGTACGGGTATTATTCCCTGGTTTCGGGCAGGATGATAACCTTGATGCGTTTGATGCGGCGGTTGTCGACCCCCTCCACCAGGAATTCAAAATTACGGAAACGGACCCTCTCGCCTTTAAAGGGCAGTTCCTGTTTGATTTCGAGCAAGAGGCCTGCCAGGGTATCCGCCTCCCCCTTCACGTCGTCAAAGAGGCTGTAATCGGCCCCGGTGATCTTACAAAAGTCCTTCAGCAGGGTCTTCCCCTCAAACACATAGGTGTTGGCATCTATTTTTGAGTAAATGCTTTCGTCCACGTCAAACTCATCATTGATCTCACCTACGATTTCTTCAAGGATGTCTTCAAGGGTCACGATGCCTGAAGTCCCGCCATACTCGTCGACAACCACGGCCATATGGATTTTTTTCTCCTGGAACTCCCTCAGCAGGTCGCTGATCTTTTTACTCTCGGGCACAAAGAAACAAAGGCGCAGCAGTTTATTCCATTCGAAATTATCGCCTTTGTCAAGGTAAGGCAACAGGTCCTTGATGTACAGGATGCCTTCCACATTGTCGAAGCTTTCGCGATATACGGGAACGCGGCTGTAACCCGCATCAAGAATAATGTTGAGCAGTTTCGGGAAAGGCAGTGATATCTCCACTGCCACCACATCCACCCGTGAGCGCATGATCTCGCGTGCATCGATGTTTCCAAAGTTTACAATGCCCCTGAGTATCTTTTTATCTTCTTCTGTTGTGGTGTTGTCGGCCGTAATCTCAAGGGCGTGGGACAGGTCGTCCATACTTATGTTCGAACGTTTTTTTCCCAGGCGGTCATCAATGATGTTGGTCGACCTCACAAGCAAGGTGCTTATCGGCCAAAATGCTTTACGAATAAAGATTAGCGGGGCTGCCATTAAGGAGGCAAACTTCACTGGGTTTTGCCCCGAATAAACCTTTGGCATCACCTCGCCAAATACAAGCAAGATAAAGGTCACCAGGATCACCTGCACGACAAAGCCCATAATGGGGCTTGAAGAGAAGTCGAAAAGCTCCCTGAACACCATGGTGGAGATCAGAATTATTGCAATGTTGACCACATTGTTGGCAATCAGGATGGTGGCCAGCAGCCGCTTGGGCTTTTCCAGCAGGGTGATGATGCTGTTGCTGGATGAATTCTTTTTTTTACGTATATCTTCAACCTGTGTTTGGGTCAGCGAAAAAAAGGCAACCTCTGATCCTGAGATCAATCCTGAGAATACCAGCAATACCAATATGGCCGCAATGCCCGGAACCGCATTGCCTGGGATGGTATCAATAAATAAGAACAGGGACGATATACAGCAAGAATAAGGGTCAGGTGAATCTTCCAAGGTTATACCAATACTTTGTTACAGTACAAAATTAATATATTTTTTTGCATCCCTTCCAAATTTATTAATCCCCTGTACCTCAGGCAAGGCAATGCCCGTCACAAGAGCCGCATCCGCTACACGATTTTAAGTAATTTTGCGTTATGCAATTCAAGAATCTGCCCTTCCCTTATGACGCTGAAAACCCTTTCGCCTAAAAAGCCCGGCCTTGCTCTGACTGTACTTTCCTGGCTGTGGCTCTTCCCCGCAGCTTTGCTTGCCGAGCCCTACAACATCCAGGGTCGGGTGGTTGACGAGGAAACTCAAGAGCCCCTGGCTTTTGTCAACATTATCATTGAAGGGAGCCGCAGCGGAGGGGTTACCGATATCGATGGTTTCTTCCACTTGACCCATCACAGCCCCATTGAGCGCATTATCCTGTCTTACGTGGGCTATCATCCATTGGTCTTCGAAGTGGACCCCGCCAGGAAAATCCAGTGGGTTGAAATGCAGCGTAAAGCCATTGAGCTCACCGTGGTGGATATATTTCCAGGGGAAAACCCTGCCCACCGCATCATCGAAAACGCCATCCTTTTCCGCGACGGCAATAACCCCGAGAAGCTGGGCTCCTTTTCCTATGAGTCGTACAACAAGTTTATCTTCACCGGAGAATTTGAAACAGGGCATCCGGAAGCTGCAAGCCCTGCCCTGGCCGATTCTGTCTCCGGGAGGCTCCAGCGCTACCTTGACGAGCGCCACCTGATGATGATGGAAACCGTCACTGAAAGGCGTTTCCGTTATCCCAGCCGAAACAATGAAACGGTAATCGCTTCCCGTATCTCTGGTTTCGAAAACCCGGTGCTGGCCCTGATGGCCACACAGTTCCAGTCATTTTCCTTCTACGAAGATTACATCACCATTTCAGGCAAAGACTACCTGAGCCCCCTCAGCCCCGGAAGCATCAACCGCTATTTCTTTTTGCTGGAAGACACCACCTATACCGCTGCCGATACTGTATTCATCATTTCATTCAGGCCCTCCAGGGGGCGTAACTTTGAAGGACTACGGGGCCTGCTTTACATTAACACCAACGGCTGGGCCGTGCAGAATGTCATCGCCGAGCCCGCCAACCAGCCGGAGAAATCCAGGGTGAAGATCCAGCAGATGTATGAGCTGATCGACGGCCGCCAGTGGTTCCCCACCCAGCTCAACACCGACGTGGAGATCATCAACGTGCCCAACATCAACCACTTTAAATTGCTGGGGCTGGGGCGCACCTACCTGCGCAACATTGTCCTCGAGCCCCCGCTGCGGCGCAGGGATTTCTCCTCTTATGCCGTGGAATTCTCGCCCAATACCATCGTCCGCGACCCCCATTTCTGGAAGGCCTATCGCACCGACAGCCTGAGCCTGCAGGAAGAAAATACCTACCTCTACCTCGACAGCATCGGGCGCGAGCAAAACCTCGACCGCCGCCTTGACCGCATCGAAGCCCTGATGAGCGGCGCCCTCCGCACCGGCATGTTCGACATCCAGATCAAGCACCTGCTTGGCTACAACGACCAGGAAGGCTGGCGACCGGGCTTTGGCATCAACACCAACAACAAGCTGTCAAAATATTTCAGCCTGCACGGCAACCTAGGATACGGGCTCAAGAGCCAGACCTTCCGCTACGGCTATGGGGGCGAAGTCCTCGTCGACCGTCTCTCCGACCTGCGACTGGGCTATGACTTCTCCTGGGATTTCGTGGAACGGGGGGGGTCACGCTTCCTGGAAAGCACCGTCCTGTTAAGTCCCTACCAAATCCGTGCCTACTTCCTGCGCGATATGGACATGCTGCGCCGCCACCGCCTTCGGATGGGATGGAGGACCCTGCACAACCAGCTCAGCCTGCGCGTCTATGCCAGCGACGAGGATCAGGCCACCAATCCCGTTTATCAGTTTACCCCCGGCCCCGGCAGCGAAGAATTCCCGGCCAACCGCTTCCGTTTTTTTGAGACAGGCCTGATGATGCGCCTGGCCCTGGGCGAACAATACGTCCTCACCCCTACCCATACCCTGGCCTTCGGGCGAAACTTCCCCATCGCTTACCTTAACCTGTCAAAGGGATGGGACCAGGTCTATAAGGGCCATTACGACTATTGGCGGGCCGAGCTGAAATTCGAAAAACGCTTCCCCATCAAAATGGCAGGCACCCAGCAATGGGTGCTTGAGGCAGGCTATGTCCAAGGGCAGGTGCCCTGGCCAAAGCTCTTCACCGGAAAGGCCAGCTACAGGCGCTTTGCCGTTACAGCCCCCCAGAGCTTTGCCACCATGCGCATGGCCGAATTTGTCTCCGACCGATATGTGAACCTGTTCGTGTACCACAACTTTGAGAAGCTGATCCTCAACCGCCCCGGTTTCTCGCCCGGGCTGATATTGCTTACCAATATTGGATTTGGCTCCCTGGCCCACCCCGAATGGCACCAGGGCTATGAGATCAAAAGCATGGAGAAAGGGTATTTCGAATCCGGCCTGGCCATCACCGACCTCCTGGGCTCAGGCATCAGCAGCATGGGCATTGAGTTCATGTACCGCTACGGCCCCTATGCCTTGCCCGATTTCAGCGACAATTTCTCCCTCAGGCTCACCTACTCCATCCTGTTCCGGTAGCCCGAAATTGGCGTGGGGAACACATTTTCCCATTTAAAGCCTGGCAGTTTTTCTAACAAAGAAAACCCGACAACAACATTGACCTGATTACTTTGGTCAATTTTTCATTCTTCATTTTTCATTCTTCATTTTCCTCCGCCAGCCATTCTGCATAGGAAGTAGCCGTTTCGTGGAGGCGCAGGGCATGAAGGCTGACCCCCTTGGGCAGCAAGGCCTTGAGGCGGGCGGCAAAGTCGACGATCATGTTTTCGCAGGTGGGCTGATAAGGCAAAGCCACCACCCTTCCGAACATCTGGCTGGCACCGGCCATGTCTTTGTGGGGGGTGTTGCCGTTCACCATCAACGAATGATCCATTTCGAGGATGATGGCATCATTCACGATTTTCTTCAATTGAGAAAAGTCCATCACCATCCCAAACTTGGGGTCCATGGGCTCGTCAATTGGGCTGCCCTTGATGGTGACATAAAGAATATAGCTGTGGCCGTGGATGTTCTTGCACAAACCATCGTAATTCCACAGCGCGTGGGCTGCTTCAAAGTGAAACTGTTTGGTGATGCGTAGTACAGGTGCTTTTCCCATAAAAACAAGAGATTCTGTTTGTTATAATTTTATTGTGTAGGTATAGCTTTGGGGCTTTTTCTCTGAAGGTTTCTCTTCCGCAGCAGCTTTTTTAGCCTTTGTCTTTTCGGTGAAAACCATTTTCATATTTGGCGCTTTGGGCTTTTGGGGCAGGCGGAAGGGGATTTTCATCCGGCTGTTGCTGGTGACCCTGACGCCCCGGTTCTTCACCCCTTCATACTGCAGCATGCCCACCAGCCGCAGGGCCTCTTCGTCGCAGCCATGGCCGATACCATGCTCCACAAAGGCATCAAACACCTCGCCTTTATCCGAAACCTTGTATTTCACCACCACATCGCCTTCAATGCCCTTTTCAAGGGCTTCTTTCGGATAGCGCTGGTTTTCCCTGAAGAACTTGCGCAGCATCTCCTTGCCCCCATCCAGGCGCGGCAACTTCAGAAATTTCTTTTTCGATTTTTCCATTCCTATAAAATTATGCAAAAAACAAACAGCAAAGCATCATCAAGCCCTGCCCGCCTGAAGCTATTGCTTTGGCAGGGGCTGGGTGAGGTCGAAGGCTGCCTCAAAGCGAAGCACCCCGTCGCGCGTCAGCTTATAGGTAAAGGTCGACAGGTCTTCGGCGATTTCCACGATCCATTCATTGGTGCAGGCATAAGGAATTAACTGGCAGGTATATTCATCGGCAGGGAAGTGCTGCACAAAGGCTGTTCCGCCCTGCGTGGCATAGCCCCCATAAAGGGTCACCTCGTCAGGGGTGCCGTCCTCGTCCCGGTGATCATGGCGAAAACGCAGCTTACCCTCCTCCACCAGGAACATCCAGGTTCGCGAATGGTCTTCTGATAAGTGGAAAGGAATCAGGATCGCGTCGTCATTGCACTCTCTCACATGCATCACAAAATCGAGGTGGGCCCAGCTCTCATTTCCTTCAATCATATACACCTCACGTCCGGCAAAGGACTGACCGCACAAGCTGTAAAGATTATTGAAAAAAGCCTGCTGGTTGTCGTCTTCAAGCAGGGCAACAGGCAAGGTTTCTTCGGTTTCAGCCTTTTGCTGCCGCGGCCCGCAAGCTGCAAGCGCCAACATCATGACCAGGAAAAGCAAGGAGAGTTTCTTCATCGTTTTTGTTTTAAAAGGATTAAATACCAAACAGCTTATACGAACGTAGCGGTTCTTTTTGCAAATATAGCAAATCGGCCCGGATGTCATTGTTTTTTCACAACTAACAGTCAATGTTTGTATTACAAATTTTCAATAAGGTTCGGGAATTCTATTATTTTTGTACGCTCAACATGCTAAACATAACCATTATTCCTTATGAAAAGATCTAATTTTCTGATTGCTTTACTGAGTTTTATTATGCTTTTCGGAGCGGTTCAACTGGCCAATGCCTGCACCAACGTGCTGGTATCGCGGGGTGCCAGCGCCGATGGCAGCGTGATGATCAGCTACCTGGCCGATTCGGGCGGGTTTATGGACCCCCTGTATTTCAGCCCCGCCAAAGACCACGCCCCGGGCGAAACCATTGACATTTACGAATGGGATACGGGCGACTTCCTGGGCAGCATCCCCCAGGTGGCCCATACCTACCGTGTGATCGGCAACATGAACGAACACCAGGTGGCCATCGGCGAGACTACCTTTACAGGCCGCCGCGAATTAACCAAGCCCAACGGCATCCTCGACTACGGCAGCCTGATGTACCTGGCCCTTCAGCGCGCCACCACGGCCCGCGAAGCCATCAAGGTCATCACCGACCTCATCGACCAGTATGGTTACGCCAGCACCGGCGAATCCTTCTCGGTGGCCGACAAGGAGGAAGTCTGGTTGTTTGAACTCATCGGCAAGGGCGAGCACGGCCACGGCGCCGTATGGGTGGCAGCCCGCGTTCCTGAAGGCTATGTCACCGCCCACGCCAACACCGCCCGCATCCGCCAGATCGACTTCAACGACACCCAGAACTGGATGTGGAGCAAGGACGTCGTTGACTTTGCCCGCGAAATGAACTGGTTCAGCGGACGCGACCGCGACTTCAGCTTCGCCGATACCTATGCCCCCGCCAGTTGCTACAGCAGGCTGCTGTGCGAAGGCCGCGTGTGGAGCGTTTATCGCAGGGTGGCCCCCTCGGCCAACTTTGCTGCCGACTTCTGGCGCTGCGCCGAAGAGGCCGATCCCTATCCACTCTTCATCAAGCCCGACAAGAAGATCAGCAACCAGGACATGATGGCCCTGGTGCGCGACCATTTCCAGGACACCCCCTATGACATGACCAAAGGCTTTGCCGCAGGCCCCCACGGACTGCCCTACCGCTGGCGCCCCCTGGGCTTCCAGCTCGAAGGCGATGAAACCCAGTATGCCTATGAAAGGCCCATCTCACAACAGCAAACCGCCTTCTCCTTCGTGGCCCAGTCGCGCAACTGGCTGCCCGACGAGGTGGGCGGGATTTTCTGGTACGGCGTCGACGATACCTACTCCACTTGCTATATGCCCCTGTATATGGGAATGGAGAAAGCGCCCGTTAGCCTCGTTACCGGAACCATCCGGGAGTTTGACTGGAACTCTGCTTTCTGGGTGTTCAACCTGGTGTCCAACTATGCCTATGGCCTTTACGAGCCCATTATTGGCGACATCCTTAAAGTCCAGAAAGAACTGGAAGACCGCTCGGTGGCCATGACCAAAGCCGTTGACCAGGCTGCCCAGTTCCTGGCCAAGGACAGCCCCGAAATGCTCAACAGCTACCTCACCGACTTCTCGGTCAGCAATGCCGAATACGTGGTGGAACGCTGGCGCGAACTGGGGCATTACATCTTTGCCAAGTACAACGATCGCTACATCCACGAATTTGACGGCGACAAGCAGAGTGTCCGCGGCGTGGGATATGACCACGAGTTCAACCGCAGGGCCGTGGAAGAACGACCCGGCTATTACGATGTCAAATGGCGTAAAGCAGGCGAACCCATCCATTGAAAATTCCTTTAAGCATTATTTTTGGAGGCAGCCCTGATTCGCGGGCTGCCTTTTTTTTGTGCAAACCGGCAGTTATGCAAATATTTACCTTTTCTCAACCCTTGTAAAAAACATCCCGGAGTAGTCTTAACAGGCTGACATACAGGAGACTGAAGGGCTCCGGGGCCGTTTCAGGAAGGTACCATATTTGGAGTTTAACCGTAGTTTAACCGTAGTTTAACCAATTGTAATTGGTTAAACTACGGTTAAACTACGGTTTATCTTTGAGGGTGATTCCTGTCAGTAACAATTCTGAAAAGAAGTTTTTTTCCGGAAGGGAATAAAAATTTTTGGTTTGCTAAAGGCCCTAAAAACCTTGGGACTTATTTGTAAGTTTGCCAAAGAAAAGAAAAGCATGCAGCAGAAGCCCCTTTTAACGGTTGAAAGCCTTTCGGTTGAATTCACCTCCGAGGAGGGGGTTGTGCAGGCCGTCAGGGAGGTAAGTTTTAGCCTTGGGGCCGGGGAAACGATGGGCCTTGTGGGTGAGTCGGGATCCGGCAAGTCGGTGACGGCGCTGAGCATCATGGGTCTGCTGAGCCGGCGTGCGGCCCGGGTCACCGGGGGTCATATCTGGTTTGAGCATCCTGAATTGGGCCGGCTCGACCTGTTGCAGCTCAGCGACAGGCAGATGCAGCAGGTCAGGGGCCGCCACATCGGGATGATCTTCCAGGAGCCCATGACCTCGCTCAACCCGGTGAAGCCCTGCGGAGAACAGGTGGAGGAAGTCCTGCTGTGGCACCGGCAGGCCCGGGGGGGCGAAGCTAAACAAAGGGTGCTGAAATTGTTTGAGGAGGTGAGGCTGCCGCAGCCTGAAAGGATCTTCAGGGCCTATCCGCACCAGCTTTCGGGCGGACAGCGCCAGCGGGTGATGATTGCCATGGCCATTGCCTGCAAGCCCCGCCTGCTCATTGCCGACGAACCCACCACTGCCCTTGATGTCACCGTACAGAACAGCATCCTTGATTTGCTGGAGCAGTTGCAACGCAGCCACGGGATGTCGGTCATTTTCATTACCCACGACCTTGGGGTGGTCTCGCGCATTGCCTCGCGTGCGGCGGTAATGCTCAAGGGAAGCATCGTGGAACAGGGCTCAATAGAAAAGATATTCAAAT
>JAAYLH010000092.1 GCA_012521995.1 Bacteroidales bacterium | reverse complement strand
ATCACCTTCAGGGGACGGTAATTGGTCCAGCGCTTCTCCAGGAAGGGAAACAGCACATTTTCCTTTTTTGCATAATGGGCTTCAAAAACGGTAAAGGCTTCAAAGTGGGGCCAGAGTTCTTCTCTGAGGGCGGAAAGGTCGGTTTCTTCACGGCCCTTGTAAGCTTTAATGATCTTTTTCACACAATTCAGGCGAAAGGTAAAGGCTTGGTTCTCGAGCATCAGGTAATACAGGAAACTGCCCTCGGCGGGTTTTTTCCAGGGATAGTTTCTAAGCCCCTTGAACAGTAAGTTGATGACCTTATCAATGTCCTTTTTGATCTCTGCAGGGCTAATGCCCATCTGCAACTGCCGGTCCTCCAGCTTCACCATATCATAGGGGGTGACCTGTTCTACGGCATCGCGGTAACGCTCATATAGTTCGCGTCCGTTTTCCCCGCTCATAATACCAAGAGACAGCGCCAGGAGGTCTTCCAGGCGCCTTTCATCGCTGAGTAAAGGTGATGGCTTCATAGGCTGTTAAATAAATTTCCCGGGAGATATACCATAAGTATCCTCACAAAAGTAATAAGAATGCGCTTTTCAGCGGGGAAAACCTTGGAAATTAACTGCCTGAGCCGCTTTGCATGGCTTCGTTTTCATCCTCGATCACCTCCAGCAGATCGGGAACCAACAGGAGCTCCTTGTGGAAGATGATCTTTTGCAGGGTATCTACAAGGCCTGCAATGCTTGTATTGGTATTGGTAAGGATGATCAAGGTGGCATCATCGTCAATGTAGCGCTTAAAGGAGGTGCGGAATCCATTCCATCGCCCCGGGTGGTGAACAATGCGATGCTCCCTGAAAAACTGCAAACGCCAGCCCATGCCATAGTTCACTGTGTTGGTGTTATGCAATTGCGCCTTTTCAAAGGCCATCTGCCAGAGTTCAGGAGTCAGCAGCTCATTGCGGTAAATGGCCTGATCCCATTTGTACAGGTCTTCTGCAGTGGAGTATACCCCCTTGTCGCCAAACACCCCGTCGTGCCTAACATCGGGTATGAAGTAATAGCGTCCGCGATTGGGCCTGAAGCCGTAAGCCCTGTTTTTAGGTGTGCTTTCTTGGTGGACATCGTACACAAAGGTGTTGTGCATTTCCAGTGGAGTAAAAATGTGCTGGTGCAGGAAGTCGGGAAACCGCTGCCCTGACACCCGTTCCACCAGCAGGCCCAGCACTGCGAAGCCCGTGTTTGAATAGGCCCAGCGCGTACCGGGTACAAAGTCGAGGGGCCTTTTGTGCTTAATAAAGGTTGCCAGCATGTCTTCATTGCTGGGCAAGCGGCCCTGGTTCCAGTAGCGCTCCATCACCCACATATAATTCTGGAGGCCCGAGGTATGGCTCAACAAATGACGAACGGTAATGTTGGGATAAGGAAATTCAGGGATATAGTTCAGCACCAGGCTGTCAATGTGTAGCTTGCCTTCCTGGTGCAGCAGCAATATGGCGGTGGAAGTAAACGTCTTGCTGATGCTGGCCAGCTGAAAGGGCGTCTCGGAAGTGAGGGGGGTGCTGTTGCGGAAATCAGCAAAACCAAAACAGCGGTCATATACAATGGTGCCGTGGCGAGCCACCAGGACCTGCCCATTAAACTGGCTGCGCAGCATCAGGCCGGTAATCTCGTCATCAAAATATCCGAGTTCTTCTTCCGAAAACTGGTATAGCTTTTCCTCGGTAGGCTCAAAAGGTGCCAGGTCTGGTCCCGAAGCCCGCGAAGGAATGGAGTTATAGGAAAAGACAGAAAGGCCAAAAATAAGGGATAAGATTACTAAGCCACGGATCATAAGTACAGGATCTTTTTTCAGGCGGAGGAAAAACCGCTTCAAAAAATTAACACCAATGTTTAAGTAACGTTTAAACATGCCAGCCTATTATAGAAAGCGGCAAAGTTAAGAAGACTCCTTTTGTTTTTCGGAATAAATCAGTATTGCCTTTGCCCTTGGCAAAAAAAAATGACCGGATAAAAAATTTTGTTTTTGAAAGAATATTTTTATTAATTTTGCGACTCCAAAAGCAATGCTAGCTTAGGAAACACTCCTCCTTAGCTCAGTTGGTTAGAGCATCTGACTGTTAATCAGAGGGTCCTTGGTTCAAGTCCAAGAGGAGGAGCTTCAAAATCAAAGGGTTACAACGCAAAAATGTTGTGGCCCTTTTTTATTTGAACATAATCGGAGCACTGGAATTAAAAAACGGTTTTTTCTTAGAAACGCCTTTTTCTTTCGATTTGAATGCAGGAACTGTTCCAGCCTTGCAATGGACCTTTCATCATGGATGCAAAGAAACGCCTGAATGAAGTTACGTTTCTTGTCTTGCAGATCCATTAAACCCCGCCTTTCCTTTTCCCGGGATCAGAGAAATTATCAATATTGATAATTTCTCAGCTGGAATAATTAATACAGCCTGCACCTTCGGAACCTAATTGGAAATGTATGCCTTCCCCCACGAGTGCTGCGCGACCCGGGGCTGTTTTTGGCAGGCCCCCGCCCGTTTTTAAAGTTTTCAACATGTTGATAAGTAAACCCCATTTGGCTTGAATTTTATTTTATAGCCCGTATTTTTGCATTATACAATCCGTATTTTAAAGGTTAAATCTTTGCGTATTTTAGATATGCAGGTCACTTTTTTACCCTTACGGAAAATGATTAACGCTGAGGGAATTGAATAAAACTTAATCCATATGCGCAGGAAAAGATCCACAAAACACCAGGGGAAAAACAACCTTTTTTTGAATTTTTCTGAAACAGGCGAAAAGCCCGACTATTTATCGATGATCGCATCGATCAGTTCTGAAGCCGAAGACATTGGACTTCTTTTTGAAGTCATTCCCGACCAGGAGTCGCTGCTGAGCCTGGGCGAATTTCTGAACCTGGGCCTTGAGGAGGCGGCGCTCTTTTCGGTGCTGGCCGAACTAAGCCTGCAGGAGGACGTCACCCTCGACCGGCTGGCCGCCTTTTTTAAATGCAAGGGGGTGCGGGTCCTTTCACTCCTCGAAAAAATCGAGTTAATGGAATCGCGCTTCCTGATAAAACGCAAGCTTGCCACCGAA
This sequence comes from Bacteroidales bacterium, assembly GCA_012521995.1. Classification (GTDB taxonomy): domain Bacteria; phylum Bacteroidota; class Bacteroidia; order Bacteroidales; family UBA7960; genus UBA7960. The sequence continues at coordinate 62,848 of JAAYLH010000092.1, read as the reverse complement.
AAACGCAGGCAAGCCTACCGGGATATTTCCTTCACTGTCCCCAAAAACGTGATGGAAGCCCTGCGGACCGGCGACCCCCGCCTGCTGGAAAACCACCAAAAGCTCAGCTTCACCGCCCTGCTCGACCTGCTGAAGGAGGCCTTTGACGAACGCGAGAACGACCAGATCACCACGGTCCAATTCCTTCGTGAAGTGGAAGACCTCCTGGCCCAGGGCCGCAGCCTCCCTTTCATCCAGTACCTCAACGCCCACCTCAGCAAAACCACCAGCAAAGCCCTGGCCCTCCTCCTGGTTCTTTTTAAGGTCTCAGGAAGAACCGACACTCCGCCCGAGTATTTCTTCGGACTCCTGTTCCCCAAACTGTACGACCAAATTGAGTTCAGCCGCAACCTGCAAAACGGCCGCCACGAGCTGGTAAAAACCGGGGTGGTGAAGGTCATCGGCTCTCGTAACGATAATTTCCAGCTGGTGCTTGGCCCCGGAGCCTACAAGCTGCTGTTCATCGACTTCCCCGAACTGGTGACGAGCGAAACGGGGGTGGACGGCCTGAAGCCACATAAAACCATTAAAGAAAAGAAGCTATACTTCAATGCCGAAGTCAACGAACGCATTGCCGAACTTGAAAAACTGCTTAACCATGAAGAGTTCAACCGCTACAAGGAGTCTGCTGCCCGGATGGGCATGAACCACGGCATCACCACAATTTTTTACGGCACCCCGGGCACAGGCAAGACCGAACTGGCCCTGCAGATCGCACGCAAGACCCGCCGCGACCTGATGATGATCGACCTGAGCCAGACCCGCAGCATGTGGTTTGGCGAAAGCGAAAAGCAGGTAAGGCGCATTTTTGAAAACTACCGCGAAGCACTCAAGACCTCCCCCGCCGAACCCATCCTTTTCATCAACGAAGCCGACGGCCTGCTGTCGCACCGCACCGACCTGGGCCGGGGATCACACGGCGTGGCTCATACCCAGAACCTGATCCAGAATATCCTGCTGGAAGAGCTGGAGAACTTCCGGGGCATCCTCATCGCCACCACCAACCTCACGGGAAACCTCGACAAGGCCTTTGAACGCCGCTTCCTGCTCAAGATTGACTTCCCCCGCCCCGACAGCACGGTCCGGAAGCAGATCTGGCTCAGCAAGCTGCCCGAGCTCAGCCCTGCCATGGCTGAAAGCCTCGCAACCCAGTTCGACTTCAGCGGCGGGCAAATCGACAACCAGGTAAAACAGCTCCTGATGAAACGCATCCTCAATCCCGACATCGACCTCCTGCAGACCCTCACCGAATCCTGCCAAAACGAACAGGGCTTTTCTGACAGGAAAAGGATCGGGTATCAGTGAAAAAAAGGAAATTTACATTGTTGTAAGGAAAAAAAGCAATTTTTTTGCCAAAAACTATTTGTGGAGCAAAATAAAGAACTACAAAAACGGACAAGCATAAACATCTTAATTTCAACAAGATAAGTTTATGCTTGCCCGAACAAACAGCTAAAAAAGCTTCACAAACCTTTTTTCAGCCTTCCTGCTTTTTTATTTAATCATCATTTTCAATGTTTCCGATCCATAGGCAGTATTCACAACAAGTAAATACAAGCCAGCCGGATAGCTACCCACGTTTATTTCCATGCGGTCAGCATTTTCACCGGAAATATCTAAAACGATTCGGCCACCCGAATTTATCAATATGATCCGACTGATGGCCTTACCTTCAATAAAAAGTAATTCATCAGCAGGGTTAGGATATGCCCTAACTTTTTCAGAAGCCAGATTCTGATCAACCCCAACAGAAATCTCAACACAAGCTTCATTTGACATTTCAGATTCGCCGCAATTTTCATACACAGCGCTTACCGAATAACAATGGAGGCCTGCTTCTGCTTCCTGGTAGGAGTAACTTGTTTCCTGCCACTGGGTTTCGAGCAGAACCCCCTGGTGATAAATATTATAACCAAGGAAATTGCTGTCACGGTTATTCCAGGCAGGAGCTGACTCAATTGCTGAAGCATCAGAGGAGAAATATACAAATGAGGGTTCTGCATTATAATTCTCGTGACCAACCACAAGGGTGGAAATCTTTGCTCCAGCCATACCCATAGCCCTGATCAGGCCGTTTACGCTGAATCCGGATTCTTCCCAAGGGGTCCAGTTTCCAGAAGTATAGTCGCTCGTATAAAAGTGCGTATTGGGGGAGTACACATAGGGGTCGCCCAGGCCGTCGTCGGTACCAAGACCAGCAAAGCCGCTGTAGGCAACTCCAACAAAGAATCCTCCCGGGGCCTGAATGGTTTCAGGGAATTCATAAGTATTCCATTCCCCATCAATATTAGAGACCTCAGCGGTATATAACAAATCTTCGCTAGCAGGGGTGCCGGTTTCCGTCAAACCAAAGACATAAATTTGGATCGTCTCGTGGGGGCCCCCGCCATCTGTAGCATCACTCAGCAGCCAACTCATTTGAGATAAAGAGGCCGCAACCGGATGAGCAGCCCCAAGGACGCCATTTATTGTTCCTGACTGGAAGCCAAGCTGACCTGTCCTAACCCCATCGTCATACCTGAATTCAGTCTCCTGGGGCTCCTCTTCGTTCCAGATCATTCGGACCAAGTTGGAGTCTTCTTCATCACGCCAAACCTCTAAGTTAAAAGGTGCAGGGCAAGATATCTCATCTACCTCTATGCTCACCACATTGGAAGCTTCGGATTCGCAACCTGAGTTCCAAACAGACGTTACATAGTACTCGTAGGTTCCAAGATCAAGTTCATTGTCTTCATAACTGGGTTCTGGAACTACCTCATCATTAACTAACTGCCCGTTTCTGAAAACGTTATATCCTAGAAGGATACGTGGTTCATTGGGTTCAAGCCTGAGGGTTTCTTTATTAACCTCTAATGCTCCAGACATCACGCCACGGTCATCTTCTTCCAAAGATGAAAGAACCTGAGCATAGGGAACATCAACGGCTTCAATTAAGCCACGAACGCTCCAGTTATAATTCAGCGTCGAACCCACTTGCAGCAAGGTTTGCCAGCCAGTGTTTGCCAGGTTGATCATATTTCCCTTACCGTCTATGGCCGGGCCAGCATCGGTTCCTGCCGGATACCCGGTTTGGGTGTTACTCCTGAATCCAATCCATAACTCCTTGCTGCTGTCAATCAATACCGGAGTGGTCAGAAACACCTCATTCCAGGCATTTATGACAGGATTGGTCACCACTTGATCAACGACTAGGTTCTCCGGAGCTGAAATATTGCCACCCGTCCATACCCTGATGCTGTATGTACTGTTGGCTTCTCTTGGTACAAACAATACCCTGGTCAGGAATTTCCCATCGTGTCCTTCAAGATCTGATGGAACAAATCGCTGGGCGACATCAAAATCAACAGGACCTCCTGTTCCTATACTATTGTTGTGTTCACCATCCCAGTGTAGCCAGGTTCCGTTGGCTCCCAATTCCGGTGCTTCCCACTCAAGTGTAACATTATTCATTTCTTGTGAGTAATCAAGATTTTGTGGAGGCTCACAGGTTAATTCTGCCATTATTACTTCTTCCGAGGCGTCCCCGCTGACAGTAACCTCTGACAGTACAGTTTCATATTCGTGGAAAGTAACAGCATAGGGGAAGGTTCCCGGATGAACTACAAACGAAGCAAATCCAGACTCATTAGTAACCAATGCCGTTCCATTAACAACAACAGTGGCACCATGCAGCAACTGATTCTCGGGCGTTTTAACCGTAAACACCAAATTGTAATTATACAGAAGCTCTACTTCCACTGTCACTGACGTGGCGGAAACCACAAAGGATCCTTGCGCAGTTGAATAGTTGTCCTTGCTGACTATGTACTGATAGTTTCCGGGATAGAGATCCGTGCTGATGTTTCCATTCTCGGTTTCTCCTGTGAAAATCACGGTACCACCAGAAATAATCTCTACTAATGCACCATCAACAACCTGTCCATTGTGGTCCTTAACTTCAAAATTAACAGGGGTTCCCTCAGGTAGTTCAAAGTCAAGGGCTATCAACTGGGATTCTCCGGTATGATACACTGCTTTCACACCAGCTGTATGGCTTCCCGGAGTAAGGTTGTTAAATTCATAACTCACATCAAATACCTCCTCGGCAACCAGTTCGTCATCCAGGTAAATGCTGAATCCATTGCCGGGGATTGCGCCATCTGTAACCACACCAATGCTGATATCATCCACCATGAACACAGAACCTGTATGATTGTGCCTGATGGCAAAATATTTTGCCTCCTTTGGAATGCTGTAGCTATACCTGGTCCAATAAGTTAAAGCCGTTTCATTCCCTGTAATGAAAACAAAGTCGGATGTGTTATCCGTATCCGTAGAATAACCGATCCTGAAGGTCTCTAAACCATAGGTGTCAGAGAATGACTTGGCATAAAAAGAAACGGTATAGTCTACGCTGTGGTTCTGGGGCGGGCTTATTAGCCAGTTGTTGGTCAAACCTCCATCCGAACCGAAAGCTGCAAAATACTGGTTCCCCGAATAGGCGTTCCAGTAGGCCGGGTCAAGAGGTGGTGTTGTCAGCGTAGGATTCATAATCATAAAGGACTTGGGGGTACTCGCGTTGGGATAGGAAACCCCGGCTAAAAACAGAGTCGGCTGCCCATCCTGATCTACCATTTTCCACTCACCTATGTCGGAAATAATAAAAGCTTCATAGCTTTCTACATCATCAAGAACCGGGGGTTGGTTCCACAACAAACGAGCTGTACCTACAGATTGGCCTTCAGTTAAAATTTCCACATCATATGGATCGTCGATTCTTTCCGTAATTTCTACTTCCATATCCCATGCAGTCCCCTCTATCTCAAGATTTATGCCGCTTTCCGCATAAGGATGGAATCCAACATGGGTCACATATAAATCATAAACCCCCTTAAGAACCTCAGGAATAAGCACCGTTCCACCTTCATCGGCAAATCCGGTGTAAATATGATTGACGTTTCCACTTTGATTGGTTAACCTAACCCTGGCACCTTCTGAAAGCACTGGCATTTCAGCATTGTTATTCACCGTAATGATCACATCCAGGCGCATATCTTTTTCCAGATCGTTGGAAAGCGCCATTTCTGAAACTACGTTATTGGTGTAAACCGCCTCAACACCATATTGATAGACCCCATAAGGCAGGTTGTTGAATGTGTTATCCACAAAGCTGGTGTCAGCAACAGGGATCGTGTTTAAAAGATCCCAACCCATATCACCTAATGGCCTCCGATAAACATTATAAGATTCAAACTCCTTGGGGCTGCTTTTTTCAATATATGGCATCTCCATCTGCGGAGCCTCGGTAATTAAAGGAACAACCTCTTCTGTCAGGTGAATTGTTTCTCCACTTTCCTGATTTACCAGGTAGGCAATTTGTTTTTCTTCCTGGTCAACTGGTCCATAGGTCAGACCACCTGCTCGAATAAAAATATTGCCTCTTAAAGGAGGAGATGTTGCATTTTCCAGGGGGTAATAGGCTCCCAAACCATTGCTCCATTGTGTCTGTGAAGCCCACTCCCAGGGCTCACCAACCCCATCATCATAGGCTATAAGGGTATAATTATTATACCCAGAAATCCCCAGGAAGAATCCGTTGGGTGTCTCTACGGCACCTGTCAGGGTAATGGAATTCCAGCCATATTCGTTAGGAATATTATCCTGGACATAGAGTACATCATTCGGATTTGGTGACCCATCCGGGCGCAATCCCAAAATAGTTATCCGGATTTCATCTGAGGGCGTGAAGTTAGTCGAATTATAGGTGTACCATTGAACGGTTTTCAGACTTGCATGATGCTTCCACGAAGTACCTCCAACAATATTAGGTTCACCGGGGGTGATTAATACTCCATCTACTTTTCCGTCATCATATCTGAACGTATAAGGATAGGGCTGTCCTGCTGCAAACCAACTCACCACAGCATTTCCATCAACTTCTGTTGCATTCACCAGGTTGGGCGCTGGGGCTTGCTCCAGAATGGTAATGGGTGAAAGTTCATAGTCGGTGGCCGGAACAGAAATTTGTGCAACATATTTCTGATAGCCGGCAAGGGTTATTTCAAGGAAATAATTGGTCGTTCCCCAAATATTTTCAAAATGGAAGCTCCCGTCTTCTCCCGTTACAGTTTCATACTGATCCATCCCCGACAATTTCACCAATGCGTTGACTGCCGGCAGCTCGCTGTCACTCAAAAGAACCGACCCATCCAGGTTAATCTGTGGTCGGGGCGTTAAAAACACATCACCAATATTGAGCGTACCACCCGCTAACAATACCTGATCGTTGAGCACAACATCACTGTATCCATATTTTGAAATGGTGATCTGAATTCCCTCACCGGCCAGGGCTTGGTTAGCAGCGAAATATCCGTTGGCATCTGTTTTCAGGTAAGCAGAGGCTTCTGGAATCAGTGGGTTGTGAATTTTTATTTCCGCACCGTCCACCGGGTTATTGTCCTCCTGGAAGAGTACCCTGCCTGTTATGGCCCCCAATCCATTGCCTGTTTCAAACAACAAAAGGGTGTGTGGAAAACTGTTGGTGGCACTTACATGTGTCGGGTTAGCAGGGTTTATTGAGCCCCATCCGTATTCGTAGATGGTCCTGTTGGGGCCATAATCTGGGTAATTCACGGCAAACTTGGCTTGGCTCGATGTCGTGTTCCCATCATAATAATAAATGGTAACCAACAAATGGCCATCCCCGGCAAAAATAAAGGGATTATTCAGTTTAATATCTGTCCAGTCCATCCCATCCGTGAAGTCAATGCGGCCGTCAAAGACCAATTGTTGTTCTGCAGGAGGAACATAGGTCTCCAGAGTGCTGCCCGCATAGGAACTCATCCAGATCATTACCTTCCGCTGAACCATCGGGGTAGCAAAATTCCTGTAAAAAGAAATCCGGTCAATCATTCCCCCGACATTCAGTTCCGGGGCAAAATATAGCATCTGAGAAAGACTGGATCCTCGCGATTCCTCAAAATCAATGGGGAAGTTAGAGGTATAGCTGGTTGATCCTGTAATTGGGAATTCCCCAATTTGCTTAACAACCATGGATGCAGGAATAACCTCAACATCAAACACCTCACTGTTGTTATTGGGCAAATCCATATCCCCCGGATATTGAAGCTTTACATACAGTCCGTATTTGCCAATTTGGGTCAGTACCACATCAATGTCCAGGGTCACAACCTCTCCTATTGCCAATGCCTGACCATCCATTTGCGAAAAAACTACTTCGGTTCCGCCTATATACGTGCAAACCTGAACCTGATAATCGCCGGCCTCAACAGGCATCAACCCATAATTTGCATAGGTTACCGAAATAGTGGTTGGCTCATCCACATAAATATACTTTTCTTCAGCCTGAACCGACGTAATCATCAGGTCTTTTTCAAACCTGTTGAGCACCGAGCCCAATACATCATCAATGACCCCGGGCCAACTCCATTGTCCCGTAAACTGGATCGCCATATAATACGCTTCGCCATTGGGCAATCCATATTGACTCATATCATAGGATTTCTCAGTGTAGGTCATTAATGGATCCGTGATTTCATCAATGATGGTGAAATCTGCAGGATCACTACCCTCCGTGCTGTACCCAATCTTCCAGGTCTGCCCTGTTTGGTTGGCCAGGCGCTTGATCCAGAATGAAAAAAGATCCCCATCCTGCCAAATCATTTCGGGGGTGATCAACCAGTCATCATAACTTAACTGCCCTGGGCTTCCGGCATAAGTATCCACACCTGCGGCAGCAATCCCTGTGCGGGGAACCGTTTGTCCCGTGGGCGCTGTAGTTACGTTTCTGTACCATCCTTTATTGTCCCCGTTGGCGTCAACTACCTTCCAACCCAGGGGCGGGAACAATTCGTTCTCAAATCCTTCCCGTAATACCCCAAACCTGAGGCCACGGCCTGTTAACTGAACCGTCTTGTTACCCGGAATCGACTCATCCATTAGAAAAGTAGCAACCCCCTCTTCCAGTTGTGCCTCCTGGGGAATGAACTGAAATTCAAAATCAAATGTCTCGCCAATGCTGAGTTCAACGGGAAAATCACCATTAATGACCGAAAAACGATCATTGCTGAAGTCAATGCCCGTAATGCTTAGGATGCCGCCTCCGGTATTCTTTGCCCGAACCGTCATCACCTTTGCTACCGTGTTTTCAACCTGCCCGAAATCAAGGGCCTCAGGTGTTAGGGTAACCACTGGATCGGTAGGCACGTCACCCATCCATAATTTGATGTTTGGCCTGTAGCTTACACTGCTACCACTGGGCAACGCACTGGGATCATAGGGCGAACTGTCGTTTCGCGCATAACGGCTCATCACAGGGCTCCCTTCAGCCAATTCCGTTACATAAAACTCATCTGATGGGCTGTCCCAGCCCGGCTTCTTTTCAATGACCGTAACAATCAGGTTTTGCGTGTTGTTATAATAAAACCCATCTGTCTCAACCCAATTAAAATCTCCTTCATTGGTGAAGATTATTGGACCATCATATACCTTGGTGTGATTGGCCAGCGAGTGTACATTTTCAAGATGAACAGAATCTGTATGACTCAGATAGATCTCCACGATAAGGTTCAGGCTGGGCGAAGCACCCGTGTAATGATAGCCTATCCTTTGAATCATTTTGTCCTCAATGTTTATTTCTTCCTGCAAATAGAGGGTCTGCGAAAAAGAGTAACCAAAATAGGGCGACACGGGAACCAGACCCGAGGTGACCTCACCTTCGCCAATGATTACCGGAACCATATTCACACCACGACCAGTCATTTCTACCTGCCGATCGCCCTCTATGCCCGCATCCATTAGAAAAGTAATTGTGCCCGCTTGGTTGGAGTCCGAATCTGGGGTAAACTGAACACTTACCACGGCGCTCTCCACAAACCCAAGTTGCAGCGGGAATGTCGTGTTGACAACCGTAAATAAACTATTGGAACTCTCAAAACCTGTCACAACCAAGGGATCAACCCCCAGATTCTTAATCGTCAAATTCATGGTCTTGGGCAACCCAACCTCAACATCTCCAAAATTCAGCATTAAGGGCGTAATACTCGATACAGCAGGTCCTTCTGGTACTTCCATTAACCAGAACTGGGTGTTTGGCCTGTAACTGATCGGACTACCCGCGGGAAGATTTTCAGGATCGTAAGGCGACCCATCATTCATTTCGCCAACGCTTAGTTGTTGCCCATCCGTAACAAGGGTGCCCAAAAAAGCATCCGAAGGACTGTTCCAGCCCGGAAGTTTTTCAATAACCGTAACCACAAGGTTATCGCTGTTGTTGTATGGAAACGGGTTGATCTCAATGGTCGAAAACCCGTCTCCTGCCGTAAGGTCCCAGGGCCCATCATATACCTTTGTAAAACCATCCAACGGAATCGTTGATTCCAAGGCGCTTATACCGGTATGACCCATCCAGACTTCTATCTCCAAGCTTACCCCTGCACCCGAATACTGATAACCAATCTGGCTGATCAGCATATCCGAAAAATTCAGCTCTTGCTGAAGGTATAAGGTTTGGGTGAACGAATACCCATAATAGGGATAGACCGGCGTATTTGATACTTGTTCCGTTCCGTCACCTATTACCAGTGAGTCCGCAAATTCTTGGGCGATTGGCCAATGGTCACTACCATTAAAGCCAACCTTGCCTTCCACCCTGGGCATTGATAAAAGAAAAAATGCCGCACAAAGCAAAATTGTTAGACCGTACCACTTTTTTTTCATTTCAAATTGTTTTGGTTGTTAGAAATAAGCTGGCAGCTTCTGTTATCCCCTCCCAGCCATGCTTGTTTATTTATTGAGTTTCGATGAACTGCTTATAATGCGATGAATCGAAAATAAACCATCGCCCCTTTTGACTTCAAACCAAAATTCACCCCCGGAAGAGAATTCATTCCAGCCGGACTCCCGGCAAGGCGATTCCAACCTGGTTGAGGAGGGTTTTTTGCGTTCTTTATTTTCTGGGTTTTGGGGCATTGCTTTGGTTGTGATCTTCTGAAGAACCTTTGGCTTCGACAATTGTCCTGTTCTGTTTTTGAGATTTCATCGTTAACAAATCAATTGCTCACCCCCCTCACCCGTAATCAATTTTTCCGGTGATCACTGGAAACCAGGTAGTTCCTCTCCAATCCTGCTGATCAAGGCCGTAAAAAAGAGGCATAAAACTTCTGAACCCAACGGCTTTTCTTCCAGGCACTTGACAAGACAAAAAACTACTTGCTTCGCGATTCATTTCTATTCAAAATAATGGCTTAATGTCATTTTGATTTTCCCTTAGGGCCTATTCTGAACCTTATGACCCCATTAAAGCAATTTAACTCAAACAAAGGAAAAAGAAATTACCACTTATTCCAATACGTGCTGGTCGGTATATTGCCCTTAAAAATTTGTCAGGGAGAACCCGTATTTTTGGGTGGTATCCAATACTTTGCTTTTCGAATCGGTTTAGTTGCCTTACTTTTGCACGGACATCATTTATGCTTTACAAGCACTTTTTACCCAAATTATGCAAACTGATCATCCATGCAATATAGCAATGGCGGGAGCTGCCCGGATCAGAAAGTCCAAAATTACCTTCCCGCTCAGCCGGCTTTTGTTTCATTTGTTTTTCCTGCTCATGGGAATTGTCATCTGCCCACAGCCCTCTTTTGCAAACAACGAAATAATCCGCCGCTCCGAATCCACCGGGAAAAACCAGGAACACAATCTGGACAGCTTGTTTAAGATAGCACTTAACATCGTCTATTCAGCCCCCGACAGCGCCAGAATGATCATTCTGAACCAAATTGAACAGGGACCCCGGGAGGATTATCCCGAATTAGCCCGCCTGTTAAACCTGCTGGGGGCTACCTATCACATTCAGGCTGACTACAAACAAGCCCTTTACTACTACTACCAAGCCCTCTCAAAGGCCATCAATTTCAACGACAGCACTCGGCTTGCTGATGCTTACAATAACCTCGGAAAAGTAAACCTGAAAATTGGAAACTATAAAGAGGCTTTCGACTCCTTTATGAAAGCCCTTGATGTGTACAACAAAAACCAGCAATACGGAAATGCAGCCAGCACCCACAACAACCTGGGGCTTTTATATCACGAACTGAACAACTCGGAAAAAGCAGTCGATAACTTCCGGATTGCCCTGGCCGGATTTGAAGCCTTGGGCGACAGCATCGGGATGTCGGCCGCACTTAACAATATTGGACTGACCTATTCCAACGACTCAGCCCTCTTTTATTTTAACAAAGCAGCCGAAATCAATAAACGCAACAACCTTTACGGCTTAGGCATTTCCTACCAGGCCCGGGGTAACTTCTATTTCAACATTGGCCTTACCGATGAAGCAGGTGATAATTACGAAAAAGCAAGAACCGTGGCACAGGCCATTAAGCAATCCTATCAGGAAGCCTTTGCCATCCTTGGCCTGGCACATGTGGCACTGGCAGAAAACCAACTTAATGATGCCCTGAACTTTGCCAACCAAGCCCTGACCATCGCACGTGAAATGGATAACAAGGTGTTGCTCAATAATGCCTTTGAAATCATTTCTCGTATCTACGAGGAAATGGGCGACCTTAGGCAAAGCATTGAATTCTATCGCGAGTATGCACAGCTAAAGGATGAACTGGAAAACCAAACCATCCTCCATCAAATCTACAACACCGAGATCAGCACCCTTACCGAAACCAATGCCCTGCAACAGCTGCAGATAGAAAAACATATGCTGAAACAACAACAGAAAAACAACCTCCTCGTTTTTATCATTGTGGTGTTCATACTCGGCATTTTTGGGTTTTCACTCTTGTATTTCAATGTTCGTCAAAGACAGCAATCGCGTCTGCAACAAACCATCATCAACCTCAACGAAAAAAAATCACGCGTGGCCATTGAGGCTGAAATTCAGGAACGGCAAAGAATTGGACGTGAACTCCACGATGGCCTGGGACAAATGCTTTCCGTTGCCCGCCTGCATATTAGCACCATTCAACAAAAAGAAAACCTTACTGAGTATCGAAAAAAAGAATTACTTGAAGCAGCCATCCGAAGTGTAGATGAAGCTTTTGATGAGGTCCGAAACATCTCTCACAACCTCGCCCCTTCCCTGCTCTCCGAAAAAGGACTGGTGGAAGCCATCAAAACCCTTTCCAACCATATCAACAAAAGCGGGCAGCTCAATATGCATTTCGAAACGTTTGGCCTGAACGGTTCCCTCGACAATCTCATCGAACATACCCTATACCGGGCAATCCAGGAATTGCTCAACAACGCCATCAAACACGGGAAAGCCTCCTCTTTTAACCTTCAACTTATCCGCGACGAGGCTGGCATTACCCTGATGGCTGAAGACAACGGAGTTGGCTTCAATTATAACGAAAAGGATTTTAATGGCAATGGTGGAATCAGCAACCTCCGATCGAGAATTGAAAACCTTAATGGGACTATCTTTTTCGATACAATGATTGATCGAGGAACAATTGTCAGTATTGTTTTACCAATCAACCCAAACAATGAACTTAGAAAAGCCCATTCAGGTGCTTATAGTGGATGACCATCAATTGATCATTGATGGTTTAAAGGCGATCCTGCAGGACGAAACAAACGTGCGCTTTGCCGGCGGGGCCAACAACCTTGCCCAAGCTATCCAGTTCATTGAAGAACATCCGGTTGACGTGGTGCTGGCCGATATCAATATGCCCAATGGCTCCGGAATTGAATTGACGGCAAAACTGAAAACCCTTAAACCTAACATACAGGTCCTGGCCCTTACCATGCACGAAGATTTTGCCATGATCAACAAAATGATTGAAGCCGGGGCTGCAGGCTATATCCTGAAAAGAACCAATATGAACGAAGTGCTCGAAGCCATTCGGGTCGTGGCTTCAGGTGGAAAATACCTGGGAAGGGACGTTCAGGCCATCCTGTTCCATAACCTGGCCGACCGAAGCACCGATGAAAAAGAAACCGTAACCGGCACCCTTACCTCACGCGAAAAGGAAATCCTGAACCTGATCGCCAAGGAACTCAGCAATACAGAAATCGCACAAAAACTTTTTATTAGTGAACGAACCGTGGAAACCCACCGCCGAAATATCTTTACCAAAACAAAAACAAAATCCATTGTAGGGCTGATCAAATATGCCATTGCAAACGGACTGATCAATCAGGACCCCGGGGAATAAACCCCACGGAGGCCCATATCTTAAGCCCGGCATTCGAAACGACCGATAAACCCAATCATATAACGCATTGGTTCAGTCAAAAGATAATTAATCATACTCCTTTTGGAACAATAAAATGACGATACGCACAGTAAACAGGTAAGGAAAAACACGAGTAAGCGTTGGCAATCCTGCCTTTTTTTTAATTGTTCATTCTCTTCATGATGAAAGGACTCCACTCATGTTTCGAGTGGGGTCCCTTTCTTTTAGGCAGTTAGCATCTGTGGCCCACTTCGTTCCCCCTTGCTTTTGCATCCCTTATATTTTCCCAAAACCCAGTCGTTGAGTACTTCATTACTAAAAACCGGCGGGCAAATCGACAACCAGGTAAAACAGCTCCTGCTGAAACGCTTTCTCAATCCCGGCAACGCCCTGGCGAAAGCCTCCCCCCCTCAGGCCCATAAACCCCATTCAGGCCAAAACACCAGAGCAACAACCAACGGGAAGATATGCCCCGCTTGCTCATTGTTAAGTATTTAGGTGAAATGATGTGAGTAGAAGTGATTGTAAATTTAGAACCTGCCGGCAAGAATTATATCAGGGTTTTACAGATTTATTTGCCCATGATTACCACTGGAACACCTTCACTTATTACCTCATTTTCAAGATGTAAGGCACTTCAAAAGCCCCTGCAATGGCTGTGTTTTTGCTTGACTGGGTTAAATTTATCAAGAAAATAATTTGCAAACAATTCTCTTCTTTGAAAGTCCGTATAAGATTAGGATCATCTTTAGGTTTAAACCGAGGTTCAGGCGGGTTTCAGCCGTTTTAAAGCGGCTAAAACCCGCCTGAACCTCGGTCGAAATACAAATTTGTTTAAATTTGAAAACGGATATCATTCAAACAAAAAAGCTATGGCATATACAAGCAAGGGGATTTTAGGCGAATTCCAGGGCAGCATTCGCAATATGGTGATCTACCAGTTGAACGGCAAGACGGTGATACGGAGCAAGCCTTCGGGACGCAGCGGGCCCGATTCGGAAAAAATGAAAGCGGTTAAAAGCAAATTTTCAAGGGTAATGAACGTGGTGAAGGCCGTGAAGCCCTTCATTGAGGAGGGTTTCCGCGATGTGTCCGGGGGCAGGTACGTTTTTCAGCGGGCCCTGTCGGAAAACCTGGCCCGCTACGATGCGTCGGCAACGCCCGAAACCCTTGACTGGCTGGCGCTAAGCATTGGCGAGCGGGCCGGGGCGCAGGAGGTCAGCCTCACCATCGACGGCAAAACGGGCCATGTCAGCTGGGGCAGCCCCGAAGAAGGCAAGCCCGCTTCGCCCGACGATCAAGTCTTGCTGCTGGCCATCAACACAACCACCCTCGACACCACCGGCCTGGTTCAGAAAGCCAAAAGAAAGGACAGGCAGGTAAAGATCAAGCTGCCTCCCGTAAAGGAGGGCGAAACCCTCAGGGTATATGTCGCTTTCAGGGATTTGGAAGGGACGATCGTCGGCTACAGCCTTAACAATATTTCAGGCTCGCAAACTGCTGATTAAGAAGGTTTTGGGTGTCGTGTATCAGTTGTCGGGTGCCAGCTCTTGGGATTTAAGGGTCAGAAATTTCACAAATCATCATTCGTAAATCCTTGTTCTGAAATCAAAGGTCTCAGGCATTTCCAAAAACCTCCCCCCAACCCCCTCTAAAGGGGGAGCCCGGGCTGCAATTTCTGAACCCCAAACTCCAGTCCTGGAACCTTAAACCTTGAACTTTAAACCTTGAACCCTTATTTGCTCCTCTCCTCAAACTTCTCCAGGTTTGCCAGGATGATCCATTCGACGAGGCGGGGGAAGAACCGCTGCATCACGGCATTGAGCTTGCCTATGGGGGTGAGGACGCTGATGAATTTCCTTCTGCTGATGGTTTTGAAAACCGCCCTGGCCACGGATTCCATTGTCTGGACGCCCTTGCCCGAGCGGGGTGCGATCTTAACCAGCGAGCCGTCGGCCGCGACGGTTTCCTTGCCTGCTTCGTTTTCGGTATAGCCCACGTAGATCAATCCCACGTGGATGCCGTGGCTTTTCTCTTCGATGCGGATGGATTCGGCGATGGCCCGGAGCGACATCTTGGCGGAGCTGTAAGCTGAAAGCCCCGGCAGACCACGGATGCCGGCAAGGCTGGTGATGAACACCAGGCTGCCTTTGGTCTCCCTGAGGCTGGGCAGGGCGGCGATGGAAGGGCTGACGGCCCCCGCCACATTGCTTTTAAACATTGAATCAAACACGCCAGGATCGAGCCCGGCAAAACGGCCGCGCATCGAGACGCCCACATTGTTGATCAGGATGTCGATCCGGCCGAAGCGCTCCAGGGCCTTTCCCACCAGCAATTGCCCGCCCTCAGGGGTGGAAACATCGGCAGACACGCTGAGCACGCGGTCGTGAATGGCCAGCAGCTCTTTTTCGGCGGAAGCCAGGCGTTCGGGATTCCTGCCGTTCAGGACTACTGCAGCGCCGTGTTCAGCCAGCAGGCGGGCAATAGCTTTGCCGATGCCGCGGCTCGAGCCCGTCACGATGGCCACTTTTCCTTCGAATCTTCCTGGTTTCATAGGCCTTAATTTTTGTACTGGATATCGGGATGAAATTTCAGGGCGGTGAAGCTATTGGTCCAGGCCATGGCGAGGTGCACCAGGAATGCGATCCAGATGGTTTCGCTGGCCAGGGTGAGCAGGCAAAGCACCAGTCCCAGCGGTATGGCGCCTATGGTTTCCTCGAGGCCCTTAGGGATGTGGGTGGCCGAATAGAGGGCGATGTTGACGGCGATGGCGGGCCAGACCCCTATTTGGTCCACCAACGGGAACAGCAACACTCCACGGAAAAGGAACTCATAGCCAAATAGGTAGAGGGCCCAGCCCAGGGCATTGATGATGACGATGCGGGTGGTCCAGCTTTTGGCGCGGATCTGGGGGTAGTTCACCAGGTTTTTGGGCTTGCGGGCGCTGACGGTGGCCAGGGGGATGACCAGGGCCGAGAGGATCAACGTCCAGACTAGCGAGAACAGGGCCGTTGGACCGCTGAACCGGATGCCCAGGCTTTCAAGGGTAGCCTCAGGGAAAAACAGCAGGAAGACCAGGGCGGGCATCACCCCCATCGCCACAAAGCCCACCACCCGGTTGAAGGTGATGTGACGTACGGAAGCCGGGTCGTGATCCCAACGGCGGTAAAACCAGTTTTTGACCTTGGTGGATTTGGCGGTAAACCAGTAAATGATAAAAAAGACCGTGGCCAGGATGACGGGCAGGAAGACCTGCAGGTGCCCGGCTTGCCAGGATAAATCGAGGGTTTTAAGGGGGGGCATACACAAGGGGTTTTAGAGATAATGGTTATCGAGGAACCATTGATAGGATTCGCTGACGGCGATGGAGATGTCGGTTTGGGGCATATCAAGGGCCCTGACTGTTTCGCTGCTGTCGACATATTGTTCTTCGCAGGAAATGCGAGCCATCGGGTAGGTCAGCAGGGGTTCCTTTCTGAGGATCTTCCCGCCCAGGTCGCCTGCCAGGCCAGCCAGCTTCACCGCCCAGGAGGGCACGGCACGGGTGGGATAAGGCTTGCCGATGGCGGCGCCCACCTTTGCGAAGAAGTCCTTGTAGGTGATGTTTTCATTGCCGGCAATGTAATATTTTCCGGTTTCCCCATGGTCGAGGCTGTTGGCGATGGCCACGGCCACATCCTTGACATATATAATGTTGCGGCCGCCACGGGTATAGAAATTCAGCTTTCCGGTGGCCAGGCTGAGGATCATCTTGCCGGTGCCGGGCAGGCTGTCGAATGGGCCGATCATAAAGGTGGGCAAGATGGCCAGGGCGGGCAGGCCCCGCTCCCTGACGGCCTGCATCACCAGCTGATAGGCTTCGTATTTCGAGTCGATGTAGTCGAGGCCAAACTTGGCCCCCGGAAAAGGATATTTGTCGCCGGGTTTGGGCTGGGTGTTCACCGAGCTGGCTGAGCCCACATAGACCATTTTCGGGATTCCCAGGGTGAGGACGGCCTCAATGACATTTCGGGTACCTTCGATGTTGATGCGGCGAACCACCTCGGAACGGGCCGGCCATACAGCGGTGGAGGCGGCCGCGTGGATCACCGCATCGTGGCCTTCGAAGGCGGGCAGCATGGTTTCGGGCTTAAGGATATCGCCCGTAAAGGTTTTTATAGGCAGGCCTTTCAGTGTTTTTGATTTCGATTGAGGGTGGAGGAAGGCACTCACTAGGTGGCCACGATCGAGAAGCAGCCTGACGAGGTTGCTGCCAAGCATCCCGTCGGCGCCGGTGATAAGTATTTTCATTTCTGTTTCCGTTTCATTCGGCTTGCAATTTATAAAGAAATGTCTGGCGAAATGCAGGTTTGAGGAAAAAATAAACCACAAAGTGTACTGAGGTAAAACCACACAATTTTCCTAAATTGCAAAAGATTATTCCCTTCAGGGGTATTTTTGAATCAAAACACAATGGGTTATGGAAAAACAAGCATCGGGCCACTGGGTACAAGTCACCTCTGGCACCTTCAATGAAGCGAGTATGATGCAGAGCATCCTTATTAATGAAGGGATAGAGGCCGTTCTGAAAGATGACTTCATGGGCAGCATTGCTCCCTACCTGGCCTCCCCGGGAGGGGCAGGTTCGGTGAAGGTAATGGTGCAGGAAGAGCACTACCAGCGGGCGCTGGAGGTGGTTGAAGATGTCGAAAAATCGAGGCGGCTTTGATCACAAGGCTCCTGGTTCACGCCCTGCTGCTGGCAGTAATCGTAGCCACGGGATTATGCCTTGACCAAATGGGGAAGCCTAACCACCCCCAGTGTTTTGCCTTCCATAAAATTTCGGCCTTTGGACTGGTGTTGTATGCAGCACTGTGGATGATTGCCCTTGCCAAAGGCCGGGGCCCAAGGGGTTTACTCACTGCCCTGATCATCGTGACGACGGTTTCAGCCATCGCCCCCTTTGTTTCAGGAGGGATGATGAGCACCGAAAAAAGGCAGGAAGCCAAGTTTAGGGGTTCACCGCCTGACAAGTTATGTTTTCATTTTTGGTTTGGCAAGTTTGTTTTATTTCTTTTTGGAGAAATATACCCACAAAACGAAAACCCCGGTAGGTATTACCAGGGGCTTTGTACATATTTCAGCGGGAAGCAACTCATCTGCCCAACACTCCGAAGGGCCCTGCTGATTACTTCTTCGACTTCTTCAAGGTCTTCTGGGCCTTGTACCAGTCTTCTTCCGGGGTGCCGCTCTCTCCGCGGCTGATGCGCTCGTTGTAAATTTCGTGCGCTTTTCTCCTTACGGCTTCCTCATCAGGTTCAGGCTTACCGGCTGTAACTCTTTTGGGTTTTGCAGCAGGTCTTTCTGAGGTAGCTTTTGTTGCTTTGGTGGTTGTCTTTTTTGATTCTGTAGTTTTCATTGATGTGTTTTTTAAAGGGTTAAAACGGCGGGCTAAATGGTTTCAGTGGTCTGTTCCTGAACCTTCACGGCCCCGGGCCCGAGCCATCCGTCACCGACAAAAAACTGCCGGCAGGGGCCGCAATGAATGGGTCTGAATCCTGAATCGGAATCAGACTCAATCTCAAATATAATACTTTTTAACGAAAAAAGGCCAGACGATTTCAGGAAACACACTATTAATTTTCCGCTACACGCGGGTCTGGGCAAAGTTTTTTACTGTCATCCTGATGGTTGCCTGATTATCTCAGAATAACCTTTTCGCGGTAAACCCCTTCGTGGCTGCTAAGCTCAAGGAGGTAGACTCCGGCAGGGTAGCCCTGGGTACTGATGCGGTGGTTTTGTCCTGGCTGAGCATCCAGGTTCTTGCTGAGCAAAAGCCTGCCAGTCAGGTCAAACAGCCTCAGACTGGCATTTCGAGTGGCCTGGCCCAGCTGAAGCATCAGATAGCCTTCGTGGCTTGGGTTGGGATAAATGCTGAAGCCAGGGGTTTCCTGGTCGCTGAGCCCAACGGAATAGCCCTGGCGAAGGGTAATGGTTTGAGCATGACCGCCGCCACTGATTGAGATGTTGGTTTGTCGCGGGCTTCCAGAAGGATTGGCATCGTAATACAGGTAGATGTTGCGGTTGAAGGAACCCACCCCCGGGTAGGGATCAACCCAGCTTTGTGCTGCATTGACGGTCCACTGGCTTAGGTTGGAGCGGATGGGCACCTTCTGGTTGCCAGCATTATTGGCTACCTCGTAGGTGGTTTCACCATCGACTATCAAATAGGAGGGCACATTAACGCTAACCACGGTGGTAGGTGCCGATACCAGGTTGCCCTCGTAGATTGCCCTCACATAATAAGTCACTGTACCGGCAGGCGCCGTATCATCGAGATAAGTTGTGGCTTCGGGATCCTCAACGGTATCGAACAACAGGCCATCGCGGAATACTTCCACACCCAGGATGACGGGGTCGTTTTCGTTACCGGAGGAGGTGGGAAGGTCCCAGTGGAGCTCCACCACATTGTCTTCGTTGACCATGGCTACCAGGTTGTCGGGCGGCATGACTTCGTCGAAGGCAGGGGCCAGATCGAAGGAAATGGTTTCGCCTGCTGCCGAAACATTGGAGATCAGGATGCCTGCAGGCAGGTTGCCCGAAAGGAAAGCTGCGGGGTTGGTGTCGTCAGAAAATTCGGTACGTCCGGTCTGCTGGCTGAAGTGAGCCTGGAAGATATTGCCGTCGGAGGTGATGCTACCATTGAGGCGGAAAAGGTAAAGCTCATCGGGGGGGCCGCTGGCATTGCCATCTCCTGCCTGGGAGTCGACCCGGTAAATGAGCAACCCCTCACCCGGGAGGTTGCTTTCGTAATGCCCGCTGCGTTTGCGGTACTCCACGACAAAGAACTCCGTATTGGAGTTGATTGTATTGATGCGATAGGCGTTATTCCCCTGGACCAGTAAAGGGTCGAGGGTATAAGTTCCGGGGTTGGAAATGGTCGGGATATTGGTGACCCATTGCTGTCCTGCATATTTCCATTTCATATAGGCGCTCATATGCACAAAGCCCGAGTGCATCAGGTCCCAGGGTCCGACGGGGGTAAAACCATTGTCGCTGTAGTGATACAAATCGGGGGCCCCCAAGGCGTGAAACATCTCATGGCAAAGGGTGCTGATGTTGCTCTGTGTTTGGGGCTGAAAGGTATAATCGTAAACCCGCTTACCGCGGATGTTGACCACCTGCGACCACAGGGACCAGCGATGCGCCCACAGCAAGTCGTTCCATCCATCCTGGTATCCCTTGATGATAAAGGAGACATTATCCACGCGACCGTCGCCATCGCCATCGAGGTTGAGGTCTGAAGGGATCTGATCGGTCAGGGCCAGGATGGCCGCTGACAGCAGTGCATGCTCGCGGTAAGTGCGTCCAAGGGGGTTCGCCCCATTGCTGGTCGGGATGTCGGGGTCATACCCGCTGATGTTGGTGACGGTTTTTGGCTGGTAATACCCGCGGGGCTGGGCGGCCTGATAGGACAAGTTAACGGTCATATCCGACACCGGAAAGTGGTGGCTCTCAATCTCGAGCTGACCATAGGAAACCTCCTGGAAATAATGCTTGAGAGAAGGCCCGGTGGCCTTATTGAAGTTGTTGTCAAAAATGCTGCGTGGATCCGTAAATTCTTCATCATCAGCAAAACGGATGTAGATAACCAGGTTAATCATGTTGCCGGTATGCGGGGCTTTAGAGGCAGGGTCCACCTGGCTGTAATACTCCGCTACTTTTTTGCGGTAAGCATCCTGACTAATGGCCACTTTTTTTGACAAGCCCAGGCTGGCGGGATCGTGCTGCCCGACACGGTAATCGGAGGCTACAATATGGTTGTTGACCTTAACGGCATAGTAAAAAAACCCGTCATCGCCTGCAATGATGGTGTAGCCTTGTTCGTCGTGGAGGTAGTTGAAGAACTCATCGCCGCTGGCCAGCAGTTCAAGCACAGAGCCATCGGGTTGAACCACACGCTGGGGGATGTTTTCCTGATATGCGGCCCACAGCTTAAGGGGCAAAAGAAATACCAGCACCAAATGCAGGATTGCAAGGGAATACTTTTTATTCATTTTTTAGAAGCATTGAATGACAAATGTTTAACGAAAAAACAGGGAAAAAAGTTTAATAAGACAAGGCATATCTGGCCATAAGACAGGTCCGTGGCACATTTATGGTTCATTAAGAAAGTAAAACCAAGCTTTTGATTAATTTTGCAGCGAAGATACGAATTTACAGCCTGTTATTTCGAATAAAAATGGTAGTACGAATCGTCAACACCTCCGACAATCCCCTCCCTGCCTATGAGACAGCCTTATCGGCGGGTATGGATTTGCGCGCCTGGCTGAAGGAAGCCGTGCTGCTAAAACCCCTTACGCGCGCCATGATCCCCACAGGCCTTTTTATTGAACTGCCTGCGGGCCACGAAGCCCAGGTGCGCCCACGCAGCGGACTGGCAGCCAAACACGGGATCACGGTGCTAAACACCCCCGGCACCATTGACGCCGATTACAGGGGCGAAATCAAGGTCATTATGGTCAACCTTTCACAGGAAGACTATGTGATCCATTCGGGTGACCGCATTGCCCAGATGATCATTGCACGCCACGAGCGGGCCGAACTGACCGAGGCCACTGAACTCAGTGAGACTTCCAGGGGAAGCGGGGGATTCGGCCATACGGGCACTAAATAAAGGGCCTGCGACTGCAATCAACAGGGTGATTCGGCGTTTTTAATCAACAATATGAAGGCCCACACTATGAAACAGGCCTTAACTCACAAATCCAATCTGAATGAAATCCTTACGCTATCTTCACATAATCCTTGTGCTCATCCTTGCTGTAGGGGGGCTTTCTTCGTGTAAAACGGCAGAGGTGCCAACAGCCTCTTCAGGACAATTCCTCGAGCGTCAGATGTTTACTGATACAGACAAACTGGAAAGTTCGGCCATCCTGATTGAAGCTACACGACAGAAAATCCTGGGCAACTGGCCACAGGCCATCGTGCTGTATCTGGATGCCATCAAAAAAGACCCACAGAATGATGCCGCTTATTTTGAACTGGCTAAGGCCCATGCTATGCAAGGTGAATTTGAAGACGGCCTGACGTTTGCCAAAAAAGCCGCAGAGATCGACCCCGACAACACCTATTACCTCACTGTACTGGCCGACATATATACCCTTTCGAACCAGGTGGATGAATCGCTTGTCATTTATCAAAAACTCACCAAGGAATATCCTGAACGGGTGGATTACCTGATGAGCCTGGCCAATACCTATTTGTATGCGGGCCGCTATGAAGATGCTATCGGGGTTTACGACCGTGTGGAAGCAATCACGGGTTATTCGGAAGAGGTATCGCTACAGAAGCAGAAATTATTGGTCGATATGGGGCGCCTGGAAGAAGCAGTTGCTGAAGGAGAACGCCTGGTGGAGCTGTTTCCCGATGAGCCCATGTTCACGGAGATGCTCAGCGACCTGTACATGCAAACGGGCAGGATGGATGAGGCCCGCGCCTTGTTTGAGCAAATGCTTGTTACAGACCCCGAGAACCCAATGGGCCACCTGATGATGGCCGACTATTACCAGGAACAAGGGGAGACACAAATGGCGTTCGAGTCACTGAAGAAGGCCTTCCGCAGCCCCCGCCTCGATACCGACAACAAGGGTCGGATCATGTATACTTTTTACAACCTCTCGGAAAAAAACCCCGATTACCTCGATCAGGCCCTTGAACTCTGCGAGATTCTCATTGGACTGCATCCCGAAGAGGCGGAGCCTTACTTGATATACGGTGATTTCCTGGCCCGCGAGGAACGTCTGGAAGAAGCCCGTGATCAGTTTCTGAAGGGCGCCCGGCGCGACCCCTCTAACCTCAATGTCTGGCAGCAGGTCATGGTGCTTGACAACCAGCTGGGCGACTACGAGGCCTTGCTGGAGCATTCAAACCAAACCCTGGAATACTTTTTTGAGCAACCCCTCCCCTTCCTGTTTAACGGCCTGGCCAACATGCAACTGAAGAATTACATGGATGCGGCTTCTTCACTCGAATTTGGGGCCGGCCTTGTACAAAACGACAAGGACCTGAGCATACAGTTTTATTCTATGCTGGGCGACACGTATCATTATCTTGGCGACTACAGCCGAAGCGATAAAAGCTATGAGAAAGCCTTGGTGCTAGAGCCGGATAATGCCACGGTGTTGAACAATTATGCTTACCACCTCAGCGAGCGCAAGCTTCGTCTTGATGAAGCAGAGGTAATGGCTTCAGAAGCCAACCGCCTTCAGCCCGGCACTTCCGCCTACCAGGATACCCTGGGCTGGGTATTGTATCAATTGGGGCGTTACCAGGAAGCCGCTGACTGGATAGGCATGGCAGTACAAAGCGCAGAAGAAGCGAGTGGCACGGTCCTTGAACATTATGGGGATGTGCTCTTCAAGCTTGGACAAACCGACCAGGCGGTTGAGTACTGGCAGCAGGCAGAGGAGGCGGGCGACGCTTCTGAGCTGCTCCCAACGAAAATCAAAGACAGAAAACTCTATGAATAGAACACTGATTCCAAAATTACTGATCCTGATCCTGTTGCTTGGCAGTATACAGGCTTGTAAGTCGCGCCGTGACATCATCCTCGTGTCTGATGAGCTGTTGCGTTCGCCCGAACGGGCCCTGCGCACCTTGCATGCCAACCAGGCAGATTTTCAATTCTATTCAGCACGTTTTTCAGGGGATGCCCTCTGGGAAGGCAAGAATTACCCCGTTTCAGGAAGCCTCAGGATGGAAAAAGACAAGGCTATTTTCCTTTCCGTTGCGCCTTTCCTGGGTATTGAAGTTGCAAGGGTCCTGATAACCCCTGATACTGTTAAATTTATCAACCGCCTGCAATCCAGGTTTTTTGTTGGCGATATCGAATTTATTAACGACCTGCTGGGCGCTGAGCTCGACTTCTATATGCTCCAATCCATTCTGACCGGTAATGATTTTGAACATTTTACCACAGATAACTTCAAGGTGTCAGATGATCGAAGCATGGTGCTGCTGCGCTCTTCGGGGCGCAGGCCAAAAGATAATTCCCGGGGGACTCCATTGGAGCACAGCATCTGGATGGACCCTTCGAACTACAGGATTCGAAAGGCCATTGTGCAGGATCAGACAGGCCAAAGAAGAATAGAAGCGGATTATAACAGCTATGAAAACCTGTCCGGGCAATGGCTGCCCAGCGATTTGGCTCTGAAGTTTACTGAGCCCGACAGTCGCGCTGAGTTGTCCATACGCCTGAATCGCAGCAACCTGAATCAACCCCAGGATTTCTCGTTTTCCATTCCTTCGCGCTATACACCCATGGATCTATAAAACAGCTTATGGCGTTCCGCTTGAAACATATATGCCCCATCCTGAAACAGACAGGTTTAGGCCTTGCGCTGATCTTGCTGATAACTCCCTTTGGCATCAAGGGCCAGAACCGTGAAGCTCTGGAGCGTGACAAACAAAACATTGAACGTGAGATTCGCCTGATCAACGAAATGTTGCAGGAAACCAAGAAAACCGCCGAGGTAAGCATGAACCAGCTGGTGATGCTCAACACACAGATTACCCGTCGCGAAAGCCTTATGCGGGCAATCAACAACGAGATCAGCCAAATCAGCCGCCGCATTGATGAGCAGAACAATGTAATTGAAACCCTTACCCATGACCTGGAAGAACTGCGCGAATCGTATGCCAATATGGTCCGTTATGCCTACCTTACCCGCAGCAACTATCAGCGCGTAGCATTCCTTTTTTCATCGAGGAGCTTCAACCAAGCCTATTTGCGGCTGCGTTACCTTCAGGAATATGCCAGGCACCGCCAGCTACAAGCCGAAAAGATCGTAAAGACCCAGCAAAGCCTGCAAGAAGAGATTACACGCCTGGAAGAACAAAAACTTGAACAGGAGCGTTTGCGTGAAGAGCAGCAGAATACCATGCAGGATCTGAACCAGGAAAAAACGGAACAGAACCAAACCATCACCCAGCTGCGCCAGAAAGAAAGCGAGCTTATGCAGCGCCTGCGTGAGCAGGAGCGTGCCCGCCAAGAGTTGCAACGCAGCATTGAGCGCATTATCGCCGAGGAACGCCGGCGCTCGCAGGAAGAAGCACGGGCGGCAGGACGAACGGTAAGTCCGGGGACCTATGCCCTGACTCCTGAAGAGCAACTGCTGTCGAACAACTTTGCAGGCAACAAAGGCAAGCTTCCCTGGCCGGTGGAAAGGGGGGTGATTACAGGAACCTTTGGCGAACATCCACACCCCGTCCTTCGAAACAACAAAATTGTTAACAACGGTATCGACATTGCCTCCGTTCCCGGTTCAAAAGCCAGGGCCATTTTTGATGGTACCGTAAGCCGCGTCATCACCATTCCTGGGGCTTACTATGCAATAATTGTACGTCACGGAGAATACCTGACTGTGTATTCCAACCTGAGCCAGGTCTCGGTAAAAAACGGCGACAAGGTAAGCATTCGCCAGGAGATTGGAACGGTGGCCACTGATACCCGTGAAGGCAAAACCCAGATACACCTCGAGATATGGCGCGGCAACAACAAGCTGAACCCCGCCGATTGGATTGCCAGGCAACGTTAAGAGATAATTTTTCATAGCCGCTTGGGGTGCGCTCTTTTTTTATAGATTTGTAACCATAAGAAGCAAAAACTGAAACACATGGAAAACTTATTCGTGATCGGCATGCTGGGCACCCAGGAAATCCTGCTGATCGTACTGGCAATCGTGCTAATCTTTGGCGGGCGAAAAATCCCTGAATTGATGCGCGGACTGGGAAAGGGCATGAAGGAATTCAAGGATGCCCAAAAAGATGATCCCGAAAAGAACAACGACAAGCCTGCTCAATAAGCCCAACAGGACTCCAAATCCTCTGGCAGGGGATTTAGATACCTGAAAACGGAGCAATCCGCGGGCTTGGTTTTTTTACGTTTTGAGCAATTTTTTTTATTGTTGTACAGTTTCTTTTAAGGTCACCCGATGTTTTTCGGGAATAGACTTTCATTATGAACCGTTATTCTTACTTACATAGATGACCAAAAAACGATTCCTGTTACCCCTGATCTCACTGCTATTCCCCTTATGGCTCCAGGCACAACCAAGCCAGGAAGAAAGCGAGAAGCCTGATTCAGCCTCGGTTTTTGTCATCACTCCCGATGACCCCATAACCGCCATGCTTGACAGCCTTGCCACCATCAAGATCTTCCAAAATATAAATAACAGACGCGACACCTCTGTGCGCCGCCACAACTTTCCTCCTGGCTTTGTCCCTTCTTTCTCCGACTCCATTTACCAGGCACGCATCCGAATAATGAACGACAACTCACCCTTTGAGTTTGTGTTTAATGCCCAGGTGAAAGCCTATATTGACCTTTATGCCCAGCGCAGGCGAACGCTTACAGAGCGAATGCTGGGACTGTCGCAGCTTTATTTTCCGATTTTCGAGGAACAACTCGACCGCTATGACCTGCCCTTAGAGCTCAAGTACCTTGCGGTCATTGAATCGGCCCTAAACCCCACCGCCCGTTCACGGGCAGGTGCCACGGGCCCCTGGCAATTCATGTATCATACGGGGCGCCTGTACGGGCTGCAGGTAAACAACTATGTGGACGAACGCAGCGATGTGCTGAAAGCCACCATTGCGGCCTGCGAACATTTCCGCGACCTCTACCGGATCTACGAGGACTGGTCGCTGGTCATTGCCGCCTACAATGCTGGTCCCGGCAATGTGAACCGTGCCATCAGACGCGCAGGCGGGGTGAAAAATTTCTGGAAAGTCAGCCCATATCTGCCGCGTGAAACCCGAAACTATGTGCCTGCTTTCATTGCTGTAACCTATGTGATGGAACATGCCGAAGAGCATAACCTGTATGCCGTACCCCCTGTATATTCATACCTGGAGGTGGACACCATCCATGTCAGACACCAACTAAGCCTGCGAACCCTGAGCGATTTGCTGGAGATACCCCTCGAAAACCTGAACTATCTCAACCCCACCTTCCGCAAAAACATCATTCCTCATCAGCCCGAAAATCCTTACGTGCTGAATCTGCCCAAGGAAATTGCCACGCTTTTCCTGGCCAATGAAGAAAACATATACAACTACAAAAGGCCTGAGGAGATCAGGCAGGAAGAACTGGCCGCCCAAATGGAAGAGACCACCATTCACGTGGTGCGGTCAGGAGAAGTACTGGGCAGCATTGCCCGCCGTTATGGCACCAGCGTAAGATCCATTCAAAACCTCAACAATATGCGGGGTACGCTGATACGCCCGGGCCAGCGCCTGGTGGTGCGAGCTCCCGCTAAGCGTCCCGTGAGCACCCCCTCAAATGCCAACGTCCACGTGGTGAAAAGGGGCGAAACCCTGGGCGTCATCGCCAGCCGATACAGGGTATCCGTTTCCAACCTCATGGAATGGAACGGCCTAAACAACAGCACTATTAAAATTGGGCAACAGCTCATTGTCAGGCCTCCTGAAGGTAACCGCTCGGCAAGTACCGAAAGAGTTTCTGAAACAGGTTAACAGAATTTTACCTTAATCAGGATTTTGGCATTTTTTTTGCTATTTTTGAAGACCCCAGCCTGGGGTCTTTTGGTTTTTTAAACCCAAAAACAATGCATCATGAAGAAGTTCCTCTATTTAACATTGATTGTATTATTAGCTGCTTGCAATACAGAACGCCCGCAACAGCCTTCGGCCACCGGGCGCGCAGGCGAACTGCTGGTGGTGATGAACAACCGCCAGTATGAAGGGCCAGCAGGTGAAGTCATCCGTGAGGTATTCCAGGCCCAGGTACCTATGGTGCTTACCTATGAGCCCATGTTTGACCTGGTACAGATTCAGGAGGAAAGCTTCGTTAAGATGTTTGAAACCCACCGCCATATCTTTTTGGCTGAAATATCCGATACCCTGGCAAAAGCGAATCTTGAAATATCAAAAAATACATGGTCAAACCCCCAGGTGGTGATTCGTGTCCAGGCCCCCAACGACTCCATTTTCCGCAGGGTAATGGAAGCCAATGCCCAGACCTTCATCGACCATTACCTTGAAGCCGAACGCGCGCGCATCATCAACGCCTACAATCGAACGCCCAACCACGAGGCACGCACCACAGTGCGTGAAATGTTTGGATACGAAATGGCTATTCCCGAAGGGTTTTTTATTGCCAAAAAAGGCGATGACTTCATCTGGATCCGTCGGACAGGCACCCGCGAAGACCTTGATATGAGCGTCCTGATCGCTACCCTGGAATACAAGGACCCTGCCATAGATTTTATGCACGACGTGATTCGCATGCGCCGTGACTCAATCACCCATTTATATGTCCCCGGCCAGCTTGAAGGCTCATATATGACCACCTATCCTGAATTGACCCCCGAATACCGCGAAGTGAACTTCAACGGCTACTATGCTATGGAGGCACGCAGCTTATGGCGCGTGGAAGGCGATTTTATGGGCGGACCCTTTATCAATTATACCCTGGTGGATGAGGCAAAAGGACGACTGGTGATCCTCGACGGTTTTGTATATGCCCCCGACTTTAAAAAACGCGACTATCTGCGCCAGGTCGAGGCCATGATCTATAGCCTGAAATTCCCTGAAAAGGAAAAGCAGGAAACACCTGCGGAATAAGCCTCGTAAAGGATGACCATTTCCAAAAATAAAAAACCACCTGAAAACTCAAGGTTTTTCAGGTGGTTTATTTGTTTTCAGTGACTCCGGAGGGACTCGAACCCCCAACCGACAGAACCGGAATCTGCTATTCTATCCAATTGAACTACGGAGCCTTTTAGCCGATGCAAAGATAAGCAATATTGGTTTATTGCCTTTGAAATTTTGGAGGCGCCCCTGGCGTCCCACACAAATTTTGCGTGCCTTAACGGGACTTCCTTTTTCCCGGGGGTTTTTTTGAATGCAGGTTTTAACTTATCTTTACTTAACAAAACTAACCCAGCCATGATTGATTTCACCCAATCCCCTGTCTTCTCCGACGACGACATCAAAAACCGGGTCAGCAAGATCCTGAACAACAGCCTGGACACCTATTCCTTAAAGAAAGCCTATGCCTCCATCCTGGGCATGATCGACCTGACCACCCTGGAAGGGGCCGATACCACACAGAAGGTGGTCCAGATGTGTGAAAAGGGTCGATCGTTCGACCGCCTGGGATATGGCCTGCCCAACGTGGCCGCTGTATGTGTGTATCCTACCCTGATCCGTACAGCACGGAAAGCCCTGGAAGGCACGCGCATACTGGTGGCATCCGTGGCAGGAGCTTTCCCAGCAGGCCAATCTCCCCTCCACATCAAGGTTGCCGAAGTAAAGTATGCTGTGGAAGAAGGCGCTGACGAGATCGATATGGTCATCTCCCGCGGTAAGTTCCTCGAAGGGGAATATTCCCTGGTGTATGATGAGATCGCTGCCATTCGCGAGGCCTGCGGTGATGCACACCTGAAAGTCATCCTGGAAACGGGCGAACTGACCACCGCCACCAACATACGGCGGGCCAGTGAAATTGCCCTCCAGGCAGGGGCGCACTTCCTGAAAACCTCCACGGGAAAAATGCAGCCCGCCGCAACACCCGAGGCCATGCTCGTGATGCTCGAGGCCATCCGCGACCATTATGAACAGACAGGGAAAATGGTGGGCATCAAACCTGCAGGAGGCATCGCTGACCCTGAAACTGCATTGAAGTATTATGTCCTTACCGATCAAATCCTGGGCTCAGAATGGCTGAATAAAGACTGGCTCCGCTTTGGCGCCAGCCGCCTGGCAAACAGTCTGGTAGATGCCGTGAAAGCATCCGGTTGACCAAAGGATAAAAGAAGAGGCCAGCGCTTGATCAACACTGGCCTCTTCTCTTTTTAGGAAATAGTTTCTGTAAGAAGAAACAATTTTCAATGGTCGATTAACCGCAATGCAGATGCCGCCTGACCAGTTTCATGGTTTCCTCGCGGTTACAGCTTATCTTTTCCCGCAAGTTTTCGTCCTTAAAGGCTTCCAGGCGTTTGGCGGTGCCTTCAATCAGGCTGGTGGTAAACACCCCGTGCTGCATATAAACCCCTGCCTGCTCACGAAGGTATTTGGCCGCCTGTACACAGGAAATGGGGAGCTGGGCCAGGGTGTCGGTGCGGTGCTTATGCTTATCGTCGAAAATGTTGACATCCACATAGGTCTTTTCGGCAAACGCCAGTGCATCAGGCATTTCAAACCCGTGGCGCGCACCCACACACAGGCCTGCAATCAACAGGTAGATGTCGGCCGAGCCGTCGGGACAGCGGAACTCAAAGGTCTGCTTATCGCTGTAGTCACCGGGATGAGCCACCTCGAGGGGGTTGGCAGTTTTTACCATATCGCTGGCGCCCGACCAACCCAGGGGTACCCTGATCAGCGTCGAACGGTTGCGCATTCCCCAGCAGATA
This sequence comes from Bacteroidales bacterium, assembly GCA_012521995.1. Taxonomy (GTDB): domain Bacteria; phylum Bacteroidota; class Bacteroidia; order Bacteroidales; family UBA7960; genus UBA7960. Next base: position 32,199 of record JAAYLH010000092.1, on the reverse strand, counting down.
TTGGTAGGGGCTTCCTGATGAGGCACCAGGCGGAAATAAGAAGTAGGAATGGTATTCCCAAAGGCAGAAAGAGAGGGGGCCAGGTCAAGGATGCCTGCAATCACCTTACGCGACACCTCGCTGATCTCACCATTGTCAAGCGTTACATTCTTGCCGTCCTTCATGGGCCGCATGTGGATGTGCATTCCGCTGCCAGCCTTACCTGCCGTGATTTTCGGGGCAAAACTAACGGTAACGCCGTACTCGTAAGCCACCTGCCGCAGCACCCACTTGGCGATGATCAGCTGGTCGGCGGCATCTTCAATGTTGGTGGGAAGGAATTCTATCTCATTTTGCTCATACTCGTGCTCATCGTCCGAAAAATTGCCCACTTCCGAATGCCCGTATTTGATCTGGGCACCCGTCTGGGCAAGGGCCAGCATGGCATCCGCACGCAACTGCTCCCATTTCACAAAGGGGGTCGATTCGTGATAGCCTTTCTGATCAGTGGCCTTGAACAGTTCATCGTGCTCGCTGATCACATAATATTCTATCTCGCCCATCACCTCCAGGCTGTAACCTGTCTTTTCCACAAGGGCCCGATGGGCCTTGCGCATAATGTTCTCGGGGGCACTGGCAATGGGGTTGCCATCCTTGTCGAAATACGAACAAAGGATATCCAGCGCGGGAATCTCCGAAAAAGGATTAACAAAAGCAGTCTTAAAACGCGGAACAACATAAAGGTCACTGGAGCCGGCTTCCAGAAATGAAAACAAACTGCTGCCATCTACACGCTCACCTGCAGAAAGCACCCCTTCCAGATGTTCGCGGCTCTGGATCACAAAATTCAGGGACTTTAGGCGTCCATCACCTCCCACATATCTGAAATTAAGCATTTGTATTTCATTATCCTCTATGTACTTGATAATGTCCTCCTTGGTAAACTCGTGGGGAAGCTTACGTAAATGCCTGACAAGGGGGTTGGGATTTAAAACATATTGATCTTCATTCATAAAAACATGATTTAATGGAATGAGCTTAAATATTTTCGGCCAAATTAGTCAAAAAATGGAAGATCAAAGAGGTTGCCCCCAGCCTTTTTTCATCTCTAATGCCCGATTTTATTATTATTTTTGTTTTAATGAACCTCACCGGAATATTTCTCCCTGGCAACACCTCTATCAGCAACAGCCGTTGCTGGCTTTTCCTGTTTTTGATACTCACCCTGATGTTTCCGGGCTGCCGCAGCAAGCGTGAGCTGTGGCAAGCGCCCGCTGAGGCAACAGACCGCGCCTTTTACAGCACCTATTCCCAAAAGCTTGGTTATACCCTGGGCGGCTTCGAAAACCCAGAACTGATCCGCGAAGTAAGCAGCTGGCTGGGCACCCCCCACCGCTATGCAGGCAATTCCCGCGAAGGCGCCGACTGCTCAGGATTTGTCATGGAGGTATTCCGCACGGTTTACCAGGTCAGGCTCCCCCGTTCCAGCGCCGACATGGCCGCCTTTTCGCGCAACATCAGCAAGGCACAACTGCAAGAAGGCGACCTGGTGTTCTTTCGCACTTCAGGGGGACGCAGGATTTCTCACGTAGGCATTTACCTCAGCAACAACAAGTTCATCCACGCCTCTTCCTCGCGAGGGGTCGTGGTTAGCGACCTCGACGAGCCCTATTACCGCCGCACCTGGGCCCGGGCAGGAAGGGTAAAATAAAACCCGTGAAACGCAATCAGAACAGGTGACGAAAGGGCACCAGAAGCCATTCGAAAAACTGCTGCATGATGGGGCGTCGCATCCAGAAATCGTAATTAAAGGGCTCAGAATCTTTCAGCGTCTCATTGAAATGGCTGACCATTTGCCGCACCAAGCTCTTGTGCTTGCCCGAAAGGCATATCTCGTGCATATACCTGAAACTGCGGTAATCAAAATTGGAGGACCCGATCACGAAGGTCTCGCGGTCGGCCAAAAAAAGTTTGGCGTGCAAGTTCTGGGGCAGGTAAAAAAAGAACTTCACCCCTTGCTGTGCCAACTCACCAAGGTATTTTGAGGTCAGCAAGTCAAGGGTCCCCACATCCGATTTCTTGGGAATAATCACGTTGACATTGATGCCACGAGTGGCAGCATCCGTCAATGCCTTGCGCAGGCTGCTCCCCGGAAGGAAATAGGGCGTCTCGATGATTACCTCCCGCCTGGCATTATTGATCAGTTCAAGGAACTTCTTCTTTACAGGCTGATTTGACAGGGAAGGCACATCACGCAGGATCTCAAAATTGCCATATTTGATGATTCGGGTAAAAGCCTGTTTATCGTAAAAGTATTTGTTGTAAATGCGGAAACTGTCCTGTATGATCCTTTTGAAGCGAGTGGCAATAGGCCCCTTGATACGAAACATCGACTCACGCCAGTTGAAGGAGTAGCCCGTAATGTTGGCCGAACCGATATAGGTAATACAATCGTCGATCACCAGTATTTTGCGGTGATTGCGGCGGTGGCCCTTGGTAAAGCCATCCCAGCTCAGGCGCACCTTCTTAAAGAACTTAACCTCTCCACCTGCATCTATCAACTCCTGAAAGAATGCTTGGGTAGAAGATGCCGCCCACGAATCGATCAGCACCCTTACCTTAACCCCCTCCCGGCACTTTTTCAATAGCTTGTCGCGAAAGCGAATGCCCACCGGATCGTTGCGAAAACGGTAGATCTCAAGCCAGATGTATTGTGTGGCCGCCTCAATATCGTTCAGCATCGCCGTGAAATACTGCAGCGGGTCAGAGATCAGTTTAATCTGTATGTCGTTGGCCTGGGTAGTCATTCCGAATGCTTGTAGAAAAACACACCAAATATATCAAATTTGGTGCACAAAACATGGATGCCTGCTTATGCTTCGGAAGATTCAATGGTTTGCTTGTTGGCGTCGAGGTGTTTTTTCGAATAAACCCTTTTAAGCCAGGTGGGCAGGATAATAGCGCCGATAAAGAGGTAGGGGTAATAGCTGATGATACGCCACATCAGACCCATAGCGGGGGTAAGGCCCCCAGGGATGAATTCGCCCAGGAAACCGCTGAAAACAATCTCGGCTACCCCGCTGCCGCCGGGGGTTGGGCTGATCATCAGGATGACCCACATGATCAACTGCCTCCCGTAAATGAGCAGATGATCACCCTGCCCCACAAAGGCCATAATGAGCATATTGACCACCCAAAAACGGGCCGTCCACGAAAAGGCGGTGCTGCCAAAAGACTTAAGCCAGAAGACAGCAGGCTTGCCTTTCATTTCACGCGCAGTGATGATGATCTCGTTGCCCGTCTCAGCGGCAGCAGGCCGCCAGCGCCGCAGGAAAGGAAGCCTGAAAATGGACAGCAGCAAATATTTGGTGCCCCTTGGGTTGATAAAAACCCCGTACAGGATGATGGTGGTCAGCACCATAATAAACAGGTATCCAATAGCAAAAATGCCCTGGGTGCCAAAGCGGGTGTTCAAAAACACATACTCCCCACCCGAAGTGAACAGGTCCTGCGGCCCCACCACCAATAGAATCAGCGGAACCATCATGATGTAAAACAACTCGTCGAGCAGAGCGGTAACCAACACAATGGCCGTGGTACGACCCATGCTGACCCCTTCGCGATGGATGATAAAAAGGGCAATGGCCGATCCGCCGATAATGGAAGGCGTCACTGCCGAGGCAAACTCCCAAAGCATGATCACTTCAAAGCTCTGCCGCCAAGAAAGCTGTCCATCTGTCAGCACCCGCAAACGAATCATATAGGCCCCGTCGCGTATCACCATCATCAACAGCGCCATCCCGATATAGACGTACGAACGCCCGCCCCAGTTTACCTCCCTGAAAGCCTCAAGGTCAAAACTGCGCCATAGCAGGAAACTGGCAACACCCAGCCCCAGAATAATGGGAATCAGGATGCGCCGAAAATGAAAAAAATCCAGGATCTTCTTTTGTTGTTTATCCATGAAGCAATCACTGCCGCTTATTGGCAAAGGTATATACTAAACCCCGTTTTTCCTTAAAAGTTTGCCGGAATACCGCGAAACCTCACTGGCGCCATTATGGCATTCATTGTTGATGCAAAAATAAAAAATCAGCCAAAATGACCGTATATCTTGTCGTTTTTTTAAAAAAACAGGATCGGAACGGGATTTGTCCAATGGAGGGAAACAATTTTCAAACAGTAAATTTTAACCAAAAATAAGGAGAAACAACCCATGACTATTATCAGATGGAACAACCGACCCATGTTTTCAAACATGTTCGACGAAATGATGGAACGCAATTTATCGACTGGTTTTGAAAAAAACTGTGGCTGCGTTCCGGCCACCAATATCCTGGAGGATGAAAAACAGTTTGAGATTCAACTGGCTGCCCCCGGAATGAAAAAGGATGATTTCAGCCTGAACGTTGAAAACAATGTCCTTTCGGTTTCTTACGAGAAAAAAGAGGACGAAAAACAAGAGGATAAATTCCTGCGCCGCGAATTTGGTATGGACAGCTTCACCCGCTCGTTTTCCATTCCCAAAACCACCGACGGCGAAAAGATCAGTGCACGCTATGAGCAGGGCATCCTTTTCATCAGCATACCCAAGCTGAACCCTGAAAAAGCCAAGCTCAGCCGCAGCATTGAAATTTCTTAAATCCCAATATATATCACCCCAAAGGGCCGCTTCTGTCAAAGGAAGCGGCCCTTTTTTGTTGTACATTCCCTTCCGGGAAATCCCCTTTCAAGGAAACCCCTTACTGCTGACCCTTTTGGCCAGGGAGGCCTTTTTGGCCTTTCGGCATAAAAACTTACATGTATATTAAAAACCATTGCAAACCAAGTAGCTATGGCATTTTTAAAGAAGTACGCATTATTCATCCTTATGTAACGGAAACGATCTTTGGGCTTGTATGCTTCGTTTATTTTTTATTTTACAGAAGTATTTCGACCGAAGTTCAGGCGGGTTTCAGCCGCTTTAAAACGGCTGAAACCCGCCTGAACTTCGGTCGAAATAAATACATGTTTCTTGATGAATACGAACAGGCAAGTAAGAAGCCCGGGCTCAGGACCGAGTTCGTAAAGAACATTTCCCCGACCCAATCATTAAACCAAATAGTGTCGAATACAATGGAAATGCACCGACAATTGGTTTTTGTGCATCGAAGCCGCTGCAAGTGCCCATCCCCTGAAAAGTTTTTGCTAATTTTGGGGCACGTTCAAAACCCAAAGAAAAACCCAAACCCTATGCTAAAATCGCTTGCTGCATTACACGAAATGGCCCGCGCCCACACAAAAAAACGCCTTGTACTGGCGGCCGCTCACGATGAAAATGCCCTTGAAGCCGTGGTCAACGCCGCGCAAAAGGGCATTGTGGAAGGCATCCTTGTAGGTGACCAGTCGAAAATAGAATCTATTGCCTATAAACAGCAATTTGCGCTGACTGATTTTAAAATCATCGATGAGCCCGATGTAGACAAGGCCGCTACCATTGCCGTAAAGATGGTTCGTGAAAAGCAGGCAGATATCCTGATGAAAGGCAACCTGCCCACATCAAGTCTGTTGAGGGCGGTGCTGAACAAGGAATGGGGGCTGCGGACGGGTGAGCTCATTTCACACCTGGCCCTCTTTGAACTTGAGAGCTACCATAAGATCATCGGCCTCACTGATGCAGCCATGAACATAGCCCCAGACCTGAAGGGAAAAATTTCCCTGGTTAAAAATTCGGTGAATTATCTTCGCAAGCTGGGAATCAGCCAGCCTAAGGTGGCCATGCTCAGCGCAGTAGAAACCGTTAACCCCGATATGAAAAGCAGCCTGGAGGCCAGCATCCTGGCCAAGATGGCTGATCGCGGTCAAATCAGGAACTGCATCATTGACGGGCCCCTGGCCTTTGACAACGCAGTGAGCGGGAAAAGCGCAGAGCATAAGGGCATACACAGCCCCGTGGCAGGCGATGCCGACCTGCTGGTGGCCGACGACATTGATGCCGCCAACGCCCTGTACAAGGCCTTTATTTACTTTGCAGGCGCCCAATGTGCTGCGGTGATCCTGGGAGCTGCCGCACCCATTGTCCTTACGTCAAGGGCTGACTCTGATGAAACCAAGCTCAACAGCATTGCCCTGGCTGCGGCTGTAAATTAACTCCAATAAAACAACCTATTTATGGACAAAGACTTAATCCTGGCCATTAACCCCGGCTCAACCTCAACAAAGATTGCGGTGTTTCGCGGCACCAAGGAGATCTTCCTGAAAAACATCCGTCATTCCTGCGATGAACTGCCTGCCTCAGCTATCATTACTGACCAGTACGAGTTCCGCAAGAACATCATCCTTAAGGAGCTGGAGCATGCAGGGATCCTGATCTCAAACATCTCGTTGGTAGTGGGGCGCGGAGGACTTGTAAAGCCTATCCCTTCAGGAGTATACGAAATTAATGACGCCCTGATACAAGACTTGAAAGCAGGGGTTTTGGGGCAGCATGCCTCAAACCTGGGGGGATTGATAGCCCACGATATTGCCAAGTCGCTTCCCTCGGCCAGGGCATTTATTGCCGACCCGGTGGTGGTTGACGAGCTGGAGCCCATTGCCCGCATTTCAGGGCATCCGCTTTTGGAAAGGATTTCTATATTCCACGCCCTGAACCAAAAGGCCATTGCCCGCCAGCACGCCAAGTCCATTTCGAAACGCTATGAAGACCTGAACCTGATCGTTGCCCATCTCGGCGGAGGTATCAGCGTAGGAGCGCATTACCGGGGGCGGGTGATTGACGTCAACCAAGCCCTCGATGGCGAAGGCCCCTTTTCGCCCGAACGCAGCGGCACACTTCCCGTTTGGTCGTTGGTAAAACTTTGTTTCAGCGGAAAGTATAGCCAGGAAGAGATCAGGAAGATGATCACTGGCCGGGGTGGCTTCGTGGCCTACCTGGGCACCAACGATGCCTATGAGGTGGAGAAGCGGGCTGCCGCCGGTGATGAAAATGCTCAATTGATTCATGATGCCATGGCATACCAGGTTGCTAAGGAGATTGGCGCCATGTCGACAGTGCTCAAAGGAGAAGTGGACGCCATCCTGTTGACCGGGGGTATTGCCTATGGGAAGCCCTTTGTAGAGGCGGTTTCCGAAAGGGTAAGGCATATTGCCCCTATATTTGTGTATCCCGGTGAGGATGAGATGCGCGCCCTGGCTATGAATGGCCTGATGGTTCAAAACGGGGAGATCGAAGCCAAGGTATATACCTGAGCCATCAGGGCTTATTCCACGCGGCCTCTGATTTCCATTTCGTAAAATAGACGATTAATTCGGCTTCACTCTTCCATTCCGTGAAATACACAATGATGTCGGCTTCACTTTTCCATTTGGTATAATGCCAGATCCCTGTTCGGGGCTTGGCCTCCGACTTCCATTTGGAAATGTAGACCAACACATTGGCTTCACTCTTCCACTCGGTTACATACACCTTGTGGGTAGCCTCGCTCTTCCATTCGGTCACATACACCTTTTGTGCGCTGGCCCCTGCAAAAACGAAGGAAAACAGGATCAAAAACAGGATTTTCTTCATATCAGACCCTCCCTGGGTTTAAGGTTCCGGTTTATATACGGGAAGGGTAAAGAAAAACGTGGTACCGCTACCTTCCTCTGAATAGAATGATACTTCCCCCTGATTGCTTTCAATGATGTTTTTCACCATGGAAAGGCCCAGGCCCATACCCCCTGTTTTGGTGGTAAAATAAGGGCTGAAAATGCTGGGTTTGAGTTCATCGGGGATGCCGTTGCCAAAATCGCGTACCTCGCATTTCACAAAGTCCTTCTGGGCCGAACAAATGATCTGTATCCTGGCTATTTCATCTCTGGGATATGCCTGAATAGCGTTACGAACCAGGTTGTTGAATACGCGCAGGAGCTGGTTCCGGTCGGAAAAGACCAGAAGGGGCTCTTCGCCGGGAGGCAGTTGCAGGTCGATTTCTACCTTGTCGAGGTCATTGTAAAGGTCGAGCACCTCGGGGGCAAAGTCACGCAGGTTGATGGCGACATTTTTTCCTGAAGGGAGCTTTGCAAAATCTGAAAACTCACCTGCAATGATGGACAGCGTGTCAATTTGCTCGACCATAGTCTTGGAGAAGCGCTGCAGACGCTGATCCCAGTCGGGCACTTTTTCTCTCCAGGCTTTCTCGAGGTGCTGCACGCTAAGGCGCATGGGCGTGAGGGGATTCTTGATCTCGTGGGCTACCTGTTTAGCCATTTCGCGCCAGGCCGATTCGCGTTCGCTGCGGGCAAGCAGTTCAGCACTTACTGCCAGTTCATCAATCATACGATTGTATTCCTTTACCATCTGCCCGATTTCGTCGTTGCGTGTCCAGTGTATCTTGTGGTCGGTTTTTCCCAGCTGAAGCTTAGAGATGCTGTCGCGAATCAGCTGCAGGGGCTGGGTGACATGATTGGAAATAAATAAGGCCATGATCACTGCAAACACCAGCAACAGCAAGTTGATATTGACAAAGGCCAGCATAAAGTAAGAAATCTCGTTGCGCAACTCATTTTGCTTGGCAAAGTAGGGCAGGTTGATATAGGCCAGAAGCTGATGCTGGTTATTGCGCAATGGAACATAGGCTGATAAGTATTCAAGCTTGCCAATCTTTTCTGTTTGCACGAACTGGCTTTTTTGCTGGTTCTGCAGGTAGGCAAAGGCAATGGGGTTCATCTGCGATCCGACCAGCCCCTCGTCGAACACTCTGGGGCGGCTGGAGGCCAGCAGCGCCCCCTGTGGACTGTAGAGATTAATATCGGTAAAAAACACGTTGTAAAGCCTCAGAAGCATGTCTGAAAGGTAATATTCATACAGGTCGCTTAATTCCTCGACGCCCGACAGGTCGTGCTCCATTTCAACCAGAACACTATGTGATTTCTCGTTTAGGATGGAGAGGTTCTTATCCTGGTAAATATTCACCATAAACCAGGTGGAAGCCCCACCTATTGTAATGACCGAAAGGATGACCAGACCGATCATAAATACCTGTACCCTGCGCCTGAAGTTCAATTGGAACCATTCGGTAAGTTCCCTGCGGCTGGCCAGGAGCGAGAACACCAGGATCAGCATAAAAAAGACCAGGAAGAGATAGGAAAAGGGGGCTATACCCTCCAGGAAGCTTTGTCGCGGACGACTGATAATGACCTGGGTGTCATCATCCTTGTTGTACACCAGGTGCTGATAATCATCGAAATTAAAAAAGCTGAACTGTTGGTTAAAAGTACCATACACCGACAGGTCACTGGAGTAAATATACGGGCCGAACTTGTTGATGAACCTGCCGTCCTTATAGTTGGCATAGGAGTAATTGGCCAATTCGCGGTTGATGTCTACTTTATCGTCGATCAGCAATTCGGGGAACCCCATATCGCGGGCCACAAACTTGACGTCGAATTCGAGGTAAATGTGGAAAAGAGATTCAACGCCTTCTGTTTCGGGTCCCCTGACGGGGATCATTGCAATATAGCTGTTGCGGCCTGTATTGTTGTCGAGGTAATAAAAATTGCCGCTGATAGTCGGTTTGCCGAACGTACGAATATAATCTTCAAAATACCACGAGCAAGCCATATCGAAGTTGCCAGGCATAATGTGGATGACCTCTTCGGGCTCGCACACTGTGACTTGCAGGTTGTATTTGCCCCAGAAGTCGTAGAAGTAGTGGTGCTGCAGGTACTGGTATATGACAGGGATGTTGTAGGGATCCTTGAGCACCAGGTTCTTAAGTTGGTTGTCGTTGTAAAGGGTCTGTTCAATTTCAAGGAACAGGTATTCGGCCACGGGATCCTGCTCGGAAGCCAGCTTGAGGGCAAAGGTCTTGCGTTTTTCCTGATCTTTTATAGTGTTGAAGCGGTAGAGGGCAAATGTTGAAATGATGCTGAACAGGAACAGGGCGATCACAAGCGGGGTTAACCCAAGCCTGGAGAGGGGCTGGCTGCGGTCGAGTTCAAACACGAGTATGCCCGCGCCGAACAGCAGCCATACCAGTAGGGTGAAACCGCCCAACAGCAGGTCGGCAGCCAAAAACACGACAAGGGAAACGGCAAGTACCCGGCGGAAATCCTTTTTGTCATTCAGCAGATGTGCGTACAGGCGGTAAAGCACCATGCCCAGGAAAAAGAAAGAAAAGAAAATGAGGCATATGATAAGAAAACCGATCAGGCTGAACATATCGAGGCTGAACATGAAATTGACATCAAGATTCAGCCTCGAGTCAATAACCAGCCCACGAATGAGGTGGATGGCAAGGAAACACAAGGCCATAATGCCCGCCAGCGTCAGGAAGCCTGCGGCATTGGCCTTATTGCCAGTAAACTTGATTTTCTTAAAGTCTCTCAGGTGGGAAAAAAGGAAGTAAGAAATAATATTAAAAAACAAAACGTGGAGCAGCAAGTCGCCCAGGGAAGGAATCAGGCCTGAGGTGGCATAGAGGGCGGGTGAGAACAATTCGCCCCTATTGAAAGCCGTTGGTAAATGGGTGATGAAAAGCAACAACCTGAACAAGATCATCAGGGCGGGAAAGGCCAGGATGGCACGACCGCCCTGCCCTCTTTTGAATATACGGCTGTAATGGTGATACAGCACATAAATCACCGCCAACAGGGCTGCAATGGAAAGAAAAATGGCAGCCAGCCAGATTCCCAGGCGGGTCTGATAAAGGCCGCTTTCGCGCCTGAGCACCAGGGATAGGACAAAATCGCCCGACTGATCCACCACGGGATAGCCTTCTTCGGCCTTATCGGAAACAAAGAAGATGTTTTCGGTTACAGGCAAATCAGGGGGGAAATTATTGACAAGGAAACGGTTCTGATACTTGTAGTTCGATTTGATCTTGGTCACTACTGCCAGCTTAATGTCGTTTTGCGATATCGTGTGATAGAAATACCATCCGTTCTGTAGCTGCAGCAGTCCATCAGTGCCAAGGCTCTGCCAGGCATCGGCAATGGGTACTGCGTTATTCGACCAAAACAACAAGGAGTCTGGGGTATAGATAAAGAATGCCAGGCCTTCGCGCTCATAGCGAGGCTCAAGGATACTCACCAGAGCGTATTCAGAAAACTCGTCCCATTCCTTTTCATTGACCCTGTAAGCGAGCAAATCAAGAGAGGTAAGCATTTCTGCTTCTTTCTTCAGAAAGGCTTCCTGGAAACCCAAGGCAACCTTTTCCGAATCTATCCTGATCTTACGGTTATGAAACGCTACTTCTGAGAGTAACAAGGCAAGGAGGGCCGATATCAGCAGCCATAAGGCAGTCCTGTTCAGGGGGTTTTCCATGAAATAGCATTTACCGCAGGCCCGGCCTGGAATTCATTCCTGCTAATTTACAATTTTTACGCATTGCAAGGGGCATTGCGCAGGATGGCCGCAGGTTTATCCAGCAAACAGCGTTCCAGAATTGAAAAACAGGAAAAAAAACTACCCCTTTCGGAAAACGAAGATTTGGCTTGACCAGGGTTTCAGTTTCAGGACAGCCATTACATTCGACCACAGACCCACCAGGACTCCTCGCAGGGAGGCAAGTGAATGGCCCTTGTATTGCTCGCTCAGCAAAGATACATAAAAGGCATCGAAGGGCATACCTGCTTTCTTAACAAGCCTAAAACCCTTTTGCCTTGCGGCCTTTTCCAGGGTTGCATGGCTAAAGTGGGTAAGATGCCTCGGCAGGTCATAGGCTGCCCAAAATTCTTTGTAATGGTCGGCATCGAAGCTCTTAAATTGTGGAACCGCAATGATCAGCCTTCCATTGTCATGCAGCATGCGATGGAATTGTTCAAGACTTTCCATAAAACGGGGCTGGTGCTCCAGGACGTGCCAAAGGGTAATAAAGTCAAAAGAAGGATGCCCGGGCTTAAGTATTTGTTCCTGATTTTCAAATACTTGAATGCCCTTTTGCCTGGCTTTTTCCCTGGCAGAGGCCTGGGGTTCAACACCAACAACTTGGTATCCAATGTTTTGCATATATTTTCCAAAGGCCCCTGCACCGCAGCCAATGTCGATCAAACTCCTCCCTTCCACGCTTAATCGGCTGATTAACTTATACTTGCGTTTAAGCATCATCGATTGCACCCGGAAATACAGTTGCTGGCTCATGCTGTTTCGCTTTTCGGAGTGTGAGAGGTACTCCTCGCTCTGGTAATAAGAAGGAAGGTTTTCTTCATTTGGCCTGGGATTGGTAAACACCAGGCCGCAGGCAGAACATTCTACCATGGAATATTGTCCCGTACCAAGCAAATGATCGGAACATTTCAAAAAAGGCAATAACCCCTCCCCCGCTCCACATAAAGGACAATATTGTAATGTTTCCATTTCTGAATTGTTTCACGTGAAACATTTATTCTTTTATAATTCCATCAAAATAATTGTTCCACGTGAAACAATTATCTACCCAGGTGCACCAGCAGAACAGAAACATCGGCTGGTGTAATGCCACTGATTCGACTTGCCTGCCCAATGTTCTGAGGTTTGATCTTTTGAAGTTTTTCCCTGGCTTCCATACTCAGTGCTTTAAACTCCATATAATTGATATCGTCACTCAGACGGATATCCTCCAGTCGGGTAATCTTTTCAGCGATATCTTTTTCTTTCTCCAGATAGCCTGCGTATTTAATCTGGATCTCTACTGACTCAAGGGTTTCTTCAAAAACGGGCTCCCCGGAAAACTGGTAAATATAGCCACCCAACTTAGGGTCTGCATTCATCAGGCCAACCAAAGACACCTGAGGCCTTAACAACACATTACCCAGCCGCTGAGGTGTTTTTATGGGGGCTGATGAGACCGATTCAAGATACCCATTGATGGCATCGGGCGAAGTGTTCTCCTTTTCCATAAAGGAAGAAATATCGGCTATGATCGATTCCTTTTTTGTAAGACGCTCGAGGCGTTCCGGTTCTGCCAGTCCCAATTCTATCCCCTTAGGTGTCAAACGCTGATCTGCATTATCCTGCCTGAGCAGAATACGAAATTCTGCGCGGCTGGTAAACATTCGGTAGGGTTCGTTGGTGCCTTTGGTCACCAGATCGTCAATTAACACACCAATATAAGCCTCTGAACGCTTCAGGATAAAGGGATTTTGGCTTTGGATCTTTTTACAGGCATTTATACCTGCAATCAAACCTTGGCCTGCCGCCTCTTCATAACCCGTGGTACCGTTCACCTGTCCGGCAAAAAACAGGTTCTCAACAAGTCTAGACTCAAGAGAAAACTGCAACTGGGTGGGAGGAAAATAGTCGTATTCGATAGCGTAACCGGGTTTGAGAATGCGTGCGTTCTCAAATCCTTCAATTTTTTTCAGGGCTTTAAACTGCACTTCCTCGGGAAGGCTTGAAGAAAACCCGTTCACATAAAATTCGTTGCTGGTCCAGCCTTCGGGCTCAATGAACAACTGATGCCTTTCTTTATCCGAGAAACGGTCAATTTTATCTTCAATAGAGGGGCAATAGCGTGGGCCGGTACCCTGAATTCTGCCTGCAAACATAGGCGAGAAATCAAATCCAGTGCGCAAAATGTCGTGCACCTCATCGCTGGTATAGGTAAGGTAACAGCTGAGTTGCCTCTTTAATGTTGGAGTCTCAAGAAAGGAAAAACGTCCGGGGCTTTCATCGCCCTTTTGTTCTACCATTTTCGAGAAATCAATGCTGCGGCCATCTACCCGAACAGGCGTACCCGTTTTCAAACGCTCGCTCTCAATACCAAAGCTCTTCAGGTTTTCAGTAAGCCCCGTAGCATTGGCATCACCAAGCCGGCCCCCACTAAAGTTTTTTCGCCCAATATGAATCTTCCCATTCAGGAAAGTCCCGCTGGTAATGATCACGGTTTTCGAATATATCGCTCCGCCAAAGCCCGTCTGCACCCCTATGGCTTTTCCTTTATTCACAATGATTTCCGTAACCATATCCTGCCAAAAATGCAGGTTGGGGATTTGTTCAAGCATCTCACGCCACTTCTGCGAGAAAAGAATACGATCGCTCTGGGCACGAGGACTCCACATGGCAGGGCCCTTGCTTCGGTTCAGCATACGAAATTGCACCATCGTATGATCGGTGACAATACCCGAAAATCCGCCCAAGGCATCGATCTCGCGAACGATTTGCCCCTTGGCAATGCCTCCCATAGCCGGATTGCATGACATCTGGGCAATGGCTGCCAGGTTCATGGTGATCAGAAGGACTTTGGATCCCATACGGGCTCCTGCAGCAGCAGCTTCAGCACCTGCATGACCTCCGCCCACCACAATAATATCGTAGTGTTCAAACATTTATTACAGAAAAATTAAGCCTGTAAAGTTAAGTAATAATTCTCTTTTTGGCGCATAAGCATTTCATCGTCAGGTCTCTTGTCCTTATAGCCAAGCAAATGCAAAACACCATGAATCATGACTCTGTTTAACTCCTCAGCAAATGAAAGGTTCAATCCTGAGGCATTTTCCCTAACCCGTTCAATGCTGATGAATATATCGCCCGATATATTCCCCTTATCTTCGCAATAGTCAAAAGTAATGATGTCGGTCAAAGTATCGTGCTCCAGGTATTCAAGGTTGAGTCTAAGCAAATAATCGTCATTACAGAACACAAAAGTGATATCACCCAGACATCCCCCCTCTTCCTTTATTGTATTCATAATCCATTCCCGGGCCTTCTTTCTGGAAAACCCGGGAATAATTACCTCCTCAAAAAAGAAATCAATGTGGCCTGTGGCTTTCAATCAGGCAGGTTTTTTGATGTTGATTTTTTCGAAATATTCATCCAGCAGCCGTATCCGTTCACGTGTCAAATGCTGATTGATGCTGGTGATATAGAACACCATTTCCATAAGTTCAGTCTTGGCGTCAAAATTCACTTCATCGCTGAGCATACGGATCATGACCATGCTCCGTTCCGAATCAGAGATTTCTTCCGCTTCCAGGGCTTTATCTACATCGTCCTGAAACAGAGCCGCTATTTCTAAGAAACGGTCGGACAGGGAAACCTTGAAAACCAATCCATGAGGTCTTGACTCAAAGTATACATCTATATATTTAAGCCTATCACCTTTCTCGCTAATAGCAAACTCAAAAGCTTCTGAGACAGAGAAAAGGATGTTACCAAAATAAGAATGGTAAATGTTAAACTGGTCACATACCTTTTCAACGAAAGCTTCCAGTTTGTGAATCTCTTCTTTACGGGCTTTTAGGCGCAGGTGTTTCTCAAGTTCTACCATGCTGATGTCATTCAACGTTAAGGAAATAGGTTTCTACAAGCGACCGGTAGAAAGGTTTCAGCCCCGGAGGCAGGCTCCTGAGCATTTCCAACTCACGGTTTCTTATCCTATTATACTCAAAAACGTCGGCAGGGTTACTTATTTCATAATTTTTTGCTGTGGTGCCCTCCCGGCGTTCCTCCTGTTCTCGCTGAAGTTGAGCGCGCTCATGTTCAAGCAGGCGGGTAAGGATCCTTTGTTGACGTTGAATGGTTTGCCTGCTAATGTTCCTTGTCACAATATCGAGCTCTGTACGTTCCATATCACGCTGCAATTGGTCCAAGGCCCTACCGTCCTCCCCTGCCCTTTTCAATTCCTCAGACAAGCCCCGCAATTGATTCCTGATAGCCTCCTGTTCGGCAGCCATCCGGGCAAGTTGCTCGCTTACCGACATAGGCTGCCCGCTTTGGCCCGGCATGGGTTGGTGCCCTTGCTGCATTTGCTCAAGCATTTGATTTAGTTGTTCCTGCATTTGCCGCATCCCGGGAAAATCAGCAGGCATTTGCCCTCCACTTTGCGGATCTCCTGAACCATTCATACCCATCTGCATTTGCATATTCTGAAGACTTTCATTCAGCAGCAGGGCCAAATTATTTATATGTGTCATCACGAATTGTTGACGGCTTGCACCCTGATATCTTCGACGGTTCACAAGGTCTTCCATTCCTTGGGCGAGGTTCATATTGATCTCACCAATTTCACGGTTTACAAAGGCGCCTATCTGCAATTGTCTCTTTCCCAGAGCCACCAGTGAATCCTCTACCATTTTAAGATCTTCCTGGATCTTGCGTTGTTCCTGGATCATCTCCACGAAGCGGGGGTCATTCACGTTTACATTACGGACTTCAAGCAATAATTCTTCTTGTGAAAAACTGGATTTCAACAGGTTTTCAAGGATTGTTCTCAGGGCACGGACATCTTCTGCAAGCTGTTCTTCATTCATCCTTTGCTGCATTTGCTGAAGGCTCATGCTCAACTGTTCCATTTGCTGCCTTCCGCTCTTCTGATTGCCTACCGAACGTTGCATATGCCCCTGTTCCATCTGCTCTAAGGCATCGCCTAATTCATCCTGTATTGATTGTTCCAATCCACCTGTATCTTCCACATCATGAGGCCGATTCAGCTGTTTATTTTTCTCCCTGAATTCCTCCATCATTTCAGAAAGATTTTGCATTTCTTCGTTAATATCCTTCTGGTTTTCAGTAATTTGATCATCGTCAAGATTACCTGATGCGGAATTCTCAATTTGCTTGTCCTGTTCTTTTTTTATCTCTTCAAGCTTGCTTAAGCTGCGATCAAGCAGACGTTCCAGTTCAAGTTGCTTGAAAAATTCAAGGGCACGGTCCATCTGGTTTTCCAACTGCCCCATTTCAAATTCCATCTGATCGAGCATTTGATATACCTGCTCACGGTTCAGGCTGTCCAGTTCCTGCCTGATTTTTTCCATCAGTTCTTTCAACTCATCCGACAATACTTCCTCATAAAGCCGGGCGAGTTCTTCCTGCTTTTCCTTGATCCGTTCAGAAGTATCCATAAACTGCTCATCTCGCACTTCATTCTTTTCCCGGGTTTCTTTAAGTTGTTTAAAGTTTTCCTGAATCTCCTCCTGTTTCTTCAACAATTGATCTAAGGCTTCCCTTTGTTCCCAGTTAAATCGTTCTGTTTCAAGCATTTGACGCCTGATTTCTTCAATTTCACGTCTCGATTCCTTCACCCCCGAAATCCCGGTATTCATTTCTCCCTTAAATTGTTCATTATTTTCCCTGCTTTGTGCAAGCAATTCTTCCTCATTGGGAACGTAAAAGGAAAACAAGCGGCTTCGGCTTGACTTTGCCCCATTAACCCCATCATTATCAAATACAATGAAGAAATATTCGACCGTCTCACCCGGATTGACGTACACCGAATTCAAATCAAAATGATGGTAGAAGGTCTGGTTTAAACTGACAGGGTCATATGCCAACTTTTCGGCAATGAATTCGCCTTCTTGTTCCGGGTTCCTGTCTCTTTCCTCCACCAGCCTGTACCTGAACTCAAGCCCGCTAAAACCATAATCATCCTGGATAAGCCCCCGGAAAAACAGGTGGGACATCAATACCGAATCCTGCTGTTCTTCTATCTGGATTTGAGGCCAGGCATCGGGCTTCACCTGAACAAAATAAGCCAGTGAGTCACCCTTACCTATCTCTTCATTCCAGGCAAATACCTCATAAGAGAATGATTTCCCGGCACGGTGATCGACCTGGAAAACCCCCGGTCTCAATTCTTCCACCACTTTTTCTTCTTCCTCCAGCTTAAAAACCACGGAGCCGCTTCCACGGGTATAAAACTCCCAGAGAAGCCTTGCACCTTCAGCAACCATTAAATCCCCAACATTGCTGAATTCCTGGGAACCCAAGCCAGTATAGGAGGGGTTGACAATTTTAACCGTAAAATGACTAAAGGCAGGCTTTTTCCTCACTTCCAGCTGATAAGGCCCAAAGGTGAAACCCTGCGACTCAATAAAGAATTCAAAGGATTCTTGTATATTACGCAAGGGGTGTGTAAACAAGCCTTTCCCGTCAGCCTGCATAAGGAACTCTCCTCCCCCATAGCGAACAGATGCATTCGCCGGGAGCAGCGAACCCTGGCTCCGCGCTTGCAGGGTAATGTTTTCTCCCTGAAAACCCTGTAAGGAATTTTCAATCTTAAAGGAAAAGGGAGCAGGTTTTTCAAACTGCATTTCGTACTGCGCAATCCTGCGGGCAGGCTCAAACAGGAATCCAGGCTTCACCAATATAAAGCCTATGAAAATTACAAGCGGGATCAGGAAATACGGAAGGTATTTGGTGTTGGCCTTAAAATCAATGGCCCTCAGAAAAGGCACCTGAAGGGCAAAACCTGACTTCTGATCAATCCCCGCCATGATCAGCTCTTTTCCTTCAGGATTTTGGTCCAGGAAATGGCGCAATTCAAGGGCATTGGTAATTTTGTCGCGTATCTCATCCTTAAAGTGATTCCCAACGATCCTTGCGGCTTCAGGGGCTTCAAGCCTTTTGCCAATCCGCATAAAACCTGCCAGCGGCCTTAACACATAGCGAATAAACACAAACAAATTAAAGGCCAGGAATCCATAAAAAAGAATGCTCCGAATCAGGCTGCCAAAATACCCGAAATGTTCAAACAGAGCAAAGACCAGGAACAGCAACAGAAACCCTGCTCCGAACAGTAATCCCCCCTTAATAAGCAAATTAAGGTAATACCGCCTGATGAATGCATCGAGCTTTTCAAGCAATATTTCGAAATTACCTGCCATATTTATTCCTTTATTCTAATTAAATCAACCATAAATTTACAAAAAACAAAGCCTTTCCTCCGCAAAAAAACCTTAAATTGCAAAGTTATTGACTTAAACGGTCTTTAAATATTAACGCATTGATTTAATTAATGATATGGCAAAAAAGAAAGAAAACATTAAAACTGAACTGAGGGAAGAAATCGAGAATCTTTTTAATAAGCATCGCGAAGCCCTCTACAACTATAAACAAGTAGCTAAGGCCCTGGGCCCCCTGGGGCAGGAAAACCGGAAGTTCATTTCAGGGGTGTTGTATGCCCTGGCAAAGGAAAACATTTTACTCGAGGCCTATAAGGGCAAGTTTAAACTCAACCCACTTTATGCAGAAAAACAGAAAAAGATAGGGCCATTTATTTCGGGCCGCGTCGATATGAAACAAACAGGAAAGGCGTATATCATTACCAAGGAATTGCTTGAGGATGTGTATATTGCCTCCAACAACACGGGTTATGCCCTGCACGATGACCTTGTAAAAGTGCGGCTGTTTCCCAAAAGAAAAGACCGTAAAACCGAGGGCGAGATCATTGAAGTCATCGAACGTCCCAACAAGACCTGGGTGGGTATCCTTCAGCTCAGCCCCAAGTACGCTTTCCTGGTGCCCGACAGCAGAAACATGCCCGTTGATATTTTCATTCCGCTTGAAAACCTTAATGGTGCTAAAGATGGCCAGAAAGTCATAGCCGAGATTACCGAATGGGCCCATCCGGCTAAAAACCCTTTCGGGAAAATCATAGAAGTATTAGGCGAACCGGGCGACAACGAGGTGGAAATGCACGCAATCCTGGCCCAGTACGGCTTGCCTGCACGCTTTGAACCCGAAGTGGAAAAAGCAGCCGAAAAAATACCCGGCTATATCTCCGAGGAAGAAATTGCACGACGCGAGGATTTCCGCAACACCCTCACCTTTACAATCGACCCCTTTGATGCAAAGGACCTTGATGATGCGCTTTCTTACAAAAAACTGGACGAAAACCTGTATGAGATAGGCGTCCACATTGCTGATGTGACCCACTATGTTAAACAAGGAAGCATTGTCGACAAGGAAGCCATCAACCGTGCCACCAGTATTTACCTGGTCGACCGTACTATCCCAATGCTCCCTGAAAACCTCTCAAACAACCTGTGTTCATTAAACCCCAATACCGATAAGCTCTGCTTCTCGGTGATCTTCAATATCAATGAAAAGGGAAAAATTTTGAAATACAGGCTTGTCAAAACCATCATCAATTCCGACAAGAGGTTCAGCTATGAAGAGGCACAGCAAATTATCGAAGAAGGCAAAGGCCCCTTGAGCGAGGCCATATTGACCCTCAATGATTTGGCTCAAATATTCAGAAGCCGCCGAATGAAAGAAGGCGCCATTAGTTTCGACAAGGAAGAAGTGAAATTTAAGCTCGATGAAAAAGGCAAACCCCTTGAAGTATATTTTAAAGTACAGAAAGAAGCCAACCATCTGATCGAAGAATTCATGCTTCTGGCCAACCGCACGGTGGCCGAACACATTGGTAAAACCAAAGGGAAGGCAAAACCAAAGACCTTTGTTTATCGTATCCACGATGTACCAAACCTTGAAAAACTAAGTACCCTTTCAGAATTTGTGGCCAAGCTGGGGTATAAACTCAGAATTGATACCCGCAAAAACATCTCCTCTTCCTTCAATCAATTACTGGAAGACGCCCAGGGAAAAGGGGAGGAAAACCTTATTGAAACCCTGGCCATCCGCTCAATGGCCAAAGCCGAATATTCAACCCAAAACATTGGCCATTACGGCCTTGCCTTTGCTTTTTACAGTCACTTCACCTCCCCCATCCGTCGCTATCCCGACATGATGGCCCATCGCCTTCTGTTCGATTATGCGCACGGAAAACCCAGTGCTCCGGAAGAGCTTTATGAAGAGCTCTGCGTACAGTCCTCCGATATGGAAAAGAAAGCCCAAAACGCTGAACGCGACTCCATTAAACTTAAACAGGTTGAATTTATGGACGATAAGATCGGGCAGGAATTTGAAGGACTGATCTCAGGTGTCAGTAAATGGGGCATCTTTGTCGAAATCACCGAAAATAAGGTGGAAGGCATGGTCCGTTTGAGCGACCTGGCCGACGATTATTATTACCTCGATGAAGATAACTTCCAGGTCATTGGCCACAACAAGCATAAGGTTTATAAACTGGGAAGTCCCGTAAGAGTAAAGATCAAAAAAACCGACCTCCTGAAGAAGGAGATTGATTTGGAGATGGTCGAATAGCCTCCCCTTTTCTGAATTAAAAAATCCCGCCAGACAGCGGGATTTTTTTTCATTCTTAACAAGAATCTGACTCCTAGTTTAAACCCTTACCATAAAATATCAGTGAAATCATAATACATTGATTTTAAATAAATTATAAAAATGTAATAGGAATTGTATCCAGGCAGGGGAGGTTAAAAAGAAGGCGCCCGAGAGCAAAAATAAAGACGGTCTCCTCAAAAGGAAACCGTCTTTCGTATATGTTTTACAGCGCTCTAAATCAGGTTCAAACGGCTGTAAAGTTCTTTGCGGTAAAGGCCACCAATGGGGAGCACCTTCATTTTGCCTTCAATCACCAGGTCGGGATACTTGATGGAGAAAATCTTGCTGAGGTTCACGATAAAGGAACGGTGAATACGCACGAAATCCTTAGAGGGCAGGATGCGCACCATTTCCTTCATGGTGGTATGGGTGGTATAGCTGTTGTCGGAGGTGTTGATCACCACGTAATCTTTCAGGGCTTCCACATAGAAAATATCGTCGAAATTAATCTTGTTCAAACGATAGTCGGCGCGGACAAAGATGCTGTCTTTCGACTCTTTATTTTCGATGATGGAATGATACAGATCACGCTCTTTCTTAACGACTTCATCTTTTTCGTGCTTGTAGATGGCCATCTCGATGGTGGTCTGCAGTTCTTTTTCCTTAAAGGGCTTGATGATATACCCGTAAGGTTCAGTGATTTTGGCCTTGCTCAGCGTATTGTCGTCAGCATAAGCAGTAAGGAAAATGACCGGGACTCCAAATCGCTCCTTAATGACATTGGCAGCATCAATACCGGTCATCTGGCCTTTAAGCATTATATCCATAAGCACCAGGTCAGGGCGATTGTCCTCAATTTCCTCTATGGCTTTTTCTCCACTGTTCACAGTGGTCGGTACCTGGTAACCCAGTTTTTTCAGACTGTTCTGAATATCCTTGGCTACAATACTTTCGTCTTCAACAACCAAAATTTTAATTTTTGCCATATTCTTTTCTTTTAAAAAAATTACACAATGTCACTGCTTAAAACGCAATACCTTTAAGCCAGTAAAAACTTGTTTTGAGATTTTAAAAAACTTGATTTTAAAGAATTATCAAATTTACGACTTTTTTTTTATAATCCAATCTTCATTTGCCCCCCCACCATCACATTCAAATAAATTTAATTTTTTCCCCTTTTAAAGCCTCAAAACTTTTCCGACCAATAATAATAAATATTCTTTTTTAAAATTAAATTATGTGTTAATTAGGCTGTTGATGGAGTTGATAAAATTATGCAAATTTACTTGATAAAGATTGTTATTAAAGGTAATTAACAGTTTATTAACTGGGGTGGCTTAAAAAAAGAACGGATTATCAGGATATTGTAAAGATATTAACAGCTTGTTAGGAGCCAGGGATGGTGATAAGTTTTGGGTTATGAACAGCTTTTTTTCAGGCTTGTTTTGTTGAAAGATTGTGGAGAGATATTTATAAATCCACCTGCCTTTTCCTTGTAAATCTGTTGAAAGTTTTTATGCAAAATTGATTTTGAAAATTGCAAATATTTTTACTAAAAATAACGAGCATGCGGCCCCCTATTTATTAACAATTGCTTGTTGATAAACCCAAGGTGTTGGGAATGAAGGGAAAGTACATTCAGGCTTTTACAAATATTTGGGCCTTGCTGCGCTTAAGTAATTAAAAATTAATTTTGTACAATTTCTTTGTAGCTTTGTTATTTACAGACCTCAAAAAACTTTATTAACAATGGTAACAAATGGCTTGAGGATAGCCCTCGGATGTGATCATGCCGGATTTTTGCTGAAGCAACGCCTGATCCCTTTTTTAGTTGAGAAGGGCTGTAAAATAAAGGATTTCGGAACGCATTCGGAGGAGAGTTCCGACTATGCTGATGCGGTGCATCCGCTTGCTTCGGCCATAGAAGCGGGGGAGCATGATTTCGGGATTGTGATCTGTGGCAGCGGGAATGGAGTAAATATGACCGCCAACAAGCATCAGGGGATTCGTTCGGCCCTGTGCTGGAAAGTGGAGATCGGGAGGCTTGCGCGCCTGCACAACAATGCCAATGTGCTGGCCTTACCTGCACGCTTTATCTCGGAAGAAACTGCCCTGCAAATTGCCGACATTTTTCTGAAAACCGACTTTGAAGGCGGTCGTCATTCGCGACGGATCAATAAAATTGCCTGGAAGGACGAAAATGACGACTTCGACCAGGAAAATGAAGATATGGAAGACATGGCTGACGACGAGCTTTAACAAGCCATTCATCAAGCTTAAAATATTTGGTTTTCAATGACTTTGACGCACGAAAAATTTCTTGTCGACAGCGAAAAAAAGGCCTTCGACCTGGCTCACAGAGCTACCCTTGCCCATAATATAGGGAAGTATAATCAAGCGGTAGTCCAGGGAAAAAAACAGTACAGCAATCTTGAGCTTGCTCGGCGAAGGGCTGCCATGAAGCGCTATCGTGCCATGGAAAACCTGGAGGATCTGCTGAAAGATTTTGAGCATCATTTCGGGCGTCACGGGGGAAAGGTGCTATGGGCGCAGGATTCTGAAGAGGCATGCAAGGCTGTGTTGGAAGTGCTCGAAAGGAATTACGTAAAGCTGGTGGTTAAGTCGAAATCGATGGTTACCGAGGAAATTGGGCTCACCGAATTCCTTGAAAAGAACGGCATTGAAACCATTGAGACCGACCTGGGCGAATACATAGTTCAGCTGAGCAATGATAAGCCCTATCACATCATTACGCCCATCATGCATCGTTCGGCTGCTGATGTGTCGAAGATCTTTCACGAGAAGTTCGGTCTGCCTGAAGATTCCACGCCCGCCCAGATCACGGCATTTGTTCGTACCACGCTTCGTGAGCAGTTTGAAAAGGCACAGGCCGGGATCACAGGGGCCAATTTCCTGGTGGCGGGCACAGGAGCTGTGGCGCTTACCGAGAACGAAGGCAATGGGGTATTGGCCATGAGCATGCCCCCTGTACATGTAGTGGTGACGGGCATTGACAAGATTATCCCCTCACTGGATGACCTTGATCTTTTCTGGCCTTTGTTGGCCACCCACGGGACAGGTCAGCAGGTGACGGTCTACAATTCGTTGGTGAGCGGGCCCCGCCGAAAGGATGAGGGCGATGGCCCCAGCCAGATGTATGTAGTATTGGTCGACAATGGACGGACACAATTGCTTTCGAGCGTTCCCCAACGCAGGGCCTTGTCGTGTATTCGATGCGGGGCTTGCCTGAACGCCTGCCCCATATACCACAACATTGGCGGCCACGCCTACGGAAACGTCTATTCAGGACCCATTGGCGCCGTTATCGCTCCTCATATGCGCGGACTGGCCGAATACAATCACCTCTCATTTGCCTCCAGCCTTTGCGGGAAATGCACTGAGGTTTGCCCCGTAAACATTGACCTACACCAACAACTGCTGAACAACCGTAACCTCAGCGTGCGCGAAGGCCTGAATACCCCATGGGAAAAATGGGGCATGCGTGCTTTTAAAACATTTATGGGAAAGCGTAAATGGCTTAATATGGTGAAGCCGGGCCTGAAGAATATGGGGATGCAGATTTTCTTTGGAAAATCGTGGGGCAAGCGGCGTGAGCTGCCCAAAATGGCGCCCAAGTCCTTTCACGACCTCTGGAAGGAGCAACAATAAAAAAAACCCGGCCTCTTTCAGGAGCCGGGTTTGGGTGGAGAATATCGGGCTCGAACCGATGACCTCTTGGCTGCCAGCCAAACGCTCTAGCCAACTGAGCTAATTCCCCTTTTGTAGTTTGCAAAATTAATCGGTTTTCGCGAATTGACCAAATAAAATTTCTTGCAAATATGAGACGACTTTTCTGTGCCGTGAAAGTGCCCCTGAACGATGCCCTGGAAAAGGCAATGGAGGCTTTCAGACAAGAACTGAGCGAGGCCAGGGTAAACTGGGTATCGCCTCAAAACCTGCACCTTACGCTTAAATTCTTCGGCGATACGCCCAATGAACAGGTGGATGGCATTATGGAAGCTTTGCACCTGGGCGCCGCCAACTTCCCGCCCTTCTCCTTTTCGGTGGAAGGCTGCGGCACCTTTGGCAGTACCCGCCAGCCCAATGTGATCTGGCTGGGCATTCGCAACAGCAAAACCCTGGAAGACCTGTACCACAGCCTTAACCATTTCCTGTCGCCCCTCGGGTATGAGCCCGACAGAAAGTTCTTTTCACCCCACCTGACCATCGGACGCATCAAATACATTCAGGACACCCTTGGCCTGCGTGCCCTGGAAAGCGAATTTAACGGTCAGAAATTTGCAAAAGTCCCTACAGGGTCCTTCTACCTTATGGAAAGCTTTCTACGCCCACAGGGTCCCTTATATAAGATCGTGGAGGAATTTAAACTCGGTGAAGGACATCGCGCATAATTTTTTTACTCTTTTTTATTCAATGGGAAGTCTGGTGGTTTCTTTTTTTATCTTCCCATTTTAATAAGTGACCGCATATTCTTAACCTCAACCTCTACCTTGAACCCCTAACTTTGAACTGCTCCATGTCCCGTTATATCCATAACCTCATTGCCCAGGGCGAGCATCAACAGCTCGATTTCAAATTCCAGGTGAATGACAGCCGTAAGATTGCCCGTACGTTGGTGGCTTTTGCCAATACTGACGGGGGGAAGCTGCTTATCGGGGTGAAGGACAACGGGGTCATTGCAGGGGTGCGCACCGACGAGGAGTATCATATGATAGAAGCCGCTGCAGGCATGTATTGCAAGCCCGAGATCGACTTTGCCTTCCGCCCCTGGAACATCGACGGCAAGCAGGTGCTCGAGATTGATGTGCCTGCCCTGAAGGTGAAGCCTGCCTTTGTGCTGACAGAAGAAGACCGCTGGATGGCCTATGTGAGGGTAGGCGACCAGAACATCCTTGCCACACCTTTGCAGATCAAGCTCTGGAAGCGGCAAAGCAGTGAGCGGGGTATAGTGATAAAATACTCAGATAATGAGCGTATCCTGATGTCTTATCTCAATGCCCATCCCTTCATCACCCTGAACAAGTTCTCAAAACTAGCCGATATACCGCGATACAAGGCCGAGAATATTCTTGTCAATATGATCAGCGCCGGCCTTGTTGAGATCGGCCAGAATGAACGCTATGTATGGTTTCGCCTCAGCGAAACGGGTCAGAAACAGGAGCCTAACGGCGGCTGACCTTGTGGGTGATCACTTCCCTGCCGCTGACCACTTGCATCAGGAGTATCCCTTTCGGGAAACCGTTCAGGTCAATGGTATTCAAGCCTGCTGCCACATTCATTTCAGCGAGTTTCTTCCCGGTGATGTCAAAAATCTTAAGGATGCCCGCCTCTTTCACCTGAACATTCAGGCGATCTTGAGCGGGGTTGGGGTAGAACACCGGCTTGCCGGCCAGGGGATCGTCAATGCCCACATAGGGATCCGACTCCACTGTAAAGGACCACACTACGGCATCCGGGGCCATTGGGCCATTATCCTGGTCTGCCGTGGGGACGATCTTCCAGTACCAGGCAGACTCATAGGGGAGGAGTTCACTGCCATCGGAGAAGGTGAATGTATAGATGGTCTTTTCTTCAATAAATTCAGCCCATCCAATCAGGTCTTCTTCCCCAGGGGCTTCGGTTTGGCCCATATATACGTGGAAGCCAGCAGGCAAAGCATAGAGGGGATCGTGGTCATACTCCCAGGATAACTCCGTAAGATCTGATTCCACATCGGTGGCTTCATCTGCAGGCAGCGGGTTGAAGGCCGCCAGGGGATAGGGGAAGGTTTCTGTTTCGGTGGTGAAGATCCAGGTGTCAGCTCCCGGTTCTTCGGGAATCACCTCCTGGTTAAGCGAGGGGATGATTTGCCAGTAATAGGTGGTTTCAAAATCAAGGATGGGGGTTTCGGGCAGGCTGTAGATGTATTCCTCCTGCCCGCTGACATAAGGAATCCAGGGCTCAAAGAGGTCCAGGGGATTTTCAAAAGCGGCATCAGTGGCCAGCATCAGATGAAATCCTGCAGGCTCAAGGGTATTGGGCTCGTTGAGGTATTCCCACCCGAAGTACACGAGATTGACGGAAACTTCTTCAGCATTGTTTTCGGGATAGGGGTTCTGTGCAAGGAGCAAGGTGATTTCGGGCAACTCCTGGGCGCCGATATCGGGGGTTTCAGGGTCGCGGATAAAGCCGTCAATATCAAAATCCACGACAATGGGGTCGGTGACGGGCAGTGCATTGCCCCGTACAATACTATTGGCAAGGGGATCGATGTGCAGCTCATCAGCCCCCAGGAAAGGAACGTTTTCTGTGTAGCTGTTCTGGTCAATCGTAGCTGCGGCAAGCTGGTATTCCTCCAGGGTCTGGGCTATAAGGGGGGCGCTTGAATTATGCCCGTAAAACAACAGATTGGCGGGACCTGCAGACCCGGCATAATAGACATTGTTGTCGGTGGTGGCGCTCAGATTGGAAAAGGTGTTGGTGCTTTTGAAGAAGGCAGCCATATAGCCCGTTCCACCAAGAGAAGGATTGGCAAGGTTCACGAAAATATTGTTGCGCAGATCAACGGTGCTTGAGCTGTTATTGAGGTAAAAAGCAGCCGAATGGTGGATCGTACTCAGGGCATCATATTCGAGCCTGACGGAATTGTGGTAAACATGGGCTGAGGCAAACGTACGGATTTCAATGCCTTTGCTGACGGGGGCCGTCGACAATTCAGAAGATGGGGCAGCAACGCCACTGATCATATTGTTGTAAATATTGGCCTCGACATCGGTGGCAAACAGCATAATCCCCGTGGCAGTATTGTTGCCCCCACCCGTGGCGGTGATGTTATGCAGGGTGTTGTTGTAAATGTTATGGACCGACTTGCGGGCATTGATGTACATCCCGAAAATGCTGGTGAAGGAGGAATGGGCCTCCAGGATTGTGTTGTCGAAAATATTGAAGGGAAAGGTCAGGATGGCTGAAGGATTTCCGCTGGTGGTGGAAATGGCTGCCGGGGCGGTGGTTCCATCGCCGATGCGGACCATATTGCTGATGGTGGTGCCGTGAACGGTACCCCCGTTCTGGCTGCGGAAATAGACCCCGCAAAATACAATGTCGTCAATAAGGCTTTCGCCCGATTCTGTGCTTCCCACAAGGTTTCCGAAACTCATCAGCTCGGTGGTGCTTGTATTGCCCTCAAGATAATAGCCAAAGGCAGCATTGCTGATGACGTTGTCGATAAAATGGTTGTTGTTCATGGCGCCTTCAATGCTTGTGGGGGCGGTCAGGGCATTCAGCATGACGCCCTGGGTTTGATTTGGATTGGTCTTATCAAGGGTGATGTGGGTATTTCTGACCAGGTTGAAGTGGCAACCGTCTGTAGCAGAGGCATTTTGAAAGACAATACCGCTTTCCAGCAGCCCGTCGGGGTTGCGGATATCGAGGCCGTCAACGGTGATGTAATCACTGCCCGAGAAGGTAAGACCGCCTTCACCGTTGTCGGTGGTGCCTGAAATATTCAGAATGGGCCGTGCACCTGTGCCATCCCATTCAAAGACGATGGGAGCCGTAGCAGTGCCCGTAGCGGTAAAAGAGATGGGCGCACTGTGATCGAAAACGGCATCGCCTGCAAGGATAAAAGTGACTCCTCCTGAGGCGGTACCGTATTGATTGAGGGAGTCAGCAGCGACCGCCAGGTTAGGATAATGCTCCGATGGGATATTGCGTGGGCCGGTAATCTGGGCCATCAGGCCCAGGCTAACAAATAACAGGGAAAACAAAAGAGTAGAGCGTTTTTTCATGGCCTTGGAATTAATGACTTTTCAGCCGCGTGGGAAATTAGGGTTCAAACTTATCCCATAAAGTTAAGAAATATTATTTTTCACTATTGTCCTATAAAATATTATTTTGATTACGAGGTTCTTCGCTTCACTCCGTTACGCTCAGAATTACAGTCTTTTACGGTTTATAAAAGTGTGGATTGGAGGGGTTGGTTGGGGCGAAGCCCCAACCAACCCCTCCAATCCCTAAATTTCTCAAAGTGCTTGTCATACTGAGCGTAGCGGAGTATCTCGTAATTTTAACCGGACACTAATGATTATTTTTATTTAAAAGACCCGAAAAACAGGCTGATCAGGAATACTTTTTCAAGACTTGCCTGACGCTGCCCGGATAGCCTCCTCCAAAGAGGTTCAGGTGGACCATCAGGGGGTAAAGGTTGGCAATCTCCAGCCCTTCCTTCCAGTGGCTCTCCAGTGGGTATTCCTCCTGGTAGGCCATGTAAAATTCAGGGCTGAAGCCTCCAAACAACCTGGTCATGCCCAAGTCCATATAGCGGTGGCCGTAATATACGGCGGGGTCAATGATGACAGCTTCTCCATCGGGGCCTGGCAGGTAATTTCCGCTCCACAGGTCGCCGTGCAACAGGGCAGGGGGCTCTTGGGGGAAGAAGGCATCCAGGCGGGCAAACAATTGCTCAAAAAGGCTGACCAGATGGCTGTCTGCTTTGCCGCTTTGCCTCGAAAGGCGCAATTGAGGCTCTATCCTTTGGGAAATGAAAAAGTCTTTCCAGTGATTGCTGAAGGCATTGCTTTGGGGCAGACTGCCAATGTAGTTATCGTGATCCAGGCCAAATTGCTTTGCGGCATGCTTGTGCAGCCCGGCCAGTCCCCGCCCGAAATGCTCCCAGAAGTGTTTCTCCTGTCGCCCGCTCTCAAGGTATTCAAGCATCAGGAATTCATACTTACCAGCAATTCCCGTTCCAATCACCTGGGGCACCCTGACCGCATCTGCTTTCTCCAGGATCTTCAGGCCGCGTGCCTCTGCCTCAAACATTCCCGGGTAAAGGCTGCCATGGTTGTATTTAATGAAATACCATCCCTGATTGGTTTTTACCACTTGGGCATCGTTGATACATCCGCCTCCCACTGAACGAACATCCAGCAGGGCTGGCGAACCCCCGTTTTTTTCCTGAAGGATTTGGAGTAACCCTGTTTGAATGATAGAAGGAAGCATTGAACTTGATGTATGAAGTTGGTTCACAGTAAATGTTGTGAAGTTGTCAAGTTGTCGGGTTGGCATGGTTAAGATCTAAGATCAAAAAACCTGCCAGCCGTAGTCAGGTTTAAACCCTGAATTACAAACGTTTAACCCCAAACCTCAAACCCCGAACCCCGAACCTGAACCTAATAGGCGCGCTCGTTCCTCCCCTCAATGTAATTGATAAAAGAGCGGTTGACCACTTTATTTCCCCCCGGGGTAGGATAGTTGCCCGTGAAATACCAGTCGCCCGTATGGCCCGGGCAGGCTGTATGCAGGTCTTCAATGGTCTGGAACACGATCTCAATGTTGGCCTTAACCTGTGGGGGATGGAGCATCTGGGCGATCTTGGCCGAAATCTCCTCGGGCCGGAAGGGCCTGTAGATCTCCTTCACGCAGTTGGTGGTCTCTTCGCGGGGAAGCATCTCCTGTTCCTTGCATCGTTTGTACACATCGCTGATGATGCCTGCCTGCCCCGTTTCTTTTAGCAGATCTATTGCGGCTCGGAAGGCAATGAACTCATTCAGTCGTGCCATATCAATACCATAGCAGTCGGGATACCTGATCTGGGGTGCCGACGAAACAATGACGATGTTCTTGGGCCCCAGGCGATCCAGCATCCGGATGATGCTTTTTTTCAAAGTAGTGCCCCGGACAATACTATCGTCAATTACCACCAGGGTGTCTTCGCCCCGCTTCACCACCCCATAGGTAACGTCGTATACGTGGGCCACCAGGTCTTCGCGGGCGCTGTCGGCCGTAATGAAGGTACGCAGCTTGGCGTCCTTCACCGCGATCTGTTCTACGCGCGGGTGCAGGGCCATGATCTTTTCAAGCTTCTCGTGATCAAGCCTCTCGCGCATATCCAGTATCCTTTCCTTCTTCACCTCATCACAAAAGCTGTTTAGCCCCTCCATCATGCCCCAGAAGGCGCTGATGGCTGTATTGGGAATATAAGAAAAGATTGTGTTCTCCAGATCGTGATTGATTGTGTTCAGGATGGCAGGCACCAGTTGTTTTCCCAGGCGTTTACGTTCCATGTAGATGTCGGCGTCCGTTCCCCTCGAGAAATAAATGCGTTCAAAGCTGCAGGAGGCTTTTTTCAGGGGCTCCCGAACCAATACCTCAGAAGTGTTCCCGTCACGCTTTACCACCAGGGCATGCCCCGGCTGCAACTCCTTTACAAGCTCCAGGGGAACATTGAAGGCAGTTTGAATGGCCGGGCGCTCACTGGCGGCCACCAGAAAATCGTCATTGCGATAATAGAATGCTGGCCGTATCCCTGCCGGGTCACGCATAATAAAGGCATCGCCGTGCCCCAGCATCCCTGCCACCACATAGCCCCCATCCCAGTATTTGCTGGCTTTCTTCAGCACGTTCTGCAAGTCGAGGTTACGCGCTATCATCGGCGAAATGGCTTTTTTTGTATGGCCTTCTGCCTTGAATTTTCGGTACAGGTCTTCGTTTTCCTCGTCCAGGAAGTGCCCCATTTTTTCAAGGATGGTCACCGTATCGCTGGTCTCATTGGGATGCTGGCCTATGTGTACAAGGCTGTCGAACAGCTCATCCACATTGGTCAGGTTGAAGTTGCCTGCGATCATCAGGTTTTTCGACATCCAGTTGTTCTCCCTCAGGAATGGATGTACGGCGTCGACGCTGTTGTTGCCAAAGGTGCCGTAGCGAAGGTGCCCCAGGTACAGCTCCCCGAAAAAGTCCATGTTGTTTTTCAGCCAGTTCACATCGGCCAGGCGTTCGGGATGTTTATCGCCCGCTTTCGCGAAATTGCCCGTGATCTGGTCGAAGATGGTCTTGATGGGGTTGGGGTCATTGCTGCGCATGCGATTCATGTAACGCGCACCGGGAGGTACCCCAAATTTGATGCAACCCATCCCCGCCCCATCCTGGCCCCGGTTGTGCTGCTTCTCCATCAAAAGGTAAAGCTTGTTTAATCCGTAAAAGGCTGTGCCATAATGTGATACATAGTACTCCAGGGGCTTCAGCAGCCGCAGCAGCACCACACCACATTCATGCTTGATCGCATCGCTCATGGGAGGGGATATTAAAATGCAAAGGTAAAAAAAGATGGACTTTCTCCAGC
The DNA here is from genome assembly GCA_012521995.1 of Bacteroidales bacterium. GTDB lineage: Bacteria > Bacteroidota > Bacteroidia > Bacteroidales > UBA7960 > UBA7960. The sequence continues at coordinate 253 of JAAYLH010000092.1, read as the reverse complement.
CCTTTTTGTTCAGGAGTTGAGAAAGAGACGGGTTTAGGGTTCAAGGTTCCTGGTTCAAAGTTTAAGGTTGAGGTTGAGAAAGATTCTTTGATTTACGATCAACGATTAACGAATTTTGATTTTCGATTTACCAAAAACCTGATACCTGAAACCCGATACCCGAAACCTTTTGATTTGCGATCAACGATCAACCCAGTCTGCCCTCCTTCGGCGGGTAAACCGGCTGGCAGGCATTTTTGATTTGTGAAGTATT